>JANNHK010000252.1:0-62231 GCA_031404355.1 Actinomycetes bacterium
CTGCCGAGCTGGCTCGCGCTGTATTACGACAACCCGATCGAGCTCGTGCGGGGCGAAGGCCGCCACGTGTGGGACGCCGACGGCAACCGCTACCTCGACTTCTTCGGCGGCATCCTCACGACGATCTCCGGTCACTCGATACCCGAGGTTGTCGACGCGCTGCGCGAGCAGGCCGGGCAGATCCTGCACACGTCGACGCTGTACCTGAGTCGGCCCCTCGTCGAACTCGCGGAGAAGCTGTCGGCGCTGTCGGGGATTCCCGACGCCAAGGTGTTCGTCACCACGTCGGGTACCGAGGCCAACGAAGCGGCGCTGCTCGCGGCGACGTCGTACCGGCGCAGCAACCAGATCCTCGCGCTCCGCAACAGCTACCACGGCCGTTCGTTCGGCGCGATTGCGATCACGGGTAACCGCGCGTGGCGACCCACGAGCATCTCCGGCCTGAACGTGAACTTCGTGCAGGGCGGGTACCGGCTGCGCAGCCCGTACAAGGATCTCGACGACGGCTCGTACACCGCCGCGTGCGTGCAGGACCTGCACGACGTGATCGACATGGGTACGAGCGGCGACGTCGCGTGCATGATCGCCGAACCGATCCAGGGTGTCGGCGGGTTCGCGGTGCCGCCCGACGGGTTCTTCGGCGCAATGCAGAAGGTGCTCGGCGAGTACGGGATCCTCTTCATCGCCGACGAGGTGCAGACCGGGTTCGGCCGCACGGGTGACCACTTCTGGGGCTATCAGGCACACGGGTTCGTGCCCGACCTGATGACCATCGCCAAGGGCGTCGGCAACGGCGTGACGCTCGGCGCGGTGATCGGGCGCGCAGACGTGCTCGACAGTGTGCCCGCCAACAGCATCTCGACTTTCGGTGGCAACCCTCTCTCGTGCGCGGGCGCGCTCGCCAATCTCGACTACCTCGTCGCGCACGACCTCCAGGGCAACGCGCAGCGGCAGGGCTACGTGCTGAAGGACGCGCTGCAACGCATCGCCGACACGCACCCGTACATCGTCGAGGTGCGCGGTCGCGGGCTCATGCTCGCGATCGAGATGTGCGCGCCCGGTACCGGCGACCGCCCCGGCGGACCCGAACCGTGGCCTGCGGGCGCGACCGAGTTCATGGAGGCGACCCGCCGGCGCGGGCTGCTGCTCGGCAAGGGCGGCCTTTACGGCAACGTGCTGCGTATCGCGCCGCCGTTGAGCGTCACCGAGGCGGAGATCGCCGAAGCGATCGAGATCATGAAGGCCGCAGCCGTTGAAGTAACGACGTAGGAGGTCCGGGTGACCACGTTCATCACCAACGGCACGGTTGTCAGCGCGACCGGTGCGACGCCCGCCGACGTGCTCTGCGACGGCGAACGCATCGCCGCGCTCATCGAGCCCGGTTCGTCGGCACTCGGGTCGAACCTCGCGGCGACCGCCGACACCGTGATCGACGCGACGGGGAAGTACGTGATCCCCGGCGGCATCGACTCCCACACGCACATGGAGTTGCCGTTCGGGGGCACATCGGCGTCGGACACGTTCGAGACCGGCACCCGCGCGGCCGCGTGGGGTGGTACCACCACGATCGTCGACTTCGCCGTGCAGCGCACCGGCGAACGCGTGCAGGACTCACTCGCCGAGTGGCACCGCAAGGCCGACGGCCAGTGCGCGATCGACTACGCGTTCCACCAGATCATCGGCGGCGTCGACGACGAGTCGTTGAAGGCGATGGACGAGCTCTGCGCCGAAGGCATCACCAGCTTCAAGCTGTTCATGGCCTACCCCGGCGTCTTCTACTCGGACGACGGCCAGATCCTGCGGGCCATGCAGACCGCGTCCGACAACGGCTCGATGATCATGATGCACGCCGAGAACGGCATCGCCATCGACGTGCTCGTCGCGCAGGCACTCGCTCGCGGCGACACCGACCCGAGGTTCCACAGCCTGACGCGCCCGTGGGAGACCGAAGCGGAAGCGACGCACCGGGCGATCATGCTGGCTCGACTCGCGAAGGCACCGCTGTACATCGTGCACATGTCGGCCAAGCAAGCCGTGTCGGCGGTCGCGCAGGCGCGCGACGAAGGCTGGAACGTGTTCGGCGAGACGTGCCCGCAGTACCTGTACCTCTCGCTCGAGGAGCACCTCGGCGCGCCGGGGTTCGAGGGCGCCAAGTACGTGTGCTCCACGCCGCTGCGGTCGCGTGAAGAGGGCCACCAGGACGAACTCTGGCGCTACCTGCGCACCGACGACCTGTCGGTGGTGAGCACCGACCACTGCCCGTTCTGCTTCAAGGAGCAGAAGGAACTCGGCCTCGGAAACTTCTCCGCGATCCCGAACGGCATCGGCGGTGTCGAGCACCGCATGGACCTCATCTACCAAGGGGTCGTCGACGGCCACATCTCCCTGCCGCGCTGGGTCGAACTGTGCTCGACGACGCCGGCGCGCATGTTCGGGCTGTCGCGCAAGGGCGTGATCGCGCCGGGCGCCGATGCCGACATCGTCGTGTACGACCCGAACGCGACCACGACCATCAGCGTGAACTCGCACCACATGAACATGGACTACTCGGCGTACGAGGGCACACGGATCCAGGGCAAGGTCGACACGGTGCTCTCGCGCGGCACAGTCGTCGTGCAGCACGACGCCTACGTCGGCAAGAAGGGCCACGGCCAGTACGTGCGCCGCGGACAAAGCGAGTACTTGAGGTGAGGTCGTGAAGAACATCGAGCACTGGATCGGCGGGAAGCGGGTTCCGTCGACGTCGGGACGGAGTGGCCCCGTCTACGACCCGGCGACCGGCGAGCAGCAGGCCGAGGTCGGGTTCGCGAGCGCGGCCGAGGTCGACGATGGCGTCGCGTCGGCGGCCGCAGCGTTCCCCGCGTGGCGCCGGGCGAGTCTGTCGCGCCGCACCGAAGTGCTGTTCCGGTTCCGGCACCTGCTCGACGCGCACCGGGCCGAGATCGCGGCCGTCGTGTCGTCGGAACACGGCAAGGTGCGCGCCGACGCCGCGGGCGAACTCGCTCGCGGCATCGAGAACGTCGAATTTGCGTGCGGCGTGCCCGCGCTGCTCAAGGGCGGCTTCACCGAACAGGCCGCGACCGACGTCGACGTGCACTCCGTGCGCCAGCCGCTCGGAGTCGTCGCGGGCATCACGCCGTTCAACTTCCCCTCCATGGTGCCGCTCTGGATGCTGACCACCGCAATCGCGTGCGGCAACTGCTTCGTACTCAAGCCCAGTGAGAAGGACCCGTCGGCCGCGCTGCTGCTCGCCGAGTTGCTGGCCGAGGCGGGGTTGCCCGACGGTGTGTGCAACGTCGTGCAGGGCGACAGGGTTGCCGTCGACCGCCTGCTCGAACACCCCGATGTCGCCGCAATCAGCTTCGTCGGCTCCACACCGATCGCGCGCTACATCTACGAGACCGGCACGGCGCACGGCAAGCGGGTGCAAGCACTCGGTGGCGCCAAGAACCACATGGTCGTGCTGCCCGACGCCGACATCGACATGGCCGCCGACGCCGCGGTGTCGGCCGCGTACGGCTCGGCGGGCGAACGGTGCATGGCCATCTCCGTTGTGGTGGCGGTGGGCGACGTCGCCGACCCGCTCGTCGACGCGATCTCGCGACGGTTGCCGGCGCTGCGCATCGGACCCGGCACCGACCCGGCCGCCGAGATGGGTCCGCTCATCACGCGCGAGCACCGTGACAAGGTCGCGTCCTACCTCGAAACCGCCGCCGCTGACGGTGCGACCGTGGTTGTCGACGGCCGTGAGCGCACCTTCGACGGCGACGGCTTCTTCCTGGGCGTGTCGCTCGTCGACGGTGTGAAGCCGGGCATGAAGGTGTACGACGACGAAATCTTCGGTCCCGTGCTCGCGGTCGTGCGGGCCGACACGTACGAAGAAGCGCTCGGGCTCGTGAACGACAACCCGTACGGCAACGGCTGCGCCATCTTCACGCGCGACGGCGGCGCGGCCCGGCAGTTCGAGTTCGACGTGATCTGTGGCATGGTCGGCGTGAACGTGCCGATCCCCGTGCCCGTTTCGTACTACAGCTTCGGCGGGTGGAAGGCGTCACTGTTCGGCGACACCGCGATGTACGGCCCGGCCGGCATCGACTTCTACACGCGCACCAAGGTCGTCACCACGCGCTGGCCCGACCCGTCGACCTCGTCGGTCGACCTCGGGTTCCCGCGCACTCGCTGAGGAGACAGATGGACTTCGGAGTCGTGCTCCAGACGAACCCGCCGGCGTGGCGCGTGGTCGAGCTCGCCAAGCAGGCCGAGCTGCTCGGGTTCTCGCACGCGTGGACGTTCGATTCGCACCTGCTCTGGCAGGAACCGTTCGTGATCTACAGCCAGATGCTGTCGGCGACCCACAAGATCGTAGTCGGCCCGATGGTCACCAACCCGGCGACGCGCGACTGGACCGTGACCGCGTCGCTGTTCGCCACGCTGAACGAGATGTTCGGCAACCGCACCATCTGCGGGATCGGGCGGGGCGACTCGGCCGTGCGGGTCACCAACGGCAAACCGACGACGCTGCAAACGCTGCGCGAGGCGATCGGTGTCATCCGCGGTCTCGCCAACGGGCAAGAGGTGCTCTACAAGGGCAGCCGGCTGCGCTTCCCGTGGAACACGGACAGCCGGCTCGACATCTGGGTCGCCGCCTACGGCCCGAAGGCGCTCGCCCTCACCGGCGAAGTCGGCGACGGGTTCATCCTGCAACTCGCCGACCCCGACATCGTCGCGTGGAGCATCGCCGCAGTGCGCGGCGCGGCCGAGCGCGCCGGTCGCGACCCCGCGTCGGTGAAGATCTGCGTGGCCGCGCCCGCGTACGTCGGCGACGATGTCGCGCACCAGCGCGACCAGTGCCGCTGGTTCGGCGGCATGGTCGGCAACCACGTCGCCGACATCGTCGCCCGCTACGGCGCCGACGGCGCCGACGTTCCGGCCGCGCTCACCGACTACGTCGCGGGCCGCGAGGACTACGACTACAACCAGCACGGCCGCGCCGGCAACACGCACGCCGACTTCGTGCCCGACGCAATCATTGGCCGCTTCTGCCTGTTCGGCCGGCCGGAAGTTCACGTCGAACGACTGCTGGAGTTGAAGGCACTCGGCGTCGACCAGTTCGCGATCTACCTGCAACACGACGCGAAGGAAGCCACGCTCCAGGCCTACGGCGAGTCGATCATCCCCGCCGTTGCCGACACCGTGATCGCCAAGAGCTGAACGCTCGCGGTTACCGACGGGCGCGGTGGATGGGTGTGCGGCCCGGTTCGCGGGCGATGAGGAAGACGCCGAGCGCCATGAGCGCGGCCGCGAGCGTCGCCAGCACGAGGAACGGACCACCGGTAACCGGCAGGGAGCCCGAACTCGAACTCGTCGTCGCGGTGGTCGCGGCCGGACGCACGGTCGTGGGCGTGGTCGCGGAAGGCGCCACGGTCGTGGTCACCGCTTGACCCGAGCCCACCGCGGTTGTCGTCGGCGCGGGGCTTGACGTGGTGGTCGCTGCCGCGGGCACGGTGCTGGTCGACGTCGACGGGGCCGGCACCGTCGTCGCCGTCGAGATCGTCGTGGTGGTCGTCGGCGGCACGGTCGACGTCGACGTGCTCGTTGTCGAGGTCGACGTGGACGTCGTGGTCGAGGTCGTCGGGGGTGCGGTCGTCGTCGACGTGGAGGTCGATGTCGTAGTTGTCGGCGCCACGGTCGTCGTCGATGTCGAGGTCGATGTCGTAGTTGTCGGCGGCACGGTCGTCGTCGATGTCGAGGTCGAGGTCGAGGTCGAGGTAGATGTCGTAGTTGTCGGCGGCACGGTCGTCGTCGATGTCGAGGTCGAGGTGGACGTCGACGTCGAGGTGGACGTCGTTGTCAGCGGCACGGTTGTCGTCGACGTCGAGGTGGACGTCGTTGTCGGCGGCACGGTTGTCGTCGACGTCGAGGTGGACGTGGTCGTCGGCGGCACCGTCGTCGTCGTAGTCGGCGCCACCGTCGTGGTCGTCGACGGCGGGTCGGTCGTCGGCGGCGGATCGAACTCGACGTCCATGACCAGCTCGAGTTCGGCCGCGGTGATCGGGAGGTCTCCGAACTCTGCGTTCAGGTCGGCGATGGTCGCGGCGTCCCCGCACCCCGGAGCCGCGGCCGGGATCGCGGGGATCCCGCTGCCGCTATGCAGGAGCGAGGCCGAACCGAAATCCTCGTCGTACTCGCCGTCGACGACTTCGTCGAGGTTCAGCGTGAACGGACCGACCACACAGTTCGTGAGGACACCCGCGTCGCCGCCGGTCGACGTGAGCACCAACTGCATTTGGCCGTTGAGCGCCAGGTTCCCGGTCTGCGGGTTGACGTTACCGGTCAGATCCTGGGTCATCTGCGGTTGGATGGTGGCGTCGACGATGCCGAATGGCGGGATCGCGAAGAACGTGTCCTCGGGGGTGAAGGCGAAGTTGCCGGCCGGAAAGTCGAGGGCTCCGGTCCCCGCCACCGTTCCCGCGGCCGGCGTGTCGAGCGCGAGGAACACCCCGAACGACGGCGTGTCGAGCGAACCGAATATGTCGATCGTGAGCGCGCCCGGGTTTCCTACGCTCGCCGATGACGGCAGCGGCGAGAACAGGCTGACGAAGGCCAGCGCGCTCACGACAGCTGCGACCGCGACCACACGCCGTCCCATACGAATGCCCCCCAGGACCGCAGCCCCCACGGCCTGCGCACGGCGGAGCGTACGACAAGCCCGTGACCAGGGTCAACACCGCCCGCATCCGAACGACCGCGGGCGGTGCCTGCGGGCGACCGCGCCTGCCAGACTCCCTCTCGTGCATCGCCGCTCCGTCCAAGGCCTGACCGCGCTACTCGCCACCTTGGGCGCGCTGCATTTCGTCGCCCCCCGGCCGTTCGACGAGATCGTTCCCACCTGGGTCCCGGGCTCGCCCCGTATGTGGACGTATGCGAGCGGGGTGGCGGAACTGGTGTCGGCTGCGTTGCTGGCGCGGCCGGCGACTCGGCGGGCCGGCGGCTACGCGGCCGCCTTCACGCTGCTCGCCGTGTACCCGGCGAATGTGCAGATGGCGATCGACAACCCGCCCCGCGATGGCAAGGGCTTCGCGCTTTGGGCGCGCTTGCCCCTCCAACTCCCGATGGTGTTCACGGCCGTCCGGGCGGCTCGCACCTGAGCCCGGTATCTCTCGGATCCGCGGGCGGCTCCGTGGACCCCGGTGATGACGAAATCGAGACGACTCCCCAGAACGGGCCTTGCGCGCTCCTACTCCTCGGCGTCGATCTTGTCTGCGGCCTGCACCAACTCGTACGCCTCGTCGGTGAACGGCAGCACGAACGAGGCCTGCGCGGCCGCTTCGCGCGCGCCGTCGGCGTCGCCCAACGCGACACGGATGCGGCCGAGCGTGATCCACGCGTCGAACCGCCTCGGTTGCAGCTCGAGCAACGCTTCGTATTCGGACTCGGCCCGCGCCCGTGCGTCGTCGGCGCCGGCGTTCGCCCACGCGTTGAGCACCTGGCCGTGCAACTCACGGAGTTCCCAGTCGTGCGGATCAAGCTGCACCGCTTCGGTAAGCGCCGCGTCGGCGTCGCCCAGCGCCGAAGCGTCGACCTCACGGGAGCGTTGGACGTGCACGCGCGCGAGGTCGACGAGGAACGGCACGTACCCGGGCTGACGATCGAGCGCCTCGGTGTACCGGTCGATCGCGACGTTGTAGAGGCGCTTCTTCTCGGCACGATCGTCGGTCGCCACCGCGAGCCGCTCCGCGGCAAAGCCGGCCGCGCGCCGGTACGCGGCTTCGAAGGGGTGCAACCCGACTGCGGCGTCGTACCCATCGAGGGCGGTGGCCAGGTCACCGTCGCGGTCGTCGTTTTCGGCGAAGTGGAGTCGCGTGTCGGCGCCGAGCGGCACCAGCAGCAACACGGAGACACCGCCGGCGACGAACAACGGGACCCGGGAGCGAGAAGGTTGTTTCTCGGCCCGTTTGCGGGCGACCGCTGCGGTGCGATCCTCGACAAGTGCCGGATCGGCGAGCGCGACCAGGCCACCGACGAGCACCCACCCGACGAACGCGAGAGGCGGCACGTCGATCGTGAAGAGCGCTTGCGTCAGATACGCCGTGAGGCCGCCAATGAACGCGAGCAGTGTCGCGACTTCGGCCGCAGGCGCGCTTCGCACCCGCCGCGCGCCGTGCCCCAGCGCCATCCCGACGACCACGAGGTACGCACCGAAACCGACGATGCCCGTGGCGCCGGCCCGTTCGAGAAACACGTTGTGGGGCTTGTCCGAAAGCTGCGTTCCGAGCGTCGCGCCGTCCTCGGCAGTGCGGAACTGCGGGTAGACAATCGCGAACGTGTCCGGGCCATGCCCGAGCAGCGGCCGGTCGGCGAACGACGCCACCGCGGCTTCCCACTCGAACGCGCGCACGCGGGCGCTTTCGCTGCGCAGCAGTTCGAGGTCGTCACCGGGAACGTCACGCGCGCCGGTCGCGACCACTCCCACCGCGACGACCACCAACGCTGCTGCTGCCACGGCGCCGGCGATCGTGAGCGGCCGTGACCACCGCGGCAACCGATCGCGCCCTAGGAACGCCGCGACGGCCAGCCCGGCCGCGGCCGCGACGATGCCGCCCCGGCTCGACGTCGCCCACAAGCCGGCGAACACTGCGACGGCGCCGACGAGGCCCGCGACTCGCAACCGGCGTTCGCGTGTGGTGACGCAGGACGCCGCGACGAACGGCAGGCCAATGGCCAGGAACCCGCCCGCGAAGTTGGAGTTTCCCAAGGTGCTTCCCGGGAACCGCACTTTGCCACCCGACGCCTCCCGAAAGTCGAACGCGTCGAGACCCGCGCGCTGGAACAACCCGTACACCGCCACGACGACCGCGACGGCACCGAGGGCGCGGCCGAGGGCGTCGAGCCGGTCGGGACGATCCCAGGTCGTGACGACCACCAGCGCGGCGAACGAGACAAACACGACGAGGGGGGCGAGTCCGCCGTAGCGCTGGTATACACCGACGAGCGACAAGCGGGGCGCAACCGAGAACGCAGTAGCGAGCGCGGTCGCGACGAGCAACACCGCCACCGGAATCGCGACGCGTGGTGCCCTCGGGAGTGAACGACCGAGCGTGCACCACGCGGCCCACCCGACCAGAATTGCGGCCGTCGCCACGAGCACCTTGGCGAGCATGAAGATGTCGGCCGCGAAGGGGACGAAGACGAGCGGCACCGCGACCACGCCGACGAGCACCGCCATCCAGGCGATGTCGTCCGCCGGCTTCGGGTCCGGCTGTTTCTGCTTCGCGACTCGGCTCACACGACTCCCCGTCGCGCCGAGTCATGCCCGCCCGGCTCCCTGCCAGTATCGCGGGCCCGGCGTCCTGTGCTAAAGCAGCTGTCATGACCGACCAACTGGCCGCGCTCGATGCCACGGCCCAGGCCGAACTCGTCGCCACCGGGGAGCTCACGCCGAGGGAACTCGTCGAGGCGGCGATCGCGCGCGTCGAGAAGATCAATCCCGAACTCAACGCCGTGATCCACGAACGCTTCGACCTCGCCGTCACCGAAGCCGACACTGCCGCGGGCCCGTTGCGCGGCGTCCCCTTCCTCGTGAAGGACGCCGTGTGTCACACCGCGGGCGACCCCTACCACTGCGGGATGCGAGCACTGAAGGAACTCGGCTGGACCGCCGACTCCGACACGTGGCTCGCACAACGGTTCCGCGCCGCCGGCTTCGTGTTCGTCGGCAAGACCAACACGCCCGAACTCGCGTCGAGTGTGACCACCGAACCACTCGCGTACGGCGCGACGCACAACCCGTGGGACAGCACGCGTAGCCCGGGCGGGTCGAGCGGCGGATCGGCCGCCGCGGTGGCAGCCGGGCTCGTGCCCGTGGCCCACGGCAACGACATGGGCGGGTCGATCCGGTTCCCGGCGTCGATGTGCGGCATCGTCGGGCTGAAGCCGACGCGGGCCCGTACCACGCTCGGCCCCGGTTTCGGCGAGTACTGGGGACCACTCACGCACGAGTTCGTGCTCACGCGCTCGATCCGCGACACCGCGGCCGTGCTCGACGCCGTCGCCGGACCCGGCACCGGCGACCCGTACACCGCGCCCGCGCCGGCGCGCCCGTACCGCGAGGAGGTCAGTGCACCTGTCGAGCGCCTGCGCATCGGCGTGCGCACCGACCGACGGGGCGGCGGCGCGTCGCACGCAGACTGCATCGCCGCGGTCGATGCCGCCGTACGCGCGCTCGCGGCGCTCGGCCACGTCGTCGAACCGGCAGTCATCTCCGCGCTCGACGTACCGGTCGACCACGCGTTCGGCGCAGTGATGTGCGCGGCGCTGGCGCGCGACGTCGCCCGTTGGTCTCGCCGAACCGGAACCGAAATCGCTACCCGACTCGAACCCGGCAACGCGTTCTTGACCGAGGCCGGCGCCGGTATCGCCGCCACCGACTACATCGCCGCGGTCGAAGAAATGCAGACGTGGTCGCGCGGCGTTGCCGCGTGGTGGGACGAACACGACGTGCTCGTATTGCCGACGAGCCCCGAACCGCCGGTGTTGCTGGGCGAACTCGCGCCCGACAACGCGGACCCGGCTGCCGGCGAGCGCATGGGGAACCTGGTCACCTTTACCGTTCCGTTCGACATCACCGGCCAGCCCGCGATTTCCTTGCCGCTGTACTGGAACGACGAGAACCTCCCCGTGGGTGTGCAGTTCGTCGCGGCGTACGGACGCGAGGACGTCCTGATTCGGCTCGCGGCCCAGCTCGAATCGGCGCTGCCCTGGGCCGGTCGGCGGCCGCCGATCTCCGCCTGACTGGCAGTTACGCCACGATCGACGCGATCGCCCAGACCATCACGATGAGCCCCACCAGCATGTAGGTGACGGTTCGGGCGAGGGGCGCCTGGACGAGGTCGCCGTCGGTCGGGGTGTGTCCGTAGCCCCGTACCGGGCTTCCCGGGCGGTGCCGGGCAACGTGCTGAGCGGCGGCGGCGCGGGCATCGACGCGCCGGCGAACGAGCGCGAAGGCGTTGGCGAGGAACAGCGCGGCGCCCAACGCCAAGATCAGTTCCCGCAGGACGTCGTCGTAGAAGTCCACAGCGGTTCGAGGTTATCCCTCCGCGAGTGCAGCCGCCCGCTCGAGGCTCTCGACGAGTTCGGCAACGTCGGCCTCCGTCGGGTCGCGAACGACGGCCGTCGCGATCCGCTCGTCGGTGGCCAGAAGGTTGATTTCCTGCTGGCGGAGCAGCACGCCGTCGGATGCGAAGCAGTACTGACGTTCGAGTCCGAAGCCGGCTTCGAAGCCGCGGGCGCCGAACACGCCGAAACACTGTGCGTCCTCGTCGGCGATGGTCTCGTCCGGCAACCGGATCACGACGTAGGCGTCGCTGGCGACGAGCGTGCGGACGATGTCGGCCGCGCTCAGGCCGGACACGACCGTGCCGCGCAAACACTCGACATGGTCGCCGACCACGTTGCACTCGACCTTCTCGTCGCCGCGTTCGGTTGTCACCGACGTCGGCTCGCGTTGTACGCGCGCGCCGGCGCGGCGAGCTTCGGAAACTGACCGCGCCGTGAGTTCGCCGCTGTGCAGCTCGCGGCGGGCGGTGTAGCGGACGAGCCAGTCGCCCTGCTCGTTGGCCTCGAGGAGCCCGACGAGCTCCTCGAACGCAGCCTCGTCGTTGTGGAGCGTGACGGTCGGCGGCTCGCTCAATCCGACACTGACAAGGAGGCCGACAACGGCCAGGAGCCCCAGCCCGAACCCAACCCGCCGGTCGAATGACACGCCGAAGATTACGCTGCGCGATCGATGCGACTGGTCGTGGCGACATGCACGGTGGAGTACCAGGGTCGGCTCGGGGCCCGGCTGGCGTCGGCAACGCGCCTGATCTTGTTCAAGGCCGACGGTTCGATCGCCATCCACTCCGACGCGAAGGCCTACAAGCCACTCAACTGGATGAACCCGCCGTGCACGATCGACGAAGTCGAAGGCCACATCACGGCCCGGAACCCGAAGGGCGAGGAGCTGCGCATCGAACTGCACGACATCGTCTCCGATACGCGTGCCGAACTGGGTGACGACCCCGGCCTGGAAAAGGACGGCGTCGAGGCAGAACTGCAGCAACTGCTCGCGGCGCGCGTCGCCGCATTGCGCGAGGACCTCACGTTGATTCGCCGCGAGTATCCGACCGACATCGGTCCCGTCGATCTGCTCTGTCGCGCCACCGATGGGACCACGGTCGTGATCGAGGTCAAGCGCGTCGGCGACATCGCCGGCGTCGAGCAGTTGCTGCGCTACCAGGAACGGCTCGATCGCGACGGCCGGTACGCGCCGACAACGGGCATGTTCGTCGCGCAGTCGATCAAACCGCAGGCCCGCGTGTTCGCCGAGAGTAAGGGCGTCTCGTGCATCGAGATCGACCTGGTGCAGCTGCGCGACGGCATCGACCCCGATCTGACGCTCTTCTAATGCGCGCCGCCCTGCTCCTGCGCTGTCCCGACCGACCGGGAATCGTCGCGGCCGTCGGGCAGTTCGCCGCCGAGTACGGCGGCAACATCGTCGAAGCCGACCAACACTCCGACCCCGAAGTGGGTCTGTTCCTCCAGCGTGTCGAGTTCGAAGTCGACGCCGGGGTCGACGACCTGCGGGCGGCGTTCTCGCCTGTGGCCGACGAGTTCGCGATGGACTGGCGCCTGCACGACCTCGCGGCGCGGGCCCGAGTAGCGGTGCTCGTGTCACGTCAGGGGCACTGCCTGGCCGACCTGCTCGTACGGAGCGCGCTCGGTGAACTCCCCGGCGACATCGCGTTCGTCGCGTCCAACCACGCCGACCACGCCGAGTTCAGCGGTCGGTTCGGTGTGCCGTTCCACCACGTGCCGGTAGCCGACGGCCGCGAATCGCAGGAACTCGCACTCGGCGCGCTCCTGGCCGAACAGCAACCCGACGTCGTCGTGCTCGCTCGCTACATGCGCATCCTGCCGCCCTGGCTCGTCGCCGAGTGGCCCGAACGCATGATCAACATCCACCACTCGTTCCTGCCGTCCTTCGCGGGTGCGCGGCCGTACCAACAGGCGCACGAGCGCGGCGTGAAGGTGATCGGCGCCACCGCGCACTACGTCACCGCCGCACTCGACGAAGGCCCGATCCTCGCCCAACAGGTGATGCCGGTATCCCACCGCGACGACCCCGCCCGTCTCGAACGCCGCGGTCGCGACCTCGAAGCCGTCGTACTCGCCGAAGCACTGCGCCTGCACCTCGAGCACCGCGTCATCGTCTACGGCCGCCGCACCGCCGTCTTCGACTGACATCCGTCCGAAATTGCGCCAAGGACCGAAACGGTCGTCATACGGCGCAATTTCGGCGGTGGGGCGGGGTTAGCGGAAGATCACGAGGGCGACGAGGCCGATGCACACGACGACCGACGAGATCGTGCGGCGGCGGCCGAGTGCTTCGCCGAGGACGAGCCAGCCGAGCAGCGCGCCGAACACGACCGACGACTCGCGCAGGGTCGCGACGTAGCCGACGGGCGCGAGCCGAAACGCCACGAGCACCATCGAGTACGCGCCGCACAGGCACGCGCCCGAGACGGCGTAGCGCGGCCAGCAGGAGCGGATCGTGCGCACGAAGTCGCCGCCGCGGCCGCGCAGGACCCCGGTGATACTCAGCGTCACCGCGGTACACAGCGTGAGCGTCACCCCGTACGCGAACCCGTTGTCGGTACGGCGGGCGCCGTCGGCGTCAACCACGGTGTACGTCGCGATGACGGCCGCGGTCGCGAGCGCGTACCAGAGCTCCGCGCGCGGCGCGCCGGGCCGGATGAGCGATGCCAGCCCGATCGCGACGACGAGCAGCGACAGCCACGCGCCCAGCGGGAGTGTGTCGTCGAGCAGCAACGCGCCCAGCAACGCGGCACCGAGCGCCCCGCCGCCGCGCGCGAGCGGGTACACGAGTGAGAAGTCGCCGTGGTGGTACGCGCCGACCAGGGCGCCCACGTAGACGATGTGGATCAACGCCGACGCCGCGAGGAACGGCCACGCGTCGCGATCGGGCAGACCCGTGAAGAACAGGACCGGGAGAAAGATCAGCCCGCCGGCAACGAATTGCCCCCACGACGCGAGTTCACGGTCGTCGCTGGTCTTGATGAGCAGGTTCCACGTCGCGTGCAGAACCCCCGACGCCAGCGCGAGAACGGTGGCGAGAAGCACACCGCATACTTACATTGCAGTGCCGCTACTCGACGAACGTCCCCGGGGCGCGACACCCGATCGCAAGGAGTTGCTCCGACGTCTCGACCGGCCCCGTATCGAGCGACACCTCGACGCAGAGCGCGGATCCGACCGGGTCCGTGACGATGAAGCGCCACTGCGCAGCTTCCCAGTCAGCTTGCGTCGCGACATCGACCGGCGGCCCGTCAAACAACACGGCTGACGGATAGCGAGGCTGGAGCGAGACGAACGCCTCGCGCACGACGTCGGCGTCACGCGGCGAGCGACCGGTCGCCACCGCGATGCGACTGATCTCGTCGTGGTAGGCGAACGCGGGCTCGACCCCCTCGAACACACCCGTCAGGCCCTCACCAACGGCCTCGCCGAGAGCTTCGCCCAGACCCTCTCCGACAGCTTCGAAGGCCGAACTTTCGTCGCTTTCGGTGTCGTCTTCCCGGGCAACCGTCGGCGGGGGCTTTGGTTCCGCGGCCGGCGGGTCATCGTCGACAGCCGTCGCGACGTAGACGAGGGAGAGCGCCGAGATACCGACCAGTCCGGCTGCGCCGGCGATGAGGGCAGTGCGTCCTTGCATAGCGACTACGACTGCCGAGGCCGCCCGAAGGTTGCGCTATTCGCGGGCGAGGTTGGAGAACTTCGTGTACTGCTCCAGGAACGCCAGGCGCGTACTGCCCGTCGGGCCATTACGGTGCTTCGACACGATGATCTCGGCCATGCCCCGCTGGTCGGAGTCGGGGTTGTAGTACTCGTCGCGGTAGATGAACAACACGACGTCGGCATCCTGCTCGATGCTGTTGTGCGCCACGATGCCGTTGGCCACGAAGTTGTGCGTGCCCTGCACCGTCGCGTCGAACACCGGCGCCTCGCCGCGCGGGACGATCGCCACGATCTCGTCCCACAGCACGTCGGAGACACCCAAGTCGGCAAGGAATCCGTCGGGCAGCTCGGCCGCGATGCGCCGCATCAGCCCGCGCGAGATGCCGCGCTCGTACACACGGTGCACGCCCTCGTCGGCGCCGAGCCGGTCGATGAGATCGTGGGCGCGCATGCCCATGACGAGAAGACCCTTGCTCTCGATGTAGTCCCACACCTCGTGCGGGATCGTGTCGCGTTGCGCATCGACGACGCCGCCGTTGCGGCCGCCGGCGATGCGGGTGCCCACCTGGAGGTCGGCGACCTGCATCCATCCTTCGAGGGTGAGGAACGGGTGGTTCGCGCTCGCGCGCACGCTGCGCCCGGACGCCAGCTGCAACTCGAACACGGGCTTGGTGCCCGAAGCGAACACGTGCGTCATCACGCCGGGAACCATGCGCAGGTGTTCGTCGAGCGTGATGATGTCGACATCGCGCGCACCCGACTCGTACAGCGCGCCCATCGTTGCGGTCGACCCGTCGGCCAGCAGCAACTCGGCGTCGGCCGTGAGGCATCCCGACTCGCGCAGGTCCGCGAGCATCGGCTTCTTGTCCTGGCGGTATTCGAGTTGGCGGTTGAGCTGCGAGAGGCACATCACCGGCGTGTCGAGTTCGCGGGCGAGGATCTTCAGCCCGCGCGACATCTCCGACACTTCGATCTGGCGAGACTCGACGCGCCGCGACGACGACATGAGCTGCAAGTAGTCGATGACGATCATCCCGAGGTCGCCGTAGCGCGCCTTCGTGCGCCGCGCCTTGGCCCGCATCTCCATAACCGTGCAGTGCGGGTTGTCGTCGATGAAGAACGGAGCTTCGGCGAGGCGCCCCACCGCCTGGTTCAGCTTCGGCCACTCGTGGTCGTTGAGCCGGCCGGTCGAGAGCTTGCGCGAGTCGATGAGCGCTTCGGCCGCCAGCAGACGCTTCGTCAGCTCGAGGTGGCCCATTTCCATCGAGAAGAACAGCACCGGCTTCTTCGCGACGAGCGCGCAGTTCAGTGCCGCGCCCAGCGCGAACGAGGTCTTGCCCTGACCGGGGCGGGCGGCGACGATCGTGAGCGTCGACGGCTGCAACCCGAGCAGCAACTCGTCGAGGTCGTGGTAACCCGTCGGCACACCGGTGATGCCCGTGTCACGGTCGTACAAGTGCGCGAGCTGATCCATCGTCGCTTCGAGCGCCGGATACAGCGACACCAACGAGTCGGAGACGCGCCGCTCCGCGACCTCGAAAATCATCGTCTCGGCCCGGTCGATGGTCTCGTCGACGTCGTCGTCGACCGTGTACGCCATCTGCTGGATGTCCGAGGCCGCTTCGATCAGCCGACGCAACATCGCGAGTTCGGCAACGATCTGCGCGTAGTGCACCGCGTTGGCCGACGCGGGTGTACCGGCCTGAATGCGCATGAGTGCAGCCCGGCCGCCGATGCCGTCGAGGCGGTCGGCACGGCGCAACTCCTCGGCCACCGTGACCGGGTCGACCGGCTCGCCGCGACTGTGCAACGAGTAGGAGGCGTCGAAGATGATCCCGTGCGCGGGCTTGTAGAAGTCGTGGTTCTCGAGCCGGGCCTCGACCGCGGCCGTGAGCGCCTCGCGCGACAGCATCATCGCCCCGAGCAGCGACTCCTCTGCTTCCAGGTTGTGCGGCGGCACGCGCCCTCGTTCAGAGAGCGCTGTGTCGACCGGCCGCCGGCGCGCGTCGTCAATCGAATGAACCACGTCGAGTGTCTCCTCCCCTCGGCGAGCGTCGCGCCCGGCCCCTGGGGATCGCTAGACCCACAACGTTGTGGGTGACGAGCACCGCGCTGTGCATCACGGCCCCGACCTTGTGGACATGTCGAAGTCGATGGTGACAGCCACGTGAGACAGTGAAGCGCGGCTGCCGTCCCGATCAGGGGATATCTCTTCCGGGAGCCCGGGGCGCCGTCCACAAGTCTGTGGATGACCACGTTCTCCACAGGGTGGGAAACGAGTCCGCACCACCGCGTCCCCCACCCAGCGCGTGAACCGGGCGGTGGTCGCGAACGCGAGCGCGCGCAATCCCCAGGGGGGTGTGGACAACTTGCGCGCGCTGGGTGGCGGTCGCGTCAGCTCTGGGCGACGACCTCGACGGACACCGGAGCGATGACGTCGGGGTGCAGTCGAACGGTCAACTCGACCGTTCCCAGTTCCTTGATCGGCTCATCAAGCGCGATCCGGCGCCGGTCGATCTCGACGTTCAGCTGAGCCTCGATGGCCTCGGCGATGTCCGACGACGTGATCGAACCAAACAGCTTCCCGCCCTCACCGGCACGCGCGGTGACCGTGACCGAACGGCCGACGAACCGGGCTGCCACCGCTTCCGCGGACTCACGGTCACGGCTGTCCTTGGCGTCGCGGTTGCGGCGCATGGCCTCGGCCTGCTTCTCGATGCCGGGCGTGGCCTTGATGGCCAGGCCCTTGGGCACCAGATAATTGCGGGCGTAGCCGTCGGCGACGTCGACGAGGTCGCCCTTCTTGCCGACGTTCTCGACATCGGCTCGCATGACGATCTTCATTCCTGATCTCCGCCGACGTCAGCCGCCACCGCTTCGTCGCCGCCCGTGTCGGCGAATGCGGTCTCCCCGCCCGTGTCGTCGAGACGGGTCTCGTCGATGCCGGTCAGTTCGGCCTCGGCGCCCGTGACCACGGTGCGCTCGACCTCGTCGGGCGGAGCCTGCAGCTCGCGCTCACCCCGGTCGCCTCGGTCGCCTCGGTCACCGCGGTCGCGCCGCCCCTTCGACCGTTGCGTCACCTGGCGGACGCTGTACGGCAACAACGCCATCTCACGCGCGAGTTTGATCGCTTTGGCGACCGCGACCTGCTGCTGCTGGTCGTTACCCGTGACACGGCGAGCCCGGATCTTCGCCCGCTCGGACATGAAGCGCCGCAGCACGTTCACGTCCTTGTAGTCGATCCAGTCGATGCTCTCGGTTGTGAGGATCGACGTCTTCTTCTTGAGCGGACGGCGGTCCTTCGCTGGTCCGCGTTCCTTGCGTACTTCTTTACGAGCCATCGTTTCCTCTGAGAACGGACTAGAACGGCTCTTCGCCGAACTGGTCGTAAGACTGGTCTCCGCCGCCGGCCGGAACCGACGCGGGCTGTTGGGGCCGATCGCCACCGCGCGCCTCGCCGGGGCCGCTGCGCTCGACGCGGTGAACCTCAGCGGTGGCGAACACAAGGCTCGGCCCGACCTCGTCGGCAACGATTTCCACTACCGAGCGCTTCTCGCCCTGTTCGGTCTCCCAGCTGCGCTGCTCGAGCCGTCCCGTGAGAACAACCCGCATGCCCTTGTGAAGGGATGCGACGACGTTCTCGGCCAGATTTCCCCACGTGACGACGTTGAAGAAACTCGTCCGCTCTTCCCACTCGTTGCTCTGCTGGTTACGCCACGAACGGTTGACGGCGACACTGAAGTTCGTCGTCTGCTTGCCGCTCGCGGTGTACCGCATCTCCGGGTCGCGTGTGAGGTTGCCGGCCACAGTGATCGCGTTGCTGTTGTTTGCCATGGGATCCTCCCCTATGCGTGATCCGCCGGGGTGCTACCCGCAACCTTCGGAGGCCCGTAGACCTTCTCGGGGATGCGCAACACCTTGTGACGGATGGTCTCGTCTGCAAGAGAGAGCACCCGGTTCAACTCATCCATCGCCGCGGGCTCGGCCTTCGCCTGCATGACCACGTAATACCCGTCGGTCTTGCGATTGATCTCGTAGGCCAAACGACGCTTGCCCCAGAAGTCGACGAAGCCGCGCTCCGCACCCCGGGACTCGATGAGTTGCAGCCACCGTTCGACGGCAGCCCGGATCGTCTCCTCATCCAGGTCCGCTTCGAGGATGATCATGACCTCGTAAGGCCGCAAACCGCCACGCGATGCACTCGGCATCGGCATTTACCTCCTAAGGACCACAGCGCAGGCTGTGGGCCCCGTTGCGACCGGTAGCACCGGCCCGCAGGGGCAGGATTTCGGTTGTCGAACCGGGAGAGGCTATCAGGACTCCTCCGTGGGACCCATCACGGCGGACGTTAGCGGTTACGTGGGACAGTTTCCTCTGATCGGGTTCTGGCTGTGCTTGCTGGGTCGCACTCACCTTGGAGGGCGGCTGACGCCACGCCCGCTCACTTGTTGGCGCGTGTCGTTGAAGCCGTTCATGCCTTCGACGTTTCGGGTGACGCGGTTGGAGTCGGGGCACTCGTGGTCGTGGCGGCGAAGCTGCTCGGGGCGGCGCTCGACTACGACCACTTCGCGTTCGCCTACGCGCGCATCCTCGATAGAGCGATCCCGAACCTCGTCGCCGAGCTCAACGCGCTGACCTGATTACTGCGCCGCCCGCAACTCGCCCGCGATGGCGATCGCGGCGCGGGGTGCGTCGCCCTCGGTGACGCTCGCGAACGCTTCCCGAATGTGCCAACCGGCGCGACTCAACGCGCGGTTGCGTTCGATATGAGCTCGGGCGCCGTCGTGGTGTACGGAACACAACACCGCGACGGCGCGGGAACCGCTTCCGACGCACAGGTCCACGGTCCAGTGACCGACCTCGTAGCCGGCCCGCACCTCGATTCCGAGCCGTTCGAGTTCGGTTCCGAGCGCGCGCGCCCACTCGGAGCCAGGGGCAGCAGACGCCATCCGCGGAGGCGGACGTTCCGCGTGCTCGAGGTACGCGCTCACGAGGTCGTTCACCGATTCGCGCAATGACGTGACGACGACGATCTTCGTCCGCGCCCTCGTGATCATCACGTTGAACAGGTTCGGATCGTTGACGAACTGGCGCCGGTTGGGCGTGTCGGCGTCGGTGAGAGCTAGCGAAGCGATGACGATGTCGCGCTCGCCGCCCTGGAACGAGTGCACGGTTCCCGCCCGCAACCCCAGTCGTTCGATGTCTTCGACCGAGAACGCGCTGATCAACGCGTCCTCCAACGCGTCGGCCTGGGCCCGGAACGGCGTGATCACGCC
Source organism: Actinomycetes bacterium (assembly GCA_031404355.1). Classification (GTDB taxonomy): domain Bacteria; phylum Actinomycetota; class Acidimicrobiia; order IMCC26256; family PALSA-610; genus JANNHK01. The sequence continues at coordinate 20,073 of JANNHK010000252.1, forward strand.
GATACTCCCCAGACCCTGCTCGGCGAACTCGGCCACCAGTCTGAGTGCCGCTTCCACTTCGGCGAGCACGACGCCGCGATCGTTGGCCGTTCCGTTGACGCGCACGACATCGATCGCATCGACACACTCGGTATCCGGGCGGCGGGTCATGAGCTTGAGCGCGGTGCGGTAGAAGCGCGCGGCCGAGAACGCGATCAGGTGCGGTACCGACCGGAAGTGTTCGTCGAGCCACGTCGTGGGCGCGGTGCCGCACGCGCAGTCGAACGCGCTCATACGCCGGATGTCGAGGCGGTCCCCCGACTGTGCGACACGGTGGTTCGCCAATGCCTGCGTCACGGCCGCGTCGGAGAGGAACGACACGTGCCGCAACTGGTGCGGATCGCCGGCGACGACGACGCGGGTGGCCCGCAACAATGCCGGCGCGGCGCGGATCTGGTCGATCTGCGATGCCTCGTCGAGCAGGAGGAGGTCGAACAGCTGGGGGGTCGTGGGCAGGAGGTCGTTGATGTCGCGCAACGTGCCGACCCACAACGGCAGCGCCTCGACCAACGCGCTCCCGTCGATCTGTTCGAGGGCGGCACGGCGTCGGCCGCGTCCGGCGCGGAGCGCAGCAGCCAACGCTACGACCGCCCGGCGGCGGCTGGCGGCGGCTGTTTCGGCCGCGGCGGCGCGGTCGCTCAGACGCGCCGACAGCGCAAGCGCGAGTTCGGCGTCGGCGCGAAAGAGCTCCTGCCACGCGCTCCCGATCGTCGTACCGCCGTGGGCCGCGAGTTCGGCGGCCGCCCGCCGCGAAGTCGACGCGGCCAACGCAATCTCGAGTTGTTCGAGCGACGCGGACGGCGCTCGCGCGGCGCCACGAAGCCGGCGCAGGGCCTTGCGGGTGCGCCGGCGCGCCCACCAGCCACGCGTATCGGCGCGCGCCGTGAGGGCAAGCTGTTGTAATCGATCGAGGGCCTGGTCGGCGTCGAAGAGGCCGGGCAAGTCACCGGCCAGACCCGGCAGCAACGGCTCATAACGGGCCCAGTCCTCGGCGCGCGCCTCCACTGTGAGTACCCGCCCGACCGCCGCCTCCAGTGCGCCCACTCGCGCGAGCGCACTCGCGACAATGCGATCGCGATCCTCCAGGCGACCGCGACCGACCCGCGCGCCGTTCATCGCGAGCCGCGACGCCAGCACCTCCCGCCGTTCGGCGTCGCCGAACAGGACCGGGGTCGGGCCGGGCTGGCGGTCGAGAAGGTCGGCGAGGACGTCGACCGCGGCATTCGACTGCGCGGCGACGAGGACGCACTCGCCGCGTTCGATCGCATCGAGCGCGATCGCGACGACGGTATGACTCTTCCCGCTCCCGGGTGCGCCCGAGAGCACGGTCACCCGTTCTCGCCGCGCCCGCTGTACCGCTTCCATCTGCCGTTCACTCAAGGGCATCGGCGACCTCACGGTCGCGACGGGGGCGTCGCCGGGTTCGGCGGGCTGGTCGGCGTACATCGCCGCGAACGCGGTGCCGTCGAGATCGCGGCGGCCGGCCCAGTGGAGCAGCGTGGCCGAGAGATCGGGCGCGCTCACGTCGCGGGCGAGGTACAGGCCGCTACCCACGACGACGACCAGTCCCGCCGCGGAACGCAACGCCGTCGGGTCGGTAGCGGGCGTGAGGACCGCGCCGATCTCGAGGTTCGCGGCGCCGGCCACGTCCTTGATCCATTGTTGAAGGCGCGTGAGGCGCGCGAGCAAGCGGGGGTCGATGTCGTCCTGGGTGATCGCACCGCCACCGAACTCGATCTCGCCTTCGAGGCGGGCCGCGACCGCCGGATCGGACACAAGCGGAATGAGTTCGTCGTCACCAGCCCGGAACAGATACGTGCCCAGCAGGCTCGAACTGATACGAACCGGACGACTGATCAGCGGCAGGCACACGCTCTGCTGCTTCCCGTCGATCTCGCTCGTTCCGCAGACGAACACCCAGCCCTCGCGCAGCAGGCGTTCGTTGAAGTGGAGCGCGTCCAGCGCTCGGAGCCGCTTCACCGCGCTCGAATTCGGAATGGACGGAGGCGATTCGCTCAGGCGCGTCGCCGCGGTCTGTGCCCAGGAGGCGCCACCCCACGCAAGCTCCGGCTGTGCCGTCGCGACCATCCGGGACCCGAGCCAGACGAACGGCTCGTTTGAGTCCGTCACGTCGTACCGCACGCGGACTCCGGCCGGCGCGAGTTCGGCGAAGGCCTTGAGCAGCGCGGCTGCGTCCATGCGGGCCGACGCTACAGCGGTCGGTCGACCGGCTCGCTAACTCGGGCAGGCGCCGACGGAACCGGCTCCGCCGCTCCCCGCTTCGGTTTCGAGCGCGTACCGGTAGCGGCCGCGCGCCATATACGAGGGGCAGTCGATCTCGTTTGCGGGGCACGGTTGCATCACCGTGCGGTCGACGGGGTCACCGTTCGCGTCGTACCAGCCGATGTCGAGCGAGATCAGTGTGTCCGCCATGGTGAACGACGAACTGCTGTCCTCCCCGAACACGAAGAGCATGCCGTCGTAGTTCTCGAGGTCCGACACGCCGCGCAGTCCCTGCACGCGTTCGTCGACCTCGTCGGCGATGACGACACGCAGGCAGCGGTCGTCGAGCGCGACGTATGACTCGGTGAATCCGTCGAACGGCGGGAACGCTTCGGTCGAGGTGGCGAGTGCGTCGGCGAGCGACGTGCCCGCGACGGCGCGCGCAGCGTCCCCGTCGTCGTCGAGCGACTCCCGGAGCATGTAACCGAAGAACGCGGTACCGAGCAGCACCACGACGACGAGCGCGAACGCCAGCCCGAGTCGTGACACTCAGGCGTGCTCCGGCTGGGGAGCAGAGGCACCGTAGAGGCCGAGTCCGTCGGCCATCTGGTCGGTCATGTGATACGTCTCCGCACTCGACGGGAACGCGCCGGAGCGTACGTCGGCGCAGAACTGGGTCACGGCATCCGTCGCTTCGGCTTCCATCTCGGCGTACCGCCGCACGAACTTCGGGAGCTTGTGGCCCGGGGCTGCGAAGCCCAACAAGTCGTGCCACACCAGCACCTGACCGTCGCAGTGGCGGCCGGCGCCGATACCAATGGTCGGTACCGCAACACTGTCGGTGATCATCCGCGCCACGCCGTCGGGCACGCACTCGAGCACGATCGCGAACACGCCCGCCTCGGCGAGTGCGACCGCGTCGTCGACGAGCGCGCGTGCACTGTCGAGTTGCTTGCCCTGCACCTTGAACCCGCCGAGCGTGTGGATCGACTGCGGCGTGAGCCCGATGTGGCCCATCACGGGAATCTCGGTGTCGAGGATCGCGGCGATCGCGGCGACGCGCTTGCGACCGCCTTCGAGTTTCACTGCGCCGGCACCGGCGCGAATCAACTGCGACGCGTTACGGACAGTCTCGTCGCGCGTGACGTGGTAACTCATCCACGGCAGGTCGGCGACGACGAGCGGGCGGGGCCGCGTGCGCGCCACCGCCGCGACGTGATGCGCCATGTCGTCGGTCGTCACCTGCAACGTGTCGTCGTAGCCGAGCACGACCATCGCGACCGAGTCGCCGACGAGAATCATGTCTGCACCCGCGGCGTCGACGACACGCGCCGACGGAGCGTCGTACGCGGTCACCATGACCAACGGGGCATCGCCGCCTTTGCGGGCGAGCACGGAAGGCGCGGTCATTCGCGCCTGAGAAGCAGCAGCCATCTCCGCACCTCCACCGTCCAGGGCACACACGGCTCCCGGCAGTGACATCAGAGTACCCAACCGGGGCATGATTCGTCAGAGCCCGGCCGGGACTGTGTCAGGAGCAACACCAGTGACAGAACGGGTCTGCGAGAACTGCGGTATGCCCGACGAAGAGCTGGTCCTCGTGCGGCGGGTCTACGTCGTGCCCGAGAAGTGGGACACCCCCGCGTCGGTCACCGTGGTGCCCGACCCGGAGTTGTGGTGCGTGTCGTGCGTGTCGCAGTACCCCTGCGAACCCACCGACACCGACGAGGGCGAAGAAGACGATCCTGCTGGGTCGGACTCCGACTGATTGGCGGCTGCGCCGCGGTCGAGCCGTCGCCACTCCGGCGAGCTCCCTGCGCTCCTCCGTCGCTCCGGTCGCCGCATCGTGCGACGCGGGCTATTCCGTATGGTTCCGGCCGTGGAGTGACTGGCGGCGGAGGTGGTTCCAGCCGCAGTCGGGGCACACCTCGACGTCGTAACAGGCGAACTCGTCGTGGGTCTTACCGAGTTTCTCGAGTTCGCCGTCGCTCGTGATGCAGCGGCCGTTGGCCTGTTTCAGCTTCTCGCCGTATACGTAGGTGACGAGCCGCAGTTCCTGCGCGCTGCACACCGGGCACTCGTCGTCGATCGGCGTCCCGACGTGCTCGGCGGCCCGGCGGAGCTCGGGGTGGGGCGTCGCAGACGTCGAGCCGGGTCAGCGTGCCCCGGCGGAAGTCGCGCAGGACGGCCCTCCGGGCGAGCGCGTAGTCCGTCACCGGATGCACATCCACTATGGCTCCCTTCGCTCCCGTCCGAGGGGCCTTCGGCGGCCAGGACTCCGCTGCGTCCGCACGTCGGCGAGTGTAGGTGCGCGACGACCCCTCGTCGTCCGCCCCTCGGCCCCTGGCCGGCGGGTGGACGGCCGGTGAACGAATGAGTTGCACGATATATCGTTTCGATATATCGTGTCGGCATGTTGGAGCTCGCGGTGTTGGGATTGCTGATCGAGCAGCCCCTCCACGGCTATGAGCTGAAGAAGCGCTTGTCCGAGACACTTGGCCCCCTTTGGGGGATTTCGTTCGGTTCGCTCTACCCGGCCCTGCGCCGACTGGAGCGCTCCGGTGCGATCGCCGAGACGGTCTCCGAGGACGACGACGGGCCCGCCGCCCCGATCGTGGCGACCGGCTCGGTCAAAGGGGACCTCGCGGCCGCGCTGCGGCGCCGGCCCCGCTCGACCCGGCGCACCCGCAAGGCCTACCGCCTCACCGAAGCCGGCCGGGAGCTGTTCATCGAGCTACTGACCGCACCCGAAGCCGACGACGAACGGTCCTTTGCGTTGCGGTTGTCGTTCTGCCGCCACCTGACCGGCCCCGAACGGCTCGTCTTCCTCGAACGCCGCCGCACCCAGCTCACCCAGCGACTCGCACCGGTCCGGCGCACCACGCCGAGTCGCACCCTTGATCGCTACACCCGGTCGCTCCTCGAGCACCGGGCCCAGACCACCCGACACGATCTCAAGTGGATCGACGAGTTGATCGCGGAAGAACGCGCACTCGCCGACCGCACTGAGGAAGGAGCAGCATCAGCATGAGCGCGCCAATGAATAATGGCGAAAACCGCAAGAAGGTTCGGGTTGCGATCGCCGGCATCGGCAACTGCGCGAGCAGCCTGGTGCAGGGCGTCGAGTTCTACAGAAACGCCGACCCGAACGAGCGTGTGCCCGGGCTGATGCACGTCGAACTCGGCGGCTACCACGTAGGTGACGTCGAGTTCGTCGCCGCGTTCGACGTCGACGCCGACAAGGTGGGCCTCGACCTCGGCAAGGCGATCTTCTCGAGCATCAACAACACGATCAAGTTCGCCGACGTCCCCGACCTCAACCTGCTCGTGCAGCGCGGCCCGACCTTCGACGGTCTCGGCAAGTTCTACCGCGAGGTCGTCGAGGAGAGCCCGGCCGAGCCGGTCGACGTCGCGCAGGCCCTGCGCGACGCGAAGGCCGACGTGCTCGTGAGCTATCTCCCCGTTGGTTCCGAAGACGCGCAGCGTTACTACGCGCAGGCATGCCTCGACTCGGGCGTCGGCTTCGTGAACGCGATCCCCGTGTTCATTGCGAGTGACCCCGAGTGGGCGAAGAAGTTCGAAGACGCCGGCGTGCCGATCGTCGGCGACGACATCAAGAGCCAGGTCGGCGCCACCATCACGCACCGCCTGCTCGCCCGCCTGTTCGAAGACCGCGGCCTCGCGATCGACAACACGTACCAGTTGAACTTCGGCGGCAACATGGACTTCAAGAACATGCTCGAGCGCGAGCGTCTGCTGTCCAAGAAGGTGTCGAAGACCCAGTCGGTCACCAGCCAGATCGACCAGGGCATCTCCTCGGAGAGCGTGCACATCGGCCCGTCGGACCACGTGCCGTGGCTCAACGACCGGAAGTGGGCGTACATCCGCCTCGAAGGCCGCAACTTCGGAGACGTGCCCCTGAACATCGAGTTGAAGCTCGAAGTGTGGGATTCGCCCAACTCGGCCGGCGTCATCATCGACGCGGTGCGGTGCTGCAAGCTCGCACTCGACCGTGGCATCGGCGGCCCTCTGGCAGGCCCGTCGGCGTACTTCATGAAGTCGCCACTGGTGCAGTTCCACGACGACGAGGCGCACCGAATGGTGGAAGCCTTCGCCGAAGGCGTCTAATCCGCGCCAGAATCGGGGCATGACCAACACGGAGGCGTGGGATCGCGTCGGCGCGCGGCGGGCGACATCAGCCGCGAACGAGGCCGTCCAGTACGGACCGGATGTCCCGACCGACGCCGAGCTGCGGCTCGTCGGCGACCTCAACGGGAAGCGTGTGCTCGACCTCGGCTGCGGGAGCGGGGAGAACGCAATCGCGTTTGCCCGCCTCGGCGCGCACGTCATTGCGCTCGATCAGTCGATCGCCCAGCTCGCCGTCGGGCGGCGCCTGGCCGAGTCGCTCGAGCAGCGGGTCGAGTGGCACCGCAGCGATGCCGCCGACCTCGCCTTCCTCCGGGCCGACTCGATCGACCTCGCCTTCGGGGCCGGGCTCCTCGTCGAGATCGAGGACATCGACCGGCTCTTCCGCCAGGTCCACCGGGTCCTTCGCCCCGGCGCAGCGTTCCTGTTCTCGTACGACCACCCGGCGGCCCTCGCGGTCGGTCGCGAAGACGCCGCGCCCGGAGGGCTCCCCCTCGGCCGCCTCGAAGTGCGCCGGTCGTACAACGAACCGGGCCCGATGAAAGTCGTGCGCGACGGCGAAGACATGTCGCTGTGGCCGCGCTCGATTGCCGACGTGTTCGCCGCACTCCATCGCGCCGGCTATCGCGTCGACGTGCTCCTCGAGCCCGAACCCGTTCGATCGTCGGACCCGGGACCGTCGTTCCCGACGACGATCATCTGGCGCGCCCGCAAAGAAGGCCTCTAACCGTTATTGCACGTCGCGCTCGGCGGCCCACGCGTCGAGGCGCTCGTACGCCTCGTCCTTTTCCAACGGGCCTTCGTCGAGGCGGAGCTCGAGTAGGTACTTCATGGCGTCGCCGACGAGCGGTCCGGGTTCGATGCCGAGATGTTCCATCACTTCGCGGCCGTCGAGCGACGGGCGGATCTTCGACAGTTCTTCCTTCGCCGAGAGCTCCGCGATGCGCGCTTCGAGCTGGTCCATTCGGCGGCCGAGGGCGGCGGCCTTGCGTTCGTCGCGCGTCGTGCAGTCGGAGCGGGTCAGCTCGTTGAGCTCGTTCAGCAGGTGGCCCGCGTCGCGCACGTACCGGCGCACGGCGCTGTCGGTCCAGCCCTGGCTGTAGGTGTGGAACCGCAGGTGGAGCCGCACGAGTTCGGTCACGTCATCGACCACCTCGTTCGGGTACCGCAGCGCGAGCAGACGTTCCTTGGCCATCCGGGCGCCGACCACGTCGTGGAAGTAGAAGCTGACGCCGTCGGCACCGATCTTGCGCGTGCGCGGCTTGGCGATGTCATGCAGCAACGCACCGAGGCGCACCTTCAGCTCCGCGCCCGTCTTCGCGACGACGGCGATCGTGTGGGCGAGCACGTCTTTGTGCCGGTGGATCGGGTCCTGTTCGAGCTTCATCGCGTTGAGTTCGGGCAGGAACTCGTCGGAGAGACCCGTGCGCGAGATCAACCACAGACCGGCCGACGGGTCGTCGGCCAAGAGCATCTTCGACAGCTCGTCGCGGATCCGTTCCGCGCTGATGATCTGGAGCCGTTCCCGCATCGCTTCCATCGCGGCGACGACGTCGGCGTCAGGTTCGAACCCGAGCTGCGCGGCGAAGCGGGCCGCGCGCAGCATGCGCAGCGGGTCGTCCTCGAACGACACCTCGGGCGCGAGCGGCGTGCGCAGCCGACGCGCCGCGAGGTCGGCGAGGCCGCCGAACGGGTCGACGATCTCGGGTTCGTCGAGCGCCATCGCGATCGCATTGACCGTGAAGTCGCGGCGCGAGAGGTCGGTTTCGACCGCGTCGGAGAACGTCACCTCGGGCTTGCGGCTGTCGGGGCGGTAGACGTCGGCACGAAACGTCGTGATCTCGAACCGCTCGTCGTGCTTCTCGCACCCGATGGTGCCGAACCGCTCGCCCTGGTTCCACACCGCGTCGGCCCAGCCCTTGACGGCCCGCTTGACGGCGTCAGGACGCGCGTCGGTGGCGATGTCGACGTCGGGGTCGCGGGCGACCCGGTCGAGGAACGCGTCGCGCACGCTCCCGCCGACGAGGTAGCTGCGGTATCCGCCCTCCCGGAGGCGCGCCGCCAACTCCTGGGTCGGTGACCCAGGCTCCAAAAAGCGCGAGAGGCGCGGCGGTACGGGCGGGGTCATGTTCGTATTCTCGCGGTCGCGGCCCTCCGCGGCGGTACGGTATTCGCCAGATGGACGATCCCGACGGGTGGCGTTGGATCTGGCTGGGCGCCGCGGCGTTTCTCGCTGTCGGCGAGTTGGTGACTCCGGGCGCCTTCTTCATGCTCTCGTTCGCGATCGGCGCCGCGGTTGCATGCGTGCTTGCGTTCCTGGGCGTCGACGTCGCCTGGGAATGGGTCGCATTCATTTTGACCAGCGTGCTGTCGTTGCTCATCCTCGTGCCGGTCGGCCGGCGGATGAGCGGCGGCGAGCAGGGTCCGGTCGGCGCGACCCGATGGGCGGGCCAGCGCGGCGTCGTACTCGGCACGATTCCGGGCGCGCCCCACGAGACCGGGTTGGTCCGCGTGGAACGTGAGGAATGGCGGGCCGAGAGCGCCGACGGCAGCGAGATCGTCGCGGGCACGACAGTCGACGTCCTGCGCGTCGACGGAACCCGCCTCATCGTGAAACCACACGAGGAGTAGCCGTATGGAAGCCGCAGTCGGAGTCCTCATCGTCTTCGCCCTCGTCCTGTTCGTCATCGTTGCCAAGAGCATTCGCATCGTGCGGCCGTACCAGCGCGGGCTCGTCGAACGGCTCGGGAAGTACCACGCCACCGTCGACCCCGGACTGCGGCTGATCTTCCCGTTCGTCGACCGGATTCTGCTCATCGACATGCGCGAGCAGGTCGTCGACGTCCCGCCGCAAGAGGTCATCACCTCCGACAATGTCGTCGTCTCGGTCGACGCCGTCATCTACTACGAGGCCACCGACCCGCAACGGCTCGCGTACAACATCTCCAACTTCCAACTCGCCATCACCAAACTCGCGCAGACCAACCTGCGCAACGTGGTCGGCGATATCCAACTCGACGACGCGCTCACGTCGCGCGACACGATCAACGCCAAGCTGCGCGAGATCCTCGACGACGCGACCGACAAGTGGGGCACGCGCGTCGTGCGGGTCGAGATCCAGCGCATCGATCCCCCGCCGGACATCGTCCACTCGATGCACCAGCAGATGCAGCCGAGCGCACCCGGCGCGCAGTCGTCACCGAAGCCCAAGGTGTGCGCGAGGCCGCGATCACCCGCGCCGAGGGCGACAAGCAGGCGGCCATTCTCGAAGCCGAGGGCATCAGCCAGAAGCAGATTCTCGAAGCCGAAGGCCAGGGCCGGGCGATCGAGCGCATCGCCCAGGCCGAGCGGACCCGTCAGATCGCCGTGGCCGAAGGTGAGGCGCAGGCGATCCGCAACGTCTACGACGCGATCCACGACGGGAACCCGTCGCCCGATTTGATCGCGATCAAGTACCTCGAAGCGCTGCGCGCGGTCGCAGACGGCCGGGCCACGAAGATCTTCCTGCCGGCCGAGATGGGCGGGCTGTTCGGCACGGTCGGCGGTCTCGTCGAACTGCTCAACCAGCCGCGCCCCGAGGGCGAAATCGAACCGCCAGTCGCGCCGACCGCCCCGGCTCCGGTGGTACCCGCTTAGCCGGCGCCGCCGACGCTGGCCTGCTCCATCGTGTGCTGCTCGATCATGAGCCGCAGGTCGTGGGGGCTGGTCGACGTGGCGAGGGCTTCGCGCAACTCGATGGTGCCGTTCTTGTACAACTCGAGCAGGCTCTGGTCGAACGTCTGCATGCCGTAGTACTCGCCCTCGCGGATGATCGCCTCGATCTCGTGGGTCTCTTCGGCGTTGACGATGCGGTCGAACACGCGGCCCGTGGAGACCAGCACTTCGACCGCGGGCACCCGTCCACCGCCGCGCTTTTCGACGAGCCTCTGGCTCACGATGCCCCGCAACGACGCGGCCAGTGACATACGGGTCTGGCGCTGCTCATGCGGCGGGAAGAAGTCGATGATCCGGTTGATCGAGTCGGTGGCGCTGATCGTGTGCAGCGTCGAGAACACGAGGTGACCCGTTTCCGCCGCCGCGAGCGCCGTGCGCACGGTGTCGGGGTCGCGCATTTCACCGACGAGGATCACGTCGGGGTCCTGGCGCAAGACCCGCTTCAACGCTGCGTAGAAGTCCTGCGTGTCGGTCCCGACTTCGCGTTGGTTCACGATCGAGTTCTTGTCGGAGTGCAGTACTTCGATCGGATCTTCGATCGTCACGATGTGCCGGCTCATCGCCTCGTTGATGTAGTCGATCATCGACGCGAGGGTCGTCGTCTTGCCCGAACCGGTCGGGCCGGTGACGAGCACGAGACCGCGCGGGTTCTCGGCGAGGCGCTGCACGACGGGCGGGAGGCCCAACTCCTCGAACGACGGGATGTCGCTCTGCACGCGGCGCAGGACGAGGCCGACCGAGCCGCGCTGGCGCAACACGTTCACGCGGAAGCGGCCGAGGCCCGAGACGGAGTACGCGAAGTCGGCTTCGCTCGAACCGATGAATTCCTCGGCGCGCTGCTTCGGCATGATCGCGAAGGCGATGCGCTCGGTCTCGACGGGCGAGACACTCGAGTGGCTCGTGCGTTCCAGCCGGCCGTCGATCCGGATGAACGGGGGTGAGCCCACCTTGATGTGGACGTCAGAGGCTCCGCGCTCGACAGCGAATCGAAGCAGTTGATCCAGATCCAACACCGGCGAGTACCTCCCTTACCGCCTGTCTTGATCGGCACGGGCGCGCTGGGTCCTGAGCCGAAACCCGGCGGGACCATTACCGGATTCTCAGGAACTGGCAGCGTCTGGGTGAAGATCGCGGGCGGCTAGGACGATGTGACCACCCGGTCCGTGGGCCGTAGAGGGTTCCGGGCGCCGAGGATCGCCCAGGAGGGTCGAAACCGTCGCGGCCACGGAATCGCGCAGGGCGTCGAGGTCGTAGCCGCCTTCGAGGAAACACACGGTCCGCCGGCGCGGCCCGAGCTCCATGACGGCCCGGGTCAGGTCCGCGTAATCGCCCGCCGAGAGCCCAAGGCCGGTCAGCGGGTCGGCACGGTGGGCGTCGTACCCGGCCGAGACGAGCACCCAATCCGGACGAAATGCCGCGGCGAGCGGCACGACGACGACGTCGATGGCGGCGCGGTACACGTCGCCGGTGGCGCCCGCGGGCAACGGGAAGTTCACCGTGGTGCCGGTGCCGGGCCCCGAACCCACCTCGTCGATGCGCCCGGTCCCGGGATACAGCGGTGACTCGTGCATCGACACGTACATCACGTCGGGGTCGGAGAAGAACATGTCCTGCGTGCCGTTGCCGTGATGGGCATCCCAGTCGAGGATGAGCACTCGGTCGCCCCGTTCCCGCAGGTGGGAGGCGGTGACGGCCACGTTGTTGATCAGGCAGAACCCCATCGCGCGCGCGGCCACGGCGTGGTGACCCGGCGGGCGCACGGCGCAGAAGGCGGCGTCACCGGTGCCGGCCTCGAGGGCCTCGACCGCGGCCAGCCCCGACCCGGCGCCCAGGAGGGCGGCGTCCCACGATGCGGGCGAGACGGACGTGTCGGGATCGAGGGGACCGCCACCGAGTTCGCAGAAGCGCTCGAGTCGGTCGAGGTACTCGCCCGCGTGCACCCGTTCGATCTCGGCCCGGGTCGCGCGCCGCGGTTCCAGGCGGTGCACCGCATCGGGGGGCAGGCCGGCATCGATTCCTTCGAGGACGGCCTGGAGCCGGGCCGGTCGTTCCGGGTGCCCGGGCCCCGGGTCGTGGGCCGAAAAGCGAGGATCCGCGGCCAACAGGAGCACGAGAGAAGGCTACCCACGCCCCCTCGGACGTCGGTCGGGCCGCTAGGTTTTGAGCCAGTGAAGACGCAGTCGTACCGCGTGCGCGGCGGCGTCGTCCGGATCGCAGCGTGGCACGGACGCTCCGACATCGCTTCGCTCGCGTTGCGGGGTCGCGGACTGATCGCGCCCGCTGTCCTCGAGCGACTCCTCGACCGGATGCGTGCTGACGGGTACCAAGAGGTAGTCACCAACGCGCTCGCGCCGGCCGCCAGCACGGCGTTCGTCGACGCCGGATTCGCGGTCAAGGGCCGGCTGCGGGTCCTCGTCCACGAACTCCGGGAACTGCCCCCGATGTCGAACCGCACCCGCCGCGCCCGGCGCGACGAACGCGACGCGATCCTCCAGGTCGACGCCGCCGCGTTCGACGAGTTCTGGCGCCTCGACGACCGAGCGTTTCGCGACGCGGCGCGCGCGACGCCCAGCTCGCACACGCGCGTGAGCAAGGACGGCCTCGACGGCTTCATCCTCGTCGGGCGGGCGGCAACCGACGGCTACGTGCAACGGCTCGCGGTGCGACCTGACGCACAGCGCGCCGGACTCGGGCGAACACTGCTGAACGACGGCTTGAACTGGCTGCGCGCTCACGGCGCCCGCCGCGCGTACGTCAACACGCAGGACGAGAACGACCGCGCCCGGGCGCTGTACGAGACGGCCGGGTTCACACCACTTCCCGTCGGCCTGTGCGTCCTCGGACGGACCCTGTGAGGAACACCGTGCGCGTCGTCCTCGCGGCCGCGCTCGCCGCGCTCGCGCTGGCGACGGTTGCGCCGCAGCCGGCATCGGCCGCCGACCCCCGGCTCGCACTCGTGTCGCAACCGGCGTACGTCAGTGCGGGCGGGTCGGTCACGATGCTCCTCGACATCCCGGCCGACCAGTTGCCGGTGGGCGAGGAGGTCGTGGTGCGCTTACGCCTCTACAGCCGGGTGACGACGACCGAGGCGTTCGAGCGTTCGATCTCGGGTGAGCGGCTCTCAGGCCGCCTCACAACCCGCCGCCTGCCCCTCGCCACATTGCCGCGCGACGTCACCGGGTCGGTCTCGGTGACGTTCGGTGTCGGTGACTCGCCGGTCGAGCCCACCGTCGCCGCGTCGCGGCCCGGCGTCTACCCGCTCGAAGTCGCGCTCGAGAGTGGCGACACGCTGACGTCGTTTGTCACGTGGCTCGTCGTCGCCGCCGACCCGGCCGCAGAAACCGTCGCCGCGCCGTTGCGCGTCGCGTGGACGTGGTCGACGGTGGCCGCGCCCGCGCGCGGTGTCGACGGCGCGGGCTACCCAGACGTCGCCCCCGAGTTCGCGACCGGCGGGCGCCTCGACGGCATCTCTTCGGTGCTGGCGTCGGCCGGAGCAATGCCCATGAGCCTCGCGGCCGGGCCGGAGACAATCGAAGCGTGGAGCGTGCTCGCCGAGACCGACCCGACGGTCGCGCCCGCGCTCGGCCGCGTCACCACGGCCGCGGCTCGACCGACGACACAAGTGCTCCCCACGCCTTACGCACCGATCGACTTGACCGCGCTCGAAGCCGCCGGCCTCGGCGACGAATTGCCCAATCAGATCGTCGTGGGTTCCGACACGCTCGAACAGAAGGCGGGCGTACGGCCCGAGCCGCGGACCGCGTTCGTCGACCCCGTCGACGGCCCGGTACTGGCGCGACTCCGACGACTGCTCGTCGACCGCGTCGTCGTACGCGAAGACCAACTCACGCCTACCGAAACCCCCTCGCTGCAGACATTCGTGCTCAACGCGGGCGACGGCGAGATCCGCGCCGCCGTGACCACGACGCTCGTCGAGAGCATGCTCGCAGGAAGTGATCCGCCCGCGTTGCGCGTCCAGCGAGCGTTGACGGCGCTTTCCGTCGTCGCGTTCGAAGACACCGACGCGGTGCGCGGCGTCGTCATCGCGCCCCCGGAGCAAGTTGAAGTGGACGTCTATTCGGCACTCGTGACCGCGATGCGATCGCACCCACTGTTCGCACCGGTAACCCTCGACGACTTCTTCGATCAGGTCCCCAACGAGGCGGGCGACGACCGACCCGTCGCACGCGAGCTCACCGCGACCGAACCGGGCGGCTTCCCGGTCACTGGCACCGACTACGTCGAGGCCAAGTCGGCACTCGCGTCGTTGGAGTCGAGCATCGACCCGACGAGCCCGGTGATCGCCGAGGGCGAGCGCGCGCTGCTCCTGGCCCTGAGCACGGCCCAGTCATCCGAGAGGGCGGCCGAACAGCTCGCCGTGATCGACGCGGGCGTACAGCAACTGAACGCCGGCGTCACGACGACGCGCAAACGGGTGACGCTGACGTCGCGCAAGGCCGACGTACCGCTGAGCTTCCGGAACGACACGGGCCAGCCGGTGCGCGTGCGCGTACATCTCGACAGCACGAAGTTGCTGTTCCCCGACGGCGACGAGTTCGTCCTCGACCTCCCCGAAGGCAACAGCGTCGAGCGCTTCGCGGTCGAAGCCCGCACGTCGGGCACGTTCACGATGACCGTGACGCTGACGACCGAGGACGGGCTCCTGCCCATCGGCGCGCCGACGAGGGTCACCGTCCGGTCCGCCGTCTTCAGCGGGGTGGGCGCAGCCCTCACTGTCGGCGCGCTCCTCTTCCTGGCGCTCTGGTGGGGGAACCACTTCCGCCGGTCCCGACGGGCACGGGCCGCGATCGAGACCGTGTGAGCTCACCTCAACTCGACTCGGACGCCGGGCGGCTGGTCCGGGCGAGTGCGACCGTTGCGGTCGGAACACTGCTGTCGCGCCTCACCGGGCTCGCGCGCGTCTTCGTGCTCGCGTACGCAGTCGGGCAGGCGACGCTCGCCGACACGTACAACCTCGCCAACACGACACCCAACATCGTGTACGAGTTGTTCCTCGGTGGCGTGCTCACTGCGACATTAGTGCCGTTGTTCGTCGAACACCTCGAGCGGCGCGACACGCGTGCGACTTCGGCCGTGTTCACCACCACGACCTGTGCACTCGTCGGTCTGACCGTCGTCGCGATCCTGGCCGCGCCCGCCATCGCCCGCCTCTACACACTCGACGTTTCCGGAGCGCAGCGCGCGGACCAGATCGAGGTCATGACATTCCTGATCCGCTGCTTCATGCCGCAGATCTGCTTCTACGGCATCGCCGCGCTCGCAACCGCCATGCTCAACGCCCGTCGGCGCTTCGTTGCCGCCGCGTACGCGCCCGTCCTGAACAACGTCGTCGTCGTGTGCGTACTGCTCGCCTTCACCCGGGCCGCCACCGGGCCGCAGCGCGGCTGGACCAACGTCGACCGCATCCAGGGCGACACCGGCCTGCTCGTGCTGCTCGGCATAGGAACGACCGCAGGCGTCGCCGCGATGGCACTGGCACTCCTGCCCGCGCTGTACAACGCGGGAGAACGCCTGAAGCCGGTGTTCGAGTGGCGCCACGAGTCGGTGCGGCGCATGCTGCGCCTGTCGAAGTGGACCGTTGGCTATGTGATCGCCAACCAGGTCGCGCTGCTCGTCGTGTTGTTGCTCGCGAAGTCCGGCGACGCCGGTTCGGTCTCGGCGTACCAGTACGCGTTCATCTTCTTCCAGCTTCCGCACGGGTTGCTGGCGGTATCGATCATGACCACGATCACGCCGGAACTCGCGCGCGACGCAACCGCGGGCGACGACGTGGGGCTCCGGCGCGACTTCTCGCTCGGACTGCGATATCTCATCGTGGTGGTCGTGCCCGCCGCCGTCGCGGTGATCGCGCTCGCGCAGCCCGCGGTGGCGATTCTCGTCCGCCCCGGCGGCGGCTTCACTGCTTCGGACGCCGCGCTCACCGCCGACGTGTTGCAACTCCTCGCGATCGGACTCGTACCGTTCTCCGTATACCTCTACACACTGCGCGGCTTCTACGCCCGCCAGGACACCCGCACGCCGTTCTTGATCAACGTGGTCGAGAACACCGCCAACATCGTGCTCGCGCTCGCGCTCTTCGGCGCCCTCGGAGTGCAGGGCCTCGCGCTCGCGTACGCCGCGGCGTACCTGCTCGCGGCCGCCATCGCGTTGATCGTGCTACGCCGCCAGGTCGGCGACATCTTCGCACCACCGTTGGGGGCGACGCTCGCGAAGGCCGCTGTCGGCGCCGTCGCGCTCGCCGCGGTTGCGGTACCCATCGCGGGCGCGATCGGCGACGACACGGCCGGCCGTGCACTGGCTGCCGTACTGCTTGCAGGTGTCGCGGGCGCTGCCGTGTACCTGGGCGCGCTGACGGTGATGCGCACGCACGAAGTCGCGGCCCTCGTCCGGCTGCTGCGCGACCGGGGCATGTCTCGCCCAGACGTGTAACGATGGGCTTGGAGCGGAGTCCAACACCCGCCGCCCCCCAGGAGGGAATCAATGGCAATCCGTGTCGTCACCGACAGCGCATGTGACCTGCCGCAGCCCGTCTGCGACGAGTTGGAGATCGAGATCGTCTCGCTGACGATCCGCTTCGGTGAAGAGGAGTACGTCGACCGGGTCACCCTGAGCACCGAAGACTTCTGGACCAAGCTCGCGACGGCGACCGCGCTACCCGAGACGTCGGCCCCCTCGGTCGGGGCGTTCGAGGAGGTGTTCCGCCGCCTCGCCGACGGCGGTGCCGACGGCATCGTGTGCGTGAACCTCTCGTCGAGGATGTCGGCCACCATCCAGTCGGCGCAGGTCGCGGCCAAAGCCATCGACGGCGTATGCCCGATCGCGATCATCGACTCCAAGAACGCGTCGATGGGCATCGGCAACCTCGCGATGCACGCGGCCCGGCGCGCCAACGACGGCGCCGACCTCGCCACGATCGTCGCCGAACTCGAGTCGCGGCGCGACCGCCAGCACGTGTTCGCGACCCTCGACACGCTCGAATATCTGCGCAAGGGCGGCCGGATCGGCGGTGCGCAGGCCATGCTCGGTTCGGTGCTGTCGATCAAACCCGTGATCGAGGTGATCGACGGCATGGTCGAGCAGGGGGCCAAGGTCCGCACTCGGTCGAAGGCCTTGAAATTTCTCGCCGAGAAGGTCCCGGCCCGGAGCGAGATGCTCAGCGTGTTGCACTCGGGAGCGCCTGACCTCGACGAGTTCATGGCGATGATCGAACCCGCGACCCGAGACACCGAGGTCGTCGTGGGGCTCATCGGCCCGGTCGTCGGCGTCCATCTCGGCCCCCGCGTGATCGGCGTGGGCTGGATCGACAGCGCCTGAACCGCCTGAACCGCCGGGAGCCGCTGACGCCGATAGCGTTTGCGTGCAGTGGGCGTACGCGACGAGCGGCCTGATTCCGAACTTGCCGCGGCGGCCGCGGCGGGCGATCGGCGCGCGCTGGAGGCACTGCTCTACCGTCACACCGATCGGATCCACGCGATCTGTCGCCGCATTCTCGCCAACGATCACGACGCGCTCGACGCGACCCAGGAAGCACTCATTGCCGTCACGCGCGGCATCGCGAAGTTCGACGGCCGCGCCCAGTTCACGACGTGGTGCTATCGCGTCGCCACGAACGCGGCCCTCGACGAAGCCCGCCGGCGATCACGGCGGCCGGTGACAATGGAGGAGATGCCCGAAGCCGCGCACGCGAGCGCCGGGCCCGACGACATCGTCGCGAGCCGCCTCGATGTCGATGCCGGACTCGCGCGCCTCTCGCCCGACTACCGCGCCGCGGTCGCGCTGCGCGACCTCGCCGACCTCGATTACGCCGAAATTGGGCAAATCCTTGGTATTCCGCCGGGAACGGTCCGATCGCGCATTGCGCGCGGCCGAGCCGCGCTCGCGGGACTTATCGGGAACCAGGAAGGCACCCCCGAGCATCCAACCCAGAGCACACCATGAACGACCAACTCCCTCCCCTGCCGGCCGACCAGGTTCTCGAACTGCTCAGCGCCGAGATCGACGGCGAGTTCGACGCGGCCGCGACCGACCTCGGCCTGACCCCCGCCGACGCCCGGGCCCGGCTCGACGCCACGCCCGGTGTCGCCGAACGGCGCGCCGCGCTCACCGGCACCCGTACCGCGCTCGCGGTTCCCGAACTCGACGAAGCGACCCGCGAGCGACTCGTGAGCACCGCACTGCAATCTCCGGCGGCGAGCGACGAACTCTCGACCCGGCGCGCCCGCCGCTCGATGGGACGCGTCATCGGGATCGCGGCAACGATCGCCGCGGTCGTCGTCGGCGCCGGTGCCCTCGCGGTCGTGGCCGGCGACAACGACAACGGCGACGACGCGTCCCTGACCGCCGAGGCGCCTTCCGCCGACGAGGAGTCGGGCGACGACGACAGTGAGGGCGACAGCGTCGGCGGCGACGACAGCGCCGAGGCCGCGGAAGACGATGCGGCGTTCGACTCCGACGGCGGAACCGCGGGCGCGATCGTCGGCGCGCCCGATCCCTACTCGTACTTCCTCGACTTCGGCGACGTCACGAGTCCGGACGCGCTGCAGGCCGCGGTCGCGGGCCAACTCCGGGGGCTGGCGGCACAGTCGCTGCCCGCGACCGGCGAACAACTCTTCGACGCGCCGACGACCCGGTTTTCGTACAACGCCGGTTGCTACGCCGTCCTCGTCGAGGACTTCGGCCTCACGCCGCCTCCCGTGATGCAGGGCCCGGCGATCTACGCCGGCGACTCCGTGCAAGTCGCGGTCTTCGCCGTGGCCGACGGCTACCAGGCGCTCGTGATCGGGTCCGAATGCGAGGTCCTCGACGACCAGTTCGTCACCCCGGAGCCCTGACGACGACGAGGCTACGCTGCCCGCCCTGGGATGGCTCCGGGGAGGCCGGCAATGAGCGACTGGACAACCGACGCCGCCGACGCGATCGAGAACGCCGTCTCCCTCGTGCGCGAGAAGACGGTCGATCCCGTCAAAGCGGTCACCAAGGTCGTCGTCTACGGGCTACTGGCCGCGCTGATCGTCATTCCGGCCGCGGTGCTGTTGCTCGTCGCGATGTTCCGCGGACTGGTCGAGGTCTACCAGGGCGAGGTCTGGGCCGCCTGGCTGACGCTCGGGGGAATCTTCGTGGTCGCCGGCGGGTTCTTGTGGGCCAAGCGCGGGGCATGAGAGGAATCCGATGGATACCCGAGACGTCATCATCATCGGTTCGGGCCCGGCCGGCCTGACTGCCGCGGTGTACACCGCGCGCGCGAACCTGAAGCCACTGGTCCTCGAGGGCATCGCCGCGGGCGGTCAACTCATGCTCACGACCGACGTCGAGAATTACCCCGGGTTTCCCGACGGAATCATGGGCCCCGAGCTCATGATGAAGTTCCGCGAGCAGGCGGCGCGCTTCGGTGCGGACCTGCTCGCCGTCGACGTCGACCGCGTCGACTTCTCGGCCGCGCCGTTCGGGGTGTGGGTCGGCGACACCGAGTACCGGGCTCGTTCGATCATCGTCTCGACCGGGGCCACCGCGCGCATGCTCGGGCTTCCGTCGGAACAGCGGCTGCTCGGTCACGGCGTCTCCACGTGCGCGACCTGCGACGGCTTCTTCTTCAGGGGCCATGACATCGCGATCGTCGGCGGCGGCGACTCCGCCCTCGAAGAGGCCAACTTCCTCACGAAGTTCGCGGACAAGGTGACGGTCGTGCACCGGCGTAAGGAACTGCGCGCGTCGAAGATCATGCAGGACCGAGCGTTCGCCAACCCGAAGATCGAGTTCCTCTGGAACAGCGTGATCGACGACGTCGTCGGCGAGAACAAGGTCGAAGGGCTGCGCGTGCGCGACACCGAGACGACTGCGGTCACCACGCTCCCGGTCACAGGCTTTTTCGTAGCGATCGGCCACGACCCGAACACGTTGCTGTTCCGCGGGCAGCTCGAACTCGACGAGGACGGCTACATCGTCACGCACGCGGGCACGAACACGTCGGTGCCGGGCGTGTTCGCGTCGGGTGACGTCCAAGATCACGTGTACCGTCAAGCCATTACCGCGGCCGGGTCGGGCTGCATGGCCGCAATCGACACCGAGCGATACTTGGAAGCGTTGGGCGACCGCGCGACCACTCATTGAAGTTGAGGAAGGGATAGCCCAGTGGCAGAAGGTATTCAGACGCTGTCGGACGCGACGTTCGACGAGTCGATCGGTTCCGCGCAGTTGCCGATCCTGGTCGACTTCTGGGCCGAGTGGTGCGGACCGTGCAAGATGATCGCGCCCGTCCTCGAGGAGATCGCGGCTGAGCACGGCGAGGTCATCTCGATCGCGAAGCTCAACGTCGACGACAACCCGAACATCGCGCGCCGGTTCGACGTGATGAGCATTCCGACATTGCTGGTCTTCGCCGACGGCGAGGTGCGCAAGCGCCTGGTCGGGGCCAAGGGCAAGGCTCAACTCCTGGAAGAGCTCTCCGACATCATCGGATAGCCGCACATGCGCCCCACCCTGCTGCGCCTCGGTGACCGCGGCGACGCGGTCCGCGACTTGCAGGAACGCCTCCGCCTGAGTGGTCTCGCGGCGGAGGCCGACGGCGAGTTCGGTCCCGACACCGAGGCGTCGGTCCGCTCGTTCCAAGAAGTCCGCGGCCTCCGCATCGACGGGATTTGCGGGCCCGACACGTGGGGCGCTCTGGTCGAGAGTTCCTTCGGCCTCGGTGACCGTCTCCTCTACCACCGTCAGCCGATGCTGCGCGGTGACGATGTCGCGGCAATGCAGCAGCGATTGAACGGTCTCGGGTTCGACGCGGGTCGCGAAGACGGCATCCTCGGGCCCGAAACCGAAAACGCGCTCCGCCGCTTCCAGCGCGACGCCGGCATCGCGACCGACGGCGTGTGCGGTCCCGCGACCGTTGCCGCGCTCACGCGCCTCGGTGCGCTCGCTGCGGGTTCCGTCGCCAGCGTGCGCGAAGGTGAGCGCTTCCGTCGGGACTCGCGCCGTCTCGACGAGCGCGGGCTCTTCGTCGTCGTGGACCCCGGGCTCGCTGCGCTCGGAGACGCCGTGGCCCGCGGCTTACGCGAGATCGGCGCGGTCGTGGCCCTCGACGCGACCGGCCAGGACCCCGGACTCCTCGCGGGCGAGGCCAACCGGTTCGGCGCCGATGTCTGCCTCAGTCTCGGATCGGGCGAGCCGGGTGTCCGGTGCGCGTACTTCGCAACCCAGCAGTTCCGTTCCGAGGCCGGCTACGCGATTGCAGTCCGGCTCACCTCAGCGCTCGGTCGGGTCGTCGAGACGGTCGACGAACCGGTCGGCCGCGCCTATCGGATCCTGCGCGAGACGCGCATGGCCGCGGTCGTCGTCGAGTTGTTCTCTCCCGAGCGGCACGAGGCGGCGGCGGCCATCTCGCGTCGATCGCCGGCTATCGCCGCGGCGATCGTCGACGGGATCCGGCGCGGCGTCGAAGAACCTCTCGACGTCGGCCGGTAACCATGGCTCCCTCGCTCACCATGCGGGGGCCTTCGGCCCGCGGATGACTCGCTACGTCCGCACGGTAACTATGGGGTTCAGACCCGGCGACTGCCGTCGGTCATGACCCGGTAGATCCGCTCGAGGTCCTCGAGGGTCGCGAAGTCGATCTGCACGGTGCCGTGCTTCGGTCCCATCGCGATGCGGATCCGCGTTTCGAGATAGTCGCCGAGGAGCTCTTCGAGTTCGAGCAGTCCCGGTGGCCGGAGCTTGGGGGCACGCTCGCGAGCCGCGCGCGTCGCCGGGCTCTCGGTCCGGGCCCGCACCGCTTCCTCGACTTCGCGCACCGACAACTCTTCGGTGACCGCCCGGCGCGCCAGCTGCTCCTGGAACCCCCGGTCGGGCGTGCCCAGCAGCGCGCGGGCGTGGCCCGTGCGCAGCGAGCCGTCCTGGAGGTAGCGCTGCACGGTGGTCGGGAGCTGAAGGAGCCTGAGCGTGTTCGTGATGGTCGCCCGGCTCTTGCCGACCCGGATCGCGACGTCGTCGTGGGTGAGGTCGAAGTCCTCGATCAGCTGTTGATACGCCGCTGCCTCTTCGAGCGGGTTGAGCTGTTCCCGCTGGACGTTCTCGACGATCGCCTGTTGGAGCGACGCGGCGTTGTCGGCGTGGCGCACGATCGCCGGAATGGTCTGGAGCCCGGCGCGCCGCGCGGCTCGCCAGCGCCGCTCGCCGGCGATCAGTTCGAAGCCGTCGTCGGTTGCCCGCACGAGAACCGGCTGGAGCACCCCTAGTTCACGAATCGACTCCGCCAGCGAGCCGAGGGTCTCCTCGTCGAAGTGTTGCCGCGGTTGCTGCGGGTTCGGCTGGATCGACGCAATCGGGATCAACTGGAGCGCAGCCCCGGCGTCGGTGGTCCCGGCCGGGATCAGCGCACCGAGGCCCTTACCCAACCCGCCGGGTCGCGCCACGACTGACCTCCTTCGCGAGTTCGCGGTACGCCAAGGCGCCGCGGGAGGACGAGTCGAACACGATGATCGGCTGGCCGTACGACGGCGCCTCCGAGATGCGGACGGTACGCGGAACCACCGTGCGGTACACCTTCGATCCGAAGTGGGTCCGAACCTCAGCCTCGACCTGCTCGGCGAGTTTGGTGCGGGCGTCGTACATGGTGAGCACGATGCCGCGGACGTCGAGCGTGGGATTCAGGTTCGACTTCACCAGCGACACGTTGCGGAGCAGTTGGCCGAGACCCTCGAGCGCGTAGTACTCGCACTGGATCGGGACGATCACGTCATCGGCCGACGCCAACCCGTTGACGGTCAGGAGTCCGAGCGACGGGGGACAGTCGATCATGACGAAGTCATAGTCGGCCCGCGCCGGCTCGAGGGCCCGGCGCAGTTTGAGCTCCCGCGAGAACGCGGGGACGAGTTCGATCTCGGCGCCGGCCAGGTCAATGGTGGCCGGCACGACGAAGAGGTTCTTCATGCTCGTCGGCTCGACGCAGTCCTCGACGGGCATGTCGTTCATGAGCACGTCGTAGATCGAGCCCTCCACATTTCTGTGGCTCAATCCGAGGCCCGTCGTGGCGTTGCCCTGCGGGTCGAGGTCGATGATCAGGACCCGAAATCCAAGTTCGGCCAGCGAGGCGCCCAGGTTCACCGTGGTGGTGGTCTTGCCCACGCCGCCCTTCTGGTTGGCGATGGCGATAATCCGAGGCAGGACGATCGGTTCCGGCGCGGAGGAGTCGACGAGCACCGGCTCCTCGGGAACTTCGACGGGCGCTTCAACAGCCGCGGGTTGCTCGGGAACTTCGACGGCCAGTTCGGGCTCCGGTTCGATGTGGATGTCTTCGTCCTGGTCCGGGACCGGGGTCGGAAGTGTCTCCGGGGCCCCGTCGCTCGTCGTGGTCATGGGCTCCTCCAGCAGATCCTGCTCTCCTGACGTGGGTTCTGGTCCCCGTGAGCGGAACCAGCGTCGCCTTCCGAGCCGGTCCGCGTCCTCGGTTGCCATTCGAGCCTCCGCGGGCACGCCGCCCGTTTGCGTTTACCCCATCAGGAAATCATTCCGGTAGCGCGCCCGAACGGGCAGCGCGGCGGGCGGGAGCGTACACGGTCGATACCCACTTGCGGGAGGGGGAACGCCGATGTTTCACGTGAAACATCACCAACTCGGCCGCTTCCACGGCTGGGCGCGGTGGCGCGGGAGGCCGTTTGAGGCCGAGAGCATCTTCTCGATCACCACATAGGCCGCGTTATCGCTGAAAAACGGGCGGGCCGGACCCAGGCCCAGTTTCCACAGCAGGGGCTCGGGCCACCGGCTTGGGTCCCCGCCCGGTGGCTCGCTGACCACGACCACCCCGCCCGGCGAACAAAAGCCTGTAGCGACCTCCGCCGTGGAAGCGGGGGGCCCGAACCCTCGGGCCACGACCACCTCAGCCGCTTCTCGCAGACCGGGCTGGTGAGCCAGTTCCTCGGCCCGACCCTCCAGGACGGTGGCGCGGGACAGGCCCAGTTGCTCCACCCACTGCTCGAGGCTCACGCATCGGCGGTGCATGGTCTCGACCAGGAACCCGATTGCGGACGGCCACGCGCCGGCCAGAACGAGTCCCGGAATCCCGCCGCCCGTTCCGAGGTCGACGAACGACGCGGGGGGGCGTCCCAGCGCCGATTCGGCGGCGGCGGCGAAGCCCAATGCGTGGGTGATATGGGTCTGCACCTCTCCCGGACCCAGATAGCCCAGTTCGCGCGACTCGCTCAGGATCGCGAGCAGCGGCCGGGGATCCACCCCGGTCAGGCCGGGCGAATGACCACTCGCCGGCGGGGGTCCTCGCCCTCCGACGTGGTCGAGACTCCGTCGACGTCGGCGACCGCGTCGTGGACGACCTTGCGGTCGGGGGCGTGCATCGGTTCGAGCTCACGCTCCTCGCCGGAGGCCGCGACCTCACGGGCGATCCCGACGGCAAACTCGGCCAGCGCCGTGCGGCGTCGCTCCCGGTAGCCCGATACGTCGAGGTGCAACCGGGCGCTGTGGCCGCCGGCGACGTGCTGGAGCACCGCCCGGGTGAGTTCCTCGAGCGCCTGGAGGGTGACCCCCCGCGGCCCGACGAGCACACCGAGGCCGTCGCCTTCGACGTTGACCTCGATGTCGTCCTCGACGACCCGCGAGCTGACCCGAGCGGTGAGACCGAAGTTGCCGACCAACTCCTCGGTGAACTTCGCCGCGGCTGCGGCCTGCTCTTCGATCGACAGTGTGGCTTCGCTCACGGCGTCCGCCTCCGTTGTTGTCTCTGCGTTCTTGGTGGTTTCGGCGGAACGGGAGGAGGTCGACGGTTTCGTCGTTCCCCCGCGCCCACGCCCTCGACTTCTCGATGACCGGCGGGCCCCGTCCCGCTCCGCGGCCGGCGAACCGTCACCCGCGTCGCCGGCCGGACTCGACTTACGCGAGCCGCCCTCCGAACGATTCGGGCGTTCGTTGGGCTTGCGCCCTCGCCGCTGGCGTCGGTCGCCCGGCTTCTCGCGCGACACGGGCTTCACCCGGGCGCGAATCCGGGCCTCGCTACGACCGAGGCGGGCGAGGAACCCCGTGCGCGGTTCCTCGAGCACTTCGAACTCGAGTTCGGCTTCGACGACGCCGAGGCGGTCGAGGGCCAACTCCTTCGCCTCGTCGATCGAGCGCGCGGTGACTTCGATCCACTCCATGGTTCAGCGCCTACGCTTCTTTTTCTTGTTGGACGTGTTGCGAGATGGCCCCGCCGTCGTCTCGATGTCGTCGGGCGGCAGTTCCTTCACGTCTTTCGCGTCCTTGGAATCCGACGTCTTGTACGGCTTCGCCTGCTCGTAGTACTTGTTCAGCACGAAGTGCTGTTGCCCGATGCGGAACAGGCTGCTCGTCAGGAAGTACATGACGAGGCCCGACGATGCGGTGTACGCGAAGAACCCGAAGATGATCGGGAACACCTTGGCCAGCATCTGCATCTGCTTCATCATCGGGTTGTTCGCGGCCGCCGTCCCCTTTTGGCGCCGGATCGTCTGGTACTGCTGGTACCAGCCCGCGGCCATCACCGCCGCGACCGCGATGAAGTACGGCAAACGCTCGATGAAGTTGGCGGTGATCTCGCCCGAGTTCGCCGGCGACGTCAGCATGTCCATGCCGAGGAAGTACAGACCCTTCACGTCCTCGCACGTCTGCCCGGCGTTGTCGCCGCAGAGATCGAGGAACAGCTTGTTGAACTGACCCGACTTCGGGACCCGGTCCTCGATGTTGTGCAGCGTGTTGAAGAGGGCGAAAAGCACCGGCATCTGGATGAGCAGCGGGAGGCACCCCGAAAGTGGGTTGATCTTGTTCTCTTGGTAGAACTTCAGCAGCTCTTCGTTCTGCTTCTGCCGGTCGTCCTTGTACTGCTGCTGGATCTTTTTGATCTCGGGCTGCACCCGTTGCATTGCGATCATCGACTGCGTCTGCTTCGCGGTAAGTGGGAACAGCAGCAGCATGACCGTGAGCGTCAGCAGGATGATGGCGACGCCGAGGTTCGGGATGATCGAGTAGAAGAAGGCGAGCAAGAACCCGAAGGCGTCGTACAGAGGATCAAACATCAGTTCGCCCTTCGGGGGGCACGGGATCGAAGCCGAACCCGCCGAGCGGATGGCAGCGACTCAACCGGCGGGCGGCGAGCCACGAACCCTTCAGCGCACCGTGCTCTTCGAGCGCCTCGTGCGCGTACTGCGAGCACGACGGCGCGAACCGGCACGGCGAGGGCCGACCCGCCCTCGAGACTTGGTACATCTCGACCATCCGGAGCAACGCGCGCCGCATCATTGCGTACCGTCGGCGTCGAGGTCGATCAAGATCGCGCGCAGCGTGTCGCGGAGATCACCATACGTAGAAGCGGTCGCGCGGGGGCCGGCCGAGATCAGATAGATCCGGCCCGGGTACAACAGTTCGTGTTCCGATCGAACGGCGGCACGGAGTTGCCGGCGCACGCGATTGCGGACCACGGCGTTACCCACGTGGCGGCCAATCGAGAACGCGACCCGCGGCGGGTCCATCGTCGACGCCGACGCAGTCGTCACGGTCAGCGGACCTCGGCGACGACGCCGGCCCGTAGCCAGCGCTCTGAAGGATGCACGGTCGCGGACGCGCCAGGTCAGGCCGAGAGCCGGGCTCGGCCCTTGGTGCGGCGACGCTTTAGCACCGCTCGCCCCGCGCGATTGCGCATGCGCAGGCGGAAGCCGTGCTTCTTCTTCCGCTTGCGGTTGTTCGGCTGAAAGGTCCTCTTCACGCATGGCCTCCTCGAGCGCCCGGGCCGGGGTAAGGGCCGTGAGGGCGGCGCGCCGACACCGCTCAGCCTCGTAGTGGGAAGCTAGACGGTGGGGCACTGGCGGACGGGAAAGTGTATGGCGCGGGCACCTCCCGCGGCAATCCGCCCCAACCCGCGCCCGCGCTACAACGGGCTGACCGGGCTGTTTGTTGCGTTGTCCACAGCGCGCTAACGTCCGCGACCCCAACACCCCGGCCAGGCCCCGAGCGTTGGGAACTTCCCCTGCAGTACCCGGCCGAAAACCTGCCCTTCTCCACATATGTGGATACGCCTGTGGACAACCGGGGGAACCGCCACGTGGGCACTCCTGCAGCTGACGACCTGTGGGCAAAGGTGGCGGCCGCCGTGCGGGCGCAACTTGCCGAGGCAACTTGGAACACCTGGTTTCAGGGCGTCCACGCCCTTGAGGTAACCGACGACGCCCTCGTGCTGGGCGTTCCCAGCTCCGTGGCCCTCGAACGGATCCGCACCAGCTACCTCGGGCTACTCAACGACGCCGCCCAAGCACTCACCGGGGTTCCCCTGAGCACCGAACTCATCGTCGACACCGCCCCTCGCCGCGAGGAGTTCGTCGAGATCGACGTGCTCGTCCCGGTTCCGCAGCCGGGCGACGATCGCCCGCGCGCGACCACCGAAGAGTTGCCGTTATACAGCGGCATGTCGCTCAACCCGCGCTACACGTTCGATCAGTTCGTCATCGGCGCGTCGAATCGCTTTGCCCACGCCGCCGCGCTGTCGGTCGCCGAGAGCCCGGCCCGTTCGTACAACCCACTCTTTATCTACGGACCGGCGGGGCTCGGAAAAACCCACCTCTTGCACGCCATCGGGCACCACGTGCGCGAACTGTTCTCGTCGAAACGCGTGCGGTACGTGTCCACCGAAACGATGATGAACGAGTTCGTCGAAGCGATGCGCTCGAAGGGCATGCCCGGGTTCAAGCGCCGCTACCGCGAAGTCGACGTGCTGCTCGTCGACGACATCCAATTCCTCGAACGCACCGAGCAACTCCAGGAAGAGTTCTTCTACACGTTCAACGACTTGCACAGCCGCGGCAGCCAAATCGTCATTTCGTCCGACCGGCCACCCAAGTCGATCGCGACGATCGAGGACCGGCTCCGAAGCCGCTTCGAGTGGGGCCTCATCACCGACATCCAGCCGCCCGAATTCGAGACGCGCCTCGCAATCCTTAGGAAAAAGGCCGAATCCGAGCACCTCGACGGCATCCCCGACAGCGTGCTCGCGTTCATCGCCGAGAACGTCGTCGACAACGTGCGCGAGCTCGAAGGGTCCCTGATTCGCGTCGCGGCGTACTCGAGCCTGCACCGAGTGCCGCTCACCGAAGAGGTCGCGCGTGAGGTGCTCGCCGATCTGCTACCGGCCACGCGGCCGCGCGTCATCACACCGGTATTGATCCTCGAGGAGACGGCCAAGATGTTCGGCTGGACCGTCGAGGACCTGTGCGGTCGCAGCCGCCGCCGGCCACTCGTGACGGCGCGCCAGATCGGCATGTACGTGTTCCGCGAGCTGACCGACTACAGCTACCCCAAGATCGCCGAGGAGTTCGGCGGCCGCGACCACACCACCGTCATGCACGCGTGCGAGAAGATCCGGGCCCAAATGGCCGAACGGCGTGTGGTATTCGAGCAGGTCAACGAGCTGATCAACCGGGTCAAGCACGGCGGCGGTGGATAAGCCTGTGGACCGTTGGGGAAATCATCGGCCCGGCCGGGGACATCATGGCTCGGGTCACCACGACACTCGCAGAGCTGGGGATACCGGTGGACAACCGGGTGGGGAGCCGCACGGTGACTCATCAGGCCGTACGATCACTTGTCCACAATCCACAGCCCCTACTACTACAACAACAAAGATGTTCATAGAGCAACGGTTGAGGAGGCTGTGGTGAAGTTCCGGTGCGAGCGTGACACTCTCGCGGAAGCCATCGCGACTGCGCAGCGGACGGTGGCGAGTCGCAGTGGAGCCCTGCCCGTGCTCCAAGACCTCCGGATCACGGCTACCGAAGCCGGGCTGGAACTGGTCGGCTCCGACCTCGAGATCACGAACCGCGTACAGGTGCCGGCCGAGGTCGAGGAGCCGGGGGTTGCCGTCGTTCCGAAGCTGCTGGGCGACATCGTTCGCAAGTTGGAAGACGGGCGAGTCCTGGTTGAAGTGACCGGCGACGAGGCCGTGATCACATCGGGCCGGTTCACGACGACGCTGCGCCTGAAGCCGGCCGAGGACTACCCGCGCCTCGCGCCGAACGACGGCTCGGGCGTCACCGTCGACGCCGGGGCGTTCGCGGCGGCGCTCCGCCAGGTTGTCCGGGCCGCTTCGAAAGACGACCTGCGTCCGATTCTCACGGGTGTGCTGCTGACAGCCCACGGTGGCGGACTCCGGTTGGTTGCCACGGACTCGTACCGGCTGGCCGTGCGCGACTTGAAGGGCGTCAGCATGCTCGCCGACGGTCAGCGCGTTCTTGTCGCGGCCAAGGGCCTGGCCGAAGTGCAGCGCCTCGCGGGCGACGGACAGATCGAAGTCGTGTTGCGCGAGCGCGATGTCGTGTTCCGTACGTCGCGCGCCGAAGTCACGGCGCGCCTCATCGAGGGCGAGTTCCCGAACTACGAGCAGCTCATCCCGAGTTCGTACCCGAACCGGCTGACCGTCGCGCGCGAAGCGCTCATGGACGCACTCGACCGCGTGCAGATTGTCGGGCAGAACCGCGACAACGCGGCGGTGCGGCTCGCGATGAGCGGTGGCGGACTCGAACTGTCGATGTCGGCCCAGGATGTCGGGAATGCGCAGGAGACACTCGACGCGAAGTTCGAAGGCGGCGAGCTCACCGTCGCGTTCAATCCTGTGTTCCTGCGCGACGGTGTCGAGGCCATGGACACCGACGAGGTCGCGCTCGAGACGATCGACCCGCTCAAGCCGGCCACGTTGCGGTCGGCCGACGGCGGCGAGTTCCTATATCTCCTGATGCCGGTCCGTACGTCCTGACGCGAGTGTTGGCCGAGACGGATACGCACCCGACCACGAGTGTCGGGCGCGTCTGGCTGGCCGATTTCCGTTGTTTCACCGACGTCGACGTCACGCTCGCGCCCGGGCTCACTGCAATCCACGGTGAGAACGCGCAAGGCAAGACGAGCCTGCTCGAAGCGGTCGGGTGGATCGCGCGCGCTCGTTCATTTCGCGGTGTGAGCGACGCCGCGCTCGTGCGGGTCGACTCGAGCCAGGCAGTCGTCCGCGCCGAAGTGACAACCGGCGAGCGGATGCAGTTGTTCGAAGCCGAGATACGCGCCGTGGGTCGCAATCGCGTGTTGTGTAACAAGCAAGTCGTCGGGCGCACGCGCGATCTGCACGACTTGCTGCGCGTTTCCGTGTTCGCACCCGACGACCTCGCGCTGGTGAAGGACGGCCCGGCCGGGAGGCGCGAGTACCTCGACGACTTGTTGACGATGCTCGCGACCCGTTACGACGCGGCGCGCGTCGACTTCGAACGGGTACTGAAGCAACGCAACGCACTGCTGCGCGGCGGTGCGCGCGACGACGAAGCCCGCACCACACTCGCAGTCTTCGACGACCAGCTCGTGCGCGCTGCGGTCGAGTTGGTGCGGGGACGACTGCGGCTCGTCGAGCGGCTGGTGCCGGCGACGGCCGAGGCCTACGCGGCGCTGGCGGGCGCGACCCGCCCGGTCGGCATGGTCTACGAGGCCGAGTGGGCGGGCGGTCCGCTCGAATCCGACGACGCGGGCGACCTCGAATCTCGGCTGCGGTCGGCGCTGGAGCAGCGCCGGCGGGCCGAACTCGACCGGGGGCTCACGCTGGTGGGCCCGCACCGAGACGAGCTCCGACTCGAAATAGGGGCCCTGGACGCCCGTACCCAGGCGTCGCAGGGGGAGCAGCGCACACTGGCCCTGGCCCTGCGGCTGGCCGGCCACGGGCTCGTCACCGAGCTCACGGGCGTCGCACCGGTGCTGCTGCTCGACGACGTGTTCAGCGAACTCGACCCCAACCGGGCCGACGCCCTCGTGCAGAACCTGCCGCCGGGCCAGACGCTCGTCACGACGGCCGGTGCCCTTCCCGTTGGGATCGCACCCGAGCAGCGCCTGCGCCTGCACGACGGCCAGGTGTTCGAGGACCCCACGTGAACCGGTCCAACAACAACCCGCGGGACCCGATCGCCTTGGGCGACGCGGTTGCGGAGTTCGGCCGCGACCTCGGGCTGCCCGATCCGCGCGTGCTGGGCGCGCTCATGGACGCGTGGCCCGACCTCGTCGGGCCCGCGCTCGCGCAGCATGCGGAGGTACGTTCCGTGCGCGACGGCGTGTGCACGATTGCGGTCGACGACGCCGTGTGGGCAACCGAATTGCGCTACCGCGAAGCCGAGCTTCTGCGCCGGGTTCGCGAGGTCTGCGGAGGGGCTCCGGTGGCCTCGATTCGGGTCGTCGTTGCACCCCGCGAATGACCCCGCATCTGGTACACTGGATCTACTCGGTACACCCACTCTGACCTGGGCTTTTACGCCCGCCAACAGGGTCATGGCGAGGGTTCCCGACCCCCCATCGAACAGGACGACGCGCGTGGCGTACGCGGCCAAGGACATCTCGATTCTCAAGGGCCTCCAGCCCGTCCGCGAACGGCCCGGTATGTACATCGGTTCGACCGGTCCGTCGGGCCTCCACCACCTCGTGTACGAGGTCGTCGACAACTCGGTCGACGAGGCGCTTGCGGGGTACGCGACACGCATCGAACTCACGCTCCTCGCCGACGGCGGAGCCCGCGTCTCCGACGACGGGCGCGGCATTCCGGTCGACCCGCACCCCGAGTACCCCGACAAGTCGGCCGCCGAGATCGTGCTCACGATGCTGCACGCGGGCGGCAAGTTCGGCGGCGAGGGCTACAAGATCTCGGGCGGATTGCACGGTGTCGGTGTCTCGGTCGTGAACGCCCTCTCCCGCCGCCTCGAACTCGAGATCCACCGCGACGGAGGCGAGTACCGCCAGGTGTTCCTCGACGGCGGCGAGCCCGAGGCGCCGCTGCACCGGGTCGGCGATTCCGACCGCAGAGGCACCACGGTCACGTTCTGGCCCGACTTCTCGATCATGGAAGAGGGCGAGTTCCGCGCCCAGACGCTCATCGAGCGCGTGCGCGAGATGGCCTTCCTCAACAGAAGCCTCGAGATTGTCTTCCGCGACGAGCGGCCCGACCCGGCGCTCGAGCAGATCTTCAAGTACGACGGCGGCATCGTCGACTTCGTCGCGCACCTCAACTCGTCGAAGGAGCCCCTGTTCGAGCGCATCATCTCGATCTCCGACACCTACGAGCTCGGCGAAGTCGAGATCGCGATGCAGTGGAACAACGGCTACTACGAAGGAATCCACTCGTTCGCGAACAACATCGCCACGACCGAGGGCGGCATGCACGAAGAGGGCTTCAAGAAGGCCCTCACCAACGTCGTGAACCGCTACGCGCGCGGCAAGGGTGCCATCAAGGAGAAGGAAGAGAACTTCCTCGGCGAAGACATCCGCGAAGGTCTCACCGCGATCCTGTCCGTGAAGCTGCGCAACCCGCAGTTCGAGGGCCAGACGAAGACCAAGCTCGGCAATACCGAGATCCGGTCCTTCGTCGAGAAGGTCACCAACGACAAGTTGGCCGAATGGCTCGAGGAGCACCCGGCCGAGGCCAAGGTCGTCGTGCAGAAGGCGCTCCAGTCGTCACGGGCGCGTATCGCGGCGCGTCAGGCGCGCGACCTCACCCGGCGTAAGTCGTTGCTCGAGTCGGCGTCGATGCCGGGCAAGCTCGCCGACTGTTCGTCGCGTAACCCCGAGGAAACCGAACTGTTCATCGTCGAGGGCGACAGCGCCGGGGGCAGCGCCAAGCGGGCGCGCAACCCTGCGTTCCAGGCGATCCTGCCGATCCGCGGCAAGATCCTCAACGTCGAACGGGCGCGTATCGACAAGATGCTGCGCAACGAAGAGATCCAGGCGCTCATCTCGGCGGTCGGGTGCGGTATCAGCGAGGAGTTCGATCTCTCCAAGCTCCGCTATCACAAGATCATCCTGCTGGCCGACGCCGATGTCGACGGTGCGCACATCCGCACGCTGCTGCTGACGTTCTTCTACCGCCAGTTGCGCGACATCGTGATGGCGGGCCACGTCTATATCGCGCAGCCGCCGTTGTACGCGGCGAAGCTCGGCAAGGACGAGCGCACGTATCTGAAAGACGACGCCGCGCTGCGCCGCTTCGAACAAGAACATGAGGGTCGCAAGATCGAGATCAACCGATTCAAGGGTCTCGGCGAGATGGACTGGCCCGAACTTTCCGAAACGACGATGGACCCGGCGACGCGCACGCTGCTGCAGGTGTCGGTCGACGAAGCGGCCATCGCCGACGAGATCTTCTCGACGCTCATGGGCGAAGACGTCGAGGCCCGGCGCGGATTCATCCAGGCGAACGCCAAAGACGTGCGCTTCCTCGACATCTAGCGCGCAGGAGCACCACTACCCATGCCTGACGAAATTCTCGGCGATATCGAGCCCATCGAAATCCAAGAGGAGATGGAACGCTCCTTCCTGGACTACGCGATGTCGGTCATCACATCGCGCGCGTTGCCCGACGCGCGCGACGGCTTGAAGCCCGTACAGCGCCGGATTCTCTACGGCATGTACGACCAGGGCATGCGGCCCGACCGTCAGCACCGCAAGTCGGCCAACGCAGTCGGCAACGTCATGGCCGTGTTCCACCCGCACGGCGACCAGTCGATCTACGACGCGCTCGCGCGCATGGCCCAAGATTTCTCGTTGCGGTACCCGCTCATCGACGGGCACGGGAACTTCGGCTCGCCCGACCCGGCCGACCGCCCCGCGGCCCAGCGCTACACCGAAGCGCGTCTGGCGCAGCTCGCGATGGAACTGCTCGGCGAGATCGACGAAGAGACCGTCGACTTCCAAGAGACGTACGACGGGCAGAGCCGCGAACCGAAAGTCCTCCCGGCCCGGTTCCCGAACCTGTTGGTCAACGGTGGCGGCGGCATCGCGGTCGGCATGGCCACCAACATCCCGCCGCACAACCTGCGCGAGATCATCGACGCGACCGTGCACCTGATCGACAACCCCGAAGCCACGGTCGACGACCTCCTGCACTTCGTGCACGGCCCCGACTTCCCGACGGGGGCGCTTATTCTCGGCCGGGCCGGCATCATCGAGGCCGCCAAGACGGGTCGAGGGTCCATCCGCATGCGGGCCGTCGCCGAAATCGACGAAGGCGCCAAGGGCGGGCAGCGCATTGTCGTCACCGAGGTGCCCTATCAGACGTCGGTCGAGGTGATCGGCACGAAGATCGCCGAGCTTGTCAACGACCGCCGGATCGATGGCATCCGCGACGTGCGCAACGAGTCGTCGGGCGATACCACCCGCCTCGTCGTCGAGCTGAAGCGCGACGCGAACGCGCAGGTCGTACTCAACCAGCTCTACAAGCACACGCCGATGCAGACGACCTTCTCCGCGAACGTGCTCGCGCTCGTCGACGGTGTCCCGCGCATGCTCGACCTCGCGACCGCGTTGCGCGTGTACGTCGCGCACCGGGTCGAGGTTGTGACGCGGCGCACCGAGTACCGCCTTCGCCGCGCACGCGACCGCGCCCACATCGTCGAAGGTCTGTTGCGCGCGCTCGACGCCATCGACGCGATCATCGCTCTCATCCGCGGCTCCGAGTCGGCCGACGTCGCGCGCCAAGGGCTGATGGCGGCGCCGTTCGAGTTCAGCGAGATCCAGGCGAACCACATTCTCGACATGATGTTGCGGCGCCTGGCCGCACTCGAGCGACAGAAGCTCGCCGACGAATTCGCCGAACTGACGGAACGCATCACCGCGCTCGAAGCGATCCTTGCCGACGAGGTGCTGCTGCGTACCGTCATCAAGGACGAACTCACCGCGATCCGCGAAGCGCACGGCGACGAGCGGCGCACGCGCATCGAAGTGTGGACGGGCGACATCGTCGACCTCGACCTCATCGAAGACGAAGAGCTCGTGTTCGTGCTCTCACGCAAGGGCTACGTGAAGACGGTTTCCGTCGACGAGTTCCGGGTCCAGGGCCGCGGCGGCAAGGGTGTGCGCGGCGGCAACCTGCGCGACGAGGACTACGTCGAGCACCTGCTCACGACGACCGCGCACTCATACCTGTTGTTCTTCTCGAATCGCGGGCGCGTCTACCGGTTGCGCGCGCACGAGATCCCGATGAAGGACCGCACCGCACGCGGGACCGCGCTCGTGAACCTCATCGCGCTGCAGGCCGACGAGCACATCGAAGCCGTCATCGACACGCGCACCTACGAAGACGGCGCCTATCTGTTCTTCGCCACCCGCAACGGCATGGTGAAGAAGACGAAGATGAGCGAGTACGACTCGTCGCTGCGCAGCGGTCTCATCGCCATCAACCTGAACGAAGGCGACGAACTGGTGCGGGTCATCCAGACCAGCGGCCACGACGACGTGTTCATGGTGTCGAGCCAGGGTATGACCATCCGTTTCTCCGAGGACGACGTGCGGCCCATGGGACGCGCGACCGCCGGCGTGCGCGGCATGAAACTCAAGAACGCGCAGGACGCCGTCGTCAGCAGCGACATCGCCCGCGACGACGCCGTGCTCCTGTTCATCTCGGCGAGCGGCCACGGCAAGCGCACGCCCGTCGCGGCGTTCAACCGGCAGGGCCGGGGCGGTCAGGGTGTGCGGGGCATTCGCATCACCGAGGCGCGCGGCCAGGTGGTGTCGGGGTTCACGGTCGTGCCCGGCGACGAGATCATCGTGTTCTCGTCGGCCGGCAACCTCGTGCGCATGCCCGTCGACGAGATCTCCGAGCAGGGCCGGGACGCGACGGGGGTGCGGGTGGCCCGGGTCGACGATGGCGATAGCGTTGTCGCCGTGGCCCGCGTGCTCGAAACCGATCAGCCCGACGCTGATCAGCCGGAGCCGACCGGCCTCCAGGAGGCCTGATCGGTGGCCCGCGCCAAGGCGACCCTCGAATCCGTCGACTCCGGGTCGCCCCGCGCGCCGAAGACCAAGGTGCAGAAGCAACGCTCCCGCCCGGTCGCGGTCAAAGCTGGGTACGAGCGGCGTTACCGCCAGACGATCCGCAAGATCGACCTGTGGAGCGTCCTCAAGATCTCGATCTGCTTCTACCTCACCGCGTTGATCGTGCTGATCGTCGCGGGCATGGTGATGTGGTCGATCGCGTCGGCGGCGGGCATTATCGGCAACCTCGAAGACTTCGTCGG
Source organism: Actinomycetes bacterium (assembly GCA_031404355.1). GTDB lineage: Bacteria > Actinomycetota > Acidimicrobiia > IMCC26256 > PALSA-610 > JANNHK01. The sequence goes on from JANNHK010000252.1 coordinate 56,237, forward strand.
CGAGATGATCGACGCCGACGACTTCAAGTTCTTGTCCTGGGAGGTGCTGCGCGCCTCGACACTCCTGGGCCTCGTGTTCGTGTGCCTGATGGTGGTGATCAGCGTGCTGGCCGCCGCGTTCTACAACTTGTTCTCGGAACTGCTCGGCGGTGTCGAGGTCACGGTCGTCGAGGAAGAAGGCCGCTGAGCCCCCTTCGCCCGGCTGGTATTCTCAGCGCCTTTGCTGGGGCTATAGCTCAGTCGGTTAGAGCGCATCCCTGATAAGGATGAGGTCGCTGGTTCGATTCCAGCTAGCCCCACTGCCACGTCCGAAGGTGACGATCGCTCGACCTCGGGTTTCGCCTATTGAGCGACACCCGAGGTCGTTTTCGGCCGATGTTCGCCCTGGCGAATCGTGCGGTAGGTCACAGTCGAATCTGCCGACGGTCGCGCGGGAACCTGACGCCGACGCCCTACCGTCTGAGTCACATGGTAAGACGTCGCACACGTGCGCTTCTCGCACTTCTGCCCGTCGGCGTGTTGCTGATCGGCTGCTCGGGAAGCAGAATCTCTGAACCCGACCAGCGGCTCGTCGAACTGCCCGAGCTCGGCGTGTCGGTCGTGGCTCTCGTCATCTCCCGTGACGAGCTGGCGCTCGAGGCGCATGTCAAGACGGGTTTGTACGCGCCCGATTGTGGGCCGTTCACGGCGAGAGCCATCGAGACCGGCGAGTCGGTCGTGCTCGTCGTCGAGGGACGCGTGCAACGAACGGTCGGGCATAACGACCCCACCGCTGGCGCGATTCCGTGGTGTGAAGAGTCGGCAACAGCGGAGCTGCAGAGTCCGCTCGGCGACCGAGAGTTGCTGTTCTCCGGCACCAATGTGTTGCGCGAGGAGGGGAAGCCAGTGTTGTCGCATCTCCCGTCGCGTGTGGCGTGCCTACCCCCGGAACCCGCAGCGGTTGAAGAAGACACGTGGACCATCACTTGCGACGACTACTTCGGTGCCGGCGTGTCGGTAACGGTGACGGACCGTCCCGCGTCAGATGCCCGCCCGCCCGTTCCGTTCGTGCGTTCTGTCACCGTGCATGATCGCGATGCAGAACTGTACGAAGCACTTGGTGGCCTCACCGTCGTGTGGGAAGAGAATGGCCGTGCGCTGCGCATCAATCTCAGAAGTTCGCTTCTGAACACCGACGCGCCCGAGGCGGAGCTGCTCCGAATCGCCGAGGGGCTGACGCACGTGAACCGATAGGGCGCGCTCCACGCGGCAGCCGCGCTCGAAGTATTGGTGGCGCACCTAACCGCCCTTGCATGGGGAGGTGGGGCACTCGTTCAGGCGATTACTACGCCGCGACGCTCAGCAGCAACCAGCCGAAATGCCTGCAAGCACAGCGCTCCGGCTCGCTGCCAGTTCCCTGATAAGGATGAGGTCGTAAGTTCGATTCTTACTAGCCCCACCGACATCACTCCAGGTCTTGGGATGCCGCGAAGCTCGGCCGGCATCAAGCACGACCTCGACGCCGGCATGGAGTGGTGACCGCTCGACCGCTATAACAAGAGTGTTATAGTTGTCGGGTGTGGACCGTGGTGTTCCACCCCGAAGCGGAAGCCGAGCTCGATGGCCTACCCCTCAAAGAACGGGTCGCGGTGATGCACGCGATCGAGAAGCTCGCGGCAGCCGGCCCCTCATTGCCGTTCCCACACCAGAGCAACGTCAAAGGTGCAGAGAAGCTCCGCGAGCTTCGGCCGCGAAGCGGTCGCAGCCGATGGCGCCCGCTGTACGGACGAGTGAAAGACACGTTCGTAATCGTGGCGGTCGGGCCGGAGGCGCTCGTCGACGCACGCGGGTTCCGCCGAGCGGTCGCCGCCGCGACGAAGCGGCTCGACGAGATCGAAGAGTGAGGAGATTGCCGACGTGAAGCTTCAGAAGATGCGCGGGAGCGACAAGGTCAGTGCTCGGCAGCTCAAGGACCCGCGGTTTCGAGCGGAGTGGGAGCGGACCGCGGTCGCGCGCGCCGTTGCGGCACGACTCGTCGAGTACCGCGTCGAGCACGCCCTTTCGCAGACGGCGTTGGCACGCCAGCTCGGGATGAAGCAGCCGGCCGTCGCCCGCCTCGAAGCCGGCGAACACAACCCGTCGTTCGACACGCTCGCGCGCCTCTCGAGCGCGCTCGGGATCGAGTTCCACATCGCCGTCACCCCCGAAGGCGTCGCGATCTGACCTTGTCGGGCTGCGCCAACGTTCGCCCGGTTTCAGTGACGAAATTGGGCGGGAAATCCGACGTACTCCCGCGTTCTCGATCTCTGCGGCCTGATCTGGTGGCATAACCGCTCCAGAGCGGACATTCTGTGCGCCGCGTGTCGCCGACTTATTTTGTCCCACCGGATTTTGCCGTTCCAACCGAGGCGACCTTCGGTGACCTCCGATTGGTTCCGCTCGGGCCGGAACACAACGCCGCCGACTACGCAGCGTGGACGTCGAGCATCGACCACATTCGCGCCACTCCCGGATACCCCGATGGTTCGTGGCCGGTTCTGATGTCAGTCTCCGAGAATCTGCGAGATCTTGAAAGACACGCCGAAGATTTCCGACTGCGGCGGGGCTTCACGTACACGGTGCTCGATGCCAACGGCGAAGTGATCGGATGCGTGTACATCTATCCGTCGAGTGACGAACACGTTGACGCGAAAATCCTTTCCTGGGTTCGCGTTGACCGAAGCGATCTGGATCGACCGCTCTATGAAGCCGTCCGAGCTTGGCTACGCAACGATTGGCCCTTCGGAGTGGTTGAGTACGACGAGCGTATTGCGGAGTAGCGCCGCCGAAGACGACTCTCGGTCCGGGTCGCTTCGCGATTGCGATCGATGCCGGCGACGGGAAGTCGGCCGGACACACGTGCGCGGTGTTGGACAACGCGACGGTGAAGTGCTGGGGCGAAAACAACTCGGGTCGTCTGGGGTTGGGGAACACCGCGGACCGTGGCGATCAGGTGAACGAGATGGGAGTCAATCTGCCCGGCGTCACGCTCAGAGCGGGGCGCGTGTCGATGCACGAGACTGGGCGCATGACGTTGCGTATCCAGTCCGTTTCAATCGACGCGCGCGACCCCGACGCGCTTGCTGTCTTCTGGGCGGCGGTGCTCGGCTGGCGTCGCACCTACGACGAGGAAGACGAGATCGCCCTCGAACCGCCGGAAGGCAGCGGGGAAGTTGGCGCGGCTCCCGAGTTGTTGTTCGTGAAGGCGCCCGACGACAAGGTGGTCAAGAACCGCCTGCACCTCGACCTGCGGCCCGACGATCGTGACGCCGAAGTCGCACGCGTCGAAGCCCTGGGCGCCCGGCGGGTCGACATCGGCCAGCACGACGAGGTCACCTGGGTCGTGCTCGCCGACCCCGAGGGCAACGAGTTCTGCGTGTTGCGGGCGCTCACGCCGGACGACTGACCGCGCCCCGTACACTCCCGGGCCGTGAAGGCATTCCGGCGTGTCCTGTTGGTGCTCGGCCTCGCCGGTGTGATCGGCGTCATCGCCAAGCTCCGGGGGAAGGGCGGCGTCCCGCCGACGAGCGGCGGTTGGCGCGAACTCGAAGCGCCCGACTTCCGGTGACGTCGATCCTGCTCGTCGGCCTGGGCGAGGTCGGCATGCGAGCCGCGCGCCAGTTGGCCGACACGCCGGGCGTGAAGCGGCTGTTGTTGGCCGGTCGCGAGTTCGGTACGACGGAACGTATGGCCGAGGCGCTCGGTCCGGCCGCTCGCGCCGAAGCGATCGCGTTCGCGCCGGGCGATCCGATTCCCGACGGCGTCGACGCGGTCGCGACTGCGCTGCCGACGAGTGTCGACCATGCGGTGATCGCCGCCGCGATCGCGCAGCACGTTCCCGCCGCGTCGTGCGACGACGACGCCGACGCAATCGATTCGTTGCGCGCACTCGACCGGAACGCGCGCGCCGGCGGTGTCACCATCGCGGTCGGGTGCGGACTCGCGCCGGGTCTCGCCGACGTGCTCGCCAAACATGCTGCGTCGTCGTTCCGCACCGTCGACGAAGTGCGCGTCGCGCGCACAGGCTGGGCCGGGCCCGCCAGTGTCGCGGAGGTACGCCATGCCCGACGCGCACTCGTGCGCTCGTGGCACCAGGGCGCGTGGCGCGAAGAGCACCCCCACGGCGAGGAACTCGTGTGGTTCCCCGAACCGATCGGTGCCCGCGACTGCAAACTGGTCACCGGTGGCACGGCCCTGCTCGCCGACTCGCTCGCGGTGCCGCGCGCGACGGCGCTGCTCGGCGAACCGCCCAAGCGCACGTGGCTCCGGCGCCGGTTCGGCGACGACGGCGAGTGGGGCGCGGCCCGCGTCGACGTCTGGGGCCGGCGCGACGACTCGCACGACTGTGTCGTCTACGGCGTCATCGAACGCACCGCCGTTGCGGCGGGCACGGTGCTCGCAGTCACGGCCGCGCAGCTCGCAGGTGCGCTCGACCCGCAGATCACAGAGCCCGGTGTTCACGGACTCGGCTCGCTCGTTGATCCCGCACCGTTCCTCGCGGAACTCGCGCAGCGTGGTGTGCGCGCCGCGAGGTTCGAAGGCGTCCCCGTCCGCTGAGCGTTCGGTATCACGAATGCGACTCGCTCGGCATCGAAGTGGGTACATTGATCAGCTATGCAGAGACCTTATGTATGGCTTCGACGCGCGATCACGGCTGGTGTCGCGTGCGCATCACTGATCGCCGTCAGCGCGTTGACCACGCCGGCCGGCGCGCAGACGACGACTCCGTTCCCGACGTGCGGCGGGGGCACGACCCAGTCGTGCATCGCCGCCTTTACGGTCAACGGGGGTGCGCCGCCGGCAGGTGTCAGCCTCTCCGTCGTCGCCACGAGCGCGTCGGCATTGACGATCCAGGTACTCAAGTCGGGTGGCGCGCAGGGTGGTGTCGAACTGTCGCCCGCGCTGTCAACCGCCAGTGACATTCACGTCGAGTTGAACACGGGCACGTTCGACCCGCTGATGCTGACGTTCACCGGTGCGGTCGAGGCCTTCGCGCCCGCGCTGAACTCGACGACCGGGAACACCGCGAGCTTCGACGTGTCACCGGTCGCGGCGTCGTGGACGGCGGCGGGTTGCTCCGCCGACTCGTGCGGCAACGCGAACACCCGGGCCGACGCCGACCTGACCGCCGTGGCGGTCGGCCAGATTGTCGCTCCGACGCTGGCGAGCGCCGCGGTCGGCAACGACCTGCGCGGCGCGTGGTTGGACACCGACGCGCAGTCGATCGGCATGCCGACCGTCGACCCCGCGACCGACATGGTGTCGTTCACGTTGGCGGCCGCGCACCTCAAGGCGAATGGCTCGCTGCATGACGACGGGTCCTTCACACTGTTCCTGAAGGACGCGTTCCTCCAGAACCAGCTGGGCTTCGCGAACCCGGCGACGACATCGCAGGAGTTCTACACGACGACGCGGCGCGTCACCGGTGATCCGACCGCCGAGGTGACGGACACGCTTGAGCGCGTGACCGGGGGCACCAAGCTGTCGGTCCCGTTCCTCCGCTACTCGAGTGCTGCGATCGAGGTGAGCCGCGCGACGACGTCGGCGGGGCGCGCAACGATCGTCGGTATGGCGCAGACCCCGTCCGGCAACGGGTACTGGCTCGTCGACGCTGCGGGCGGCGTGTGGCCGTACGGCGCCGCCGGGGCGTTCGGCTCGCTCGCCGGTATTGCGCTGAACCAGCCGATCGTCGGCATGGCACCTACGCCGACGGGCAACGGGTACTACCTCGTCGCAACCGACGGCGGCATCTTCACGTTCGGCGACGCCGTGTTCAAAGGCTCGACGGGCGCCGTCCGCCTGAACCAGCCGATCGTCGGCATGGCGACAACTGCCTCGGGCGCCGGCTACTGGCTCGTCGCGGCCGACGGCGGCATCTTCACGTTCGGCGACGGCGTGTTCCTGGGTTCGACGGGTGCGCTGCGGTTGAACCGGCCCGTGGTCGGCATGGAGGTCACACCCGGCGGCAACGGGTACT
>JANNHK010000253.1:0-16202 GCA_031404355.1 Actinomycetes bacterium
GGGTACCCGCCGCGGCGCGCTCGCGGTTCGCGAGCGCGAGCAGCGAGAACTCAGCGAGGTTGGGCGCGCGGTCCCACGCCGGCGGCGTCGCCGCGTCGGACGGAGCGCCGGACAGGGCAACGATGCCCGCGAGCCCCGCGCACGTCGCGACCGCGACCGCAAGCGAGCGGGTCAGAACACGTTGCTTGTTCATTTTCTATCTCCCCAGATTGCGAACTATTTCGTGACGGTCACGGACGCGGTGCCGACGTTTGGCGGCACCGCGTCGTCGTACGCCTTGACCGTGATGGTGTGCAGGCCAGGTGTCACACCCGCGGTCCCCGTATTCCACGTGCGGACGACCGACCCACCCTGCTTGCGCACGAGACGCTTGTTGTCCACGTAGACCTCGATCGTCTTCACGGTGCCGTTGTCCGTCGCAGTGGCCCGGATCTCGACCATGCCGCTCACGACCCCCGCCGATGGTTTGTGGATGACGACGGTCGGGACGCCACCGCCCGTCGGCGTCGTCGTCGTCGACGTACTCGTCGGCGGCGGACCGGTCCCGGGCGTCTGGCGCACGTTGCGACAACCCGGCGCGTAACCGACACCGATGTCCCAGTCGACCGGGTACCGGAACACCGTGGTGCCGCGCTGCACTTCGAAATGCACCTTCTTACAGAACAGCGCGGCCGGGTGAGGCGTCGTCAACGAACCTCCCCACGTGCCGTTCGTGTTCGAACCCGCGATCTTCGTGAGCGGTTGCGCCACACCGTCGACGAATGCTTCGACCCGGCTCGGCGCGCTCGGGCCGTAGTAGTTGAGCATCAGCGCCCAGGGCCACGTCGGGTTGCCGTAAGGGACGACAGTAAAATCCGGGGTCAACACGCTTGCCGCCGGTATCGCGGGAATCGGGACCACGACACCCGGATTGCCCCAAACCTCGGTGCTGTGCTCGGCGCCCGGTCCCTCAATGATTGCGGCACCGAACTCCGGCCCGCTCGAGAGAATGTTCGCACGGTGGCCGGGGCTTCCCATCCACCCTCCGTGCAGCTGCCAGACTCCCCCACCGGCACCGCCGATGTTCTCACCCGCGAACCGGCCGTCGTAGAAGCGCTCGACCCGCTTCTGCGCCGATTCGCCGTTGCACGAGTTGTGCCCGTAGCAACCCAAGAAGACCGCCTCGTAGCTCTTGAAACGCGCGGCCTCGGCGAGCTGGTCGTTCCACACCAAAGGTTTGAGCGGGGTTGGCTGCGACGCGCGTTCCTTGTTGGCGAGCACGAGGAGCGAGTGTTCCTCGTTGTTCGAGGATCGCTCCCACGGCTGCGGCGCAGCCGCGTCTGACGGCGCGCCGGAACCGGCAATCGCGCCAACGACCGCTGCGCACGTCGCGAGCGCAACCGCGAGCGATCGGTTCAGAGCATTCCGATTGTTCATTTCTGTCTCCCCAGACTGCTGGTACTACTTCGTGACGACGACCGATGCCGTGCCGACATTCGGCGGCACGGCATCGTCATAGGCCTTCACGGTGATCGTGTGCGGACCCGGCTTCACCGACACGGGCTTCGTACTCCACGTCCGGACGACGGACCCGCCCTGCTTGCGGACCAGTCGCCGATCGTCGACGTAGACCTCGATCCGCTTCACCGTGCCGTTGTCAGTCGCCGTCGCGCGGATCTCGACCATGCCACTCACACCACCGGCCGATGGGTTGTGGATGACGACTGTCGGCGCGCCACCAGCCTGCGTCGTCGTCGATGTACTCGTCGGCGGCGGATTGCCGCCCGACGTCTGGCGCTCGTTGAAGCACCCGGGCGCGTAACCGACACCGATGTCCCAGTCGGCGGGGTAGCGGAACACGGTGGTGCCGCGCTGCACTTCGAAGTGCACCTTCTTGCAGTAGTGCGTGCCCGGCAAACCCGGAGTCGTCGTCCAACCGCCCCACGTGCCGTTCGTGTTCGAACCCGCGATCTTCGTCAGCGATTGCGGCACGCCGTCGACGAACGCTTCGACCCGGGTCGGCGCCGCCGGCCCGTAGTAGTTGAGCAGCAACTCCCAGTCCCACGTCGGGTGGCCATACACATTCTCGTCCCAACGCGGGCTCAGCACCGTCGCGCCGGGAATCGCGGGAATCGTCACCGCGCCCGGATATCCATAGTTCTGGGTACCGGCGCCACCGGAGCCCTCCTCGGGTGGCCCGATCACAATTCCGGCACCGAACTCCGGACCGTTTCCGAGAATGTTCGCCCGGTGGCCCGGGCTGTTCATCCAGACGTTGTGCAACCCCGCCGCGGACCCGCCACCCGCGATGTTCTCCCCGGTGTACGAGCCGTCGTAAAAGCGGTCGACTCGCGTCTGCGCGGATTCGCCGTTGCACGAGTTGTGCGACCAGCAGTGCAGTACCGCCATCTCGTAGCTCTTGAATCGGGCGGCCTCGGCGAGCTGGTCGTCCCACACCAACGGCGTTGTGCCGCGCGACGCGCGCTCCTTGTTCGCCAGCACGAGCAGCGCATACTCCTCGTTGTTCGGCAACCGCTCCCATGGCTGGGGCGGCGCCGCGTCCGATCGGGCACCCGGAGCGACCGCGAGCACCATCGCGGCCGCGACTGTGGCCGCGAGTACGCGCGTGCGTGCCGTCACTTCGTCACCACCACGGAAGCCGAGCCGACGTTGCCCTGGTCGTCGTAGGCCTTGACGGTGATCGTGTGGGCGCCCGGCGCGAATCTCGACGCGCCCGTATTCCACTTGCGTACGAGGACGCCGCCCTCCTTGCGGGCGAGGCGCTGGTCGTCGACGTACAGCTCGATGCGCTTGACGCGCGTGTCGTCGGTGGCGCTCGCGCGGATCTCGACTTGACCGCTCACCGTCGCCGAGTTGGACGGGCTCTCGATGAGCACCTGCGGCGCGGTACCGGTCGGAGGTGTCGTGGTCGACGACGTGGTCGACGACGTGGTCGACGACGTGCTCGTCGGCGGTGGCGGTGGCGGTGGCGGTGGTGTCGTACCGGTCTGCCACTCGTTCCAGCATCCCGGCGCGAAACCCATGCCCAGGTCGCCGGTCGGCGGCCACCGCAAGGTCTGGCCGTCGTTACGGCGGACCTCGAAGTGCATCTGCTTGCACCACAGCACCGGCCACCCGGGCCCGCTCTGCACCGTCCGGCCCCACGTTCCGTTCTTGTCCGTGCCCGCGATGAGTGACAGCGGTTGGGACTGACCGTCGATGACGACGGTTGCGCTCGTCGCCCGGCGGATCCCCGCGTCGTAGAAGTTGACGAGCACGTCCCAGTTCCAGGTCTGGAGATGCCGGTTCGTCGGGTACAGGAGCGCGCCCGCCGGGAGCGGCGGAATCGGAACCTCGTACCTCGATGCAAAATCCTCCGTCGAGAACGACGGATAGCCCGCGGCGGCCGAACCGATCATCGTTCCCGCACCGAACTCGCGGTAGCTCGGGTTCAAGATGTTGGCCCGGTGTCCGGCGCTGGCCATCCATCCGAGGTGTGCGTCGATCCCGTGACCACCGGCGATGTTCTCGCCCATCGCCCACCAGCCGGTGCCGTAGAAGCGCTGCACCCGCCTCCACCAGGCCTCGCCGTTGCACGAGTCGTGCTGGCTGCATCCGTGCTCGTGGATGTCCCACGAGTGATAGCGAGCCGCGTCGCCCAGGTCGTCGTTCCAGACCATCGGCGCGGACACGGTCCCGGTCCCGCCGTCGAGCGACGGCTGCGAGCGGGCCTTGTTGGCGAGCGCGAGGAGCGCGTACTCGTCCGGATTGGCCGGCCGTTCCCACGCCTGCGGCGCGGTCGCCGCGTCGGATGGCGCGCCGGGCAGAGCCGTCGCGGCACCAAGTGCTGTCACCGCGGCAAGTGCGCCGGCGACCTGGCGGGAAATGCGTCGCCTGTTCATGTGAGTCCCCCGACTACTTCGTAACCGTGATCGAGCGGGTGCCGACATTGCCCTGGTCGTCGTACGCCTTGACCGTGATGGTGTGGTCTCCCGTGCTCACCTTCGCCGCGCCGGCGATCCATTGCCGAGCGACCGACGACGATTGACGACGGACGAGCAAGCGCCCGTCGACATAGACCTCGATCGACTTCACGGTGCCGTTGTCCGTCGCCGACGCGCGAATGACAACCGAACCCGCCACCGTGGCGCCGGGTTCCGGCGAGGTGATGACCACCGTCGGTGCGCCGGCCCCCGCATTCGTGGTCGTGGTCGTGGCGCCGATCGTGGTCGTCGTCGCCTGCGTGGTCGGTGTGCTCGTCGGCGGCGTACCGCCGCCCGGGCCGCGCTCCGCGCAGTTGGTGCGGTTGACGCCGACGAGAATCGCGTCGGTCTCGGGCCAGCGCCACGTCTCGGTCCCCGAGCGGGTCTCGAAATAGACGGGCACGCAGCCGGTGCCGGTAAACGAGCGAATCACGCTGTACGTGCCGTTCTCGGCGTTGCCCGTGAGCAGGTTCATCGCGACGGGTTGGCCGTTGACGATGGCGCGCACGCTGTCGATGCCGTCCTGGTACTTGTACGCGTTGACCATCAACGTGCGGCTCACGGTGCTCGAGCTCTGCCTCGGGTTCACCATTCCCGCCGGGATCTTCGGGTACAGCTGCAGCGCAGTCAGCCCGCGCGACCCGAAGTCCTCGGTTCCGAGCGGCAGGGTCCCGAAGTTGTCCTCACCGAGTTCGATCCCGGCACCGAACTCGGTGAAGCCCCCGCCGAGGATGTTCGCCCGGTGACCGGTGCTGCCCATCCATCCGGCGTGCAGGTTCTCGGGATCCGTGGACCCGGCCCCGATGTTCTCGCCGAGCCCGGTCCAGTGCTTGCCGTAGAAGCTCTCGACGCGCTTCACCCACGACTGACCGTTGCACGAGTTGTGCTGGTAGCAGCCGTGCTCGGCCATGTCGCCGCTGTGCGCTCGGGCCGCGGCGGCGAGGTCGTCGTTCCACATCAGCGGCAGGCGCGGCGGCGACTGGGCGGCGCGCGCCATGTTGGCGTACACCATCAACCCGATTTCCTCGTTGGTGGGAGGCCGCTCCCACGACTCGGTCGCGTCCGCCGGTTCCGACATGTTCGGAACGGCGAGGACACCCAGCGCAACTGACATCGCGACACACGCGGCGCGGACCCGTCGATTCATGTGGTCACCACATTCCCTGTGAGAGGCGAGACTTCGTGGCGACCCGCGCGGCATCGATGCCGCCCGCACGTTCCTGCTCCTTGCGATCGGCAGCCTTCGGGCGCGATCGAGGGCGTCGCCGGGGCGACGCGAGACAGCGCGCGTGCGTTTCGTCGCATGCGGTTCCCCCGTTCCCCCCTGGCAAAAGCAGCCAGATCCAGTACGCACACGTTCTGGAATGGGAACGTACGGGATAGGTCGCGGCCCTATAGGCCGTACGGCCGTACCTGCTGGGCATTCATGGGCCTACCCGAAACCATGGGCCTACCCGAACCATGGGGTCGTCGGGGGCCCGGCTGGAAAGGACCCCCGACAAGCCCATGTGGGGTTTGGCCCCGAAAAGCAGGAGGATCCGGGGCCAGAATCGACGGCAGGAGCTGTCGGTTGGGTATCGGCACGTTGCGCGCCGACCTTGAGCAAGTTTTCTGGCGATCTGCTTGCCCGCCGTGTGAAGCACTGTTAGACATCTTGAGACAACTTAAAACGTTCTGAGGTGAACATGCCGGCTGCGTTGCGAGTCACCCCCTGGACCGACCCGGTCCTCGACCTGGTGGGGCACGACCCCCGATCCTGGTACGTGGAAACCTTTTGGCTCCCGACCCTCGGGCCGACCGCCCTGCTGTTACTGCGGCACTTGGCCGACCGGTTCGAGCGCACGCCCGGCGGCATCACGCTTCCGGTCGCCGACACTGCGGCCGCGCTCGGGCTCGGGCCCCGAGACGGCGAGCACTCCCCGCTCGTGCGCACCCTCACCCGCCTCCAGCAGTTCGACCTTGCGCAGCGCGCGGCCGACGACTCGGTCGCGGTGCGGCGCACGCTTCCGCCCGTGCACCGCCGTCACGTCCGGCGGCTTCCGGTTCCCCTGCAAGCGACCCACGCGGATTGGGTCGCCGGCCAGACCGCCAACGGCCCGGTCGATCTCGCGCGCCGGCGCGCCCGGCGCGTCGCGCTCATGTTGCTCGTCGACGGCGAACCCGTCGACGCGGCCGAGCGGGCACTGCACCGGGCCGGGTTCCATCCTGCGCTCGCGCACGAAGCCGTGCGCTGGGCGCGCGAGCGCTACGCCGAGATCGAAGCGGAGGACGACCGCCCCGCGATCGCGTGAGTAGCCTCGAAACTCGTGAGCGACCCTTCCACGATTGCCGCGTGGATACGTGACGCGTCGTACGTCGTCGTGCTCACCGGCGCCGGCATCTCCACCGAGTCGGGGATCCCCGACTTCCGCGGCCCGAATGGCTTGTGGACGAAAAACCCGGACGCCGAAAAGACCGCCAACATCAACTTCTACATGACCGATCCCGAGGTCCGCGAGCGCTCCTGGCGCAACCGCATCGAGAGCGACATCTGGAGCGCGGAACCGAACGCCGGTCACCACGCGCTCGTCGAGATCGAGCGCAAGGGCAAGGTGCAGATGCTCGTGACGCAGAACGTCGACGGACTTCATATCTCCGCCGGGCAGTCGCCCGAGATCGTCGTCGAGATCCACGGCAACGTGCGCGAGGCGAAGTGCATGGGGTGCTCGTGGCGCGGGCCGATGGCGGACACGCTCGAACGCGTCCGCGCCGGCGAGACCGACCCGCGCTGCCTCGAGTGCGGCGGCATTCTCAAGTCGGCGACGATCAGCTTCGGTGAGAACCTGGTCGTGCGCGATCTCGAACGGTCCCAAGCCGCGGCCGAGCGCTGTGACCTGTTCCTCGCGATCGGTACGTCGCTCGGTGTGTACCCCGCCGCGGGCTTGCCCGAGATCGCGCTCCGGCGCGGCGCGCGGCTCGTGATCTGCAACGCCGAAGAGACCCCGTTCGACCTCGCCGCCGACGCGGTCGTGCGCGAGCAACTGGGCTCGGTGCTGCCCGAGATCGCCGCGCTCGTCTAGGGAGCGAGCGCGACCGCTCGGTTCACGAGGTCGGCGAGTTCGCGGACGCCACCAGCCCGTTCAGGGGTGTCGCCGTCGAGTGACGCGGCAACCGCTTCCGCCTGGCGGGCCACGTCTTCGAGTTCCGCTCGTTCGGGCGCCCGAAGCGCTTCGGCAAAACGGGCCGCGGTGACGGCCAGGCGGAACCGGGCGTCGGCATCTTCGTACGAGCCGGCGACGTCACTGCGCAGCATGTCCTTGTCGAGCTGAACGGCTGCCTGCGATCCGGGCTCCTTCCAGCGCAACGCAACCGTTCCGAGCGCGGCGTCGGCGCTCGCGCCCTCGACCAGTTCGAGTTCGTACAACGCGGTGACGCTGTGCCCGCTGCCGACCTCGCCCGCGTCGACGGAGTCGTCGAGGAACTGGTCGTCGGCAATGGCCCGGTTGTCGTAGCCGACGAGCCGGTACGACGTCACCGTCGCCGGGTCGAAGGTCACTTGCACCTTGGCGTCGAGCGCGACCGTTTCGAGCGTCGAGGTCAGGTTCTCGCGGAACAGGCGCTGCGCCTCGCGCGGCCCGTCGACGAATGCGTAGAAACCGTCGCCCTTGTCGGCGAGTTGCTCCATGAGCGGGTCGTTGTAGGCGCCGTACCCGAAGCCGAGGGTCAGCAGTTGAATGCCGTCGCCTGCGCTCTCGGCCACGTCTTCGAGGATGGCTTCGGGCGACGTGTCGCCGATGTTCGCCAGCCCGTCCGACGCCAGGATCACACGGTTGGTCGCACCGTCGACGAACGACTTGCGGGCCGTCTCGTAGCCGAGGATCAACCCCGCCTGCGCGTTGGTCGAGCCTTCGGTGGTGAGCGACGCGATCGCGTTCAGGATCGTGTCGCGGTCTTCGACCTTGGTCGCGGGCAGCACTTCGCGCGAGTTGTCGCTGTACACGACGATCGCGACCTGGTCGTCGGGGTTCAACGCGTCGACCAATTCGCCCAGCGACTCCTTGACGACTTCCATCTTGCCGGGCTCGGCCATCGACCCCGAGTTGTCGATCACGAACGTGAGCACCGCGCGCTTGCGCGCGTCGACATCGGGACGCCGGGCTTGCAGGCCGACGCGCATCATCGTGCGGCCGTCGCCCGTCGGGCCGCCGTCGACGGTGATCGCGAACGTCGCGCCGTCGTCGGGGTCCGGGTAGTCCATGTCGAAGAAGTTCACGAACTCCTCGGCCCGGATGCCGTCGGCGAACGGCAGGTATCCCTGCTCCAGGTCGGAGCGGGCGCGCGTGTAGGAGCCGCTGTCGACGTCGAGCCCGAAGGTCGACTGCCCGTCCTCGGCGACGGGGGTCGGTGTGACGGGCGCGGGCGCGGCTTGATCGGCCGCCGCGTTACGGGAGTACGCCTGAGTCGACAGCTCGCCGGCCTCGGCGGAATCGCCGGAGTCGCCGGAGTCGTCACCGTCGTACGAGTCGGCCGGCTCCTCGGCGGTCGGTCCCGACCGCCCTCCGTCGGCGACGGTCGCGTCGTCATCCCCGTTGCTCGCACCACAGGCCGCCAGGAGCACAAGTGCCGTCGCGGTCGCTACCAGCTTCGTCGTCTTCGCCATATGGGTTCCGACGTACCGGCCCGCCGATTTGGTTCCCACGGCCCATGGGATTCGCGCATTTCGCCCAACTACGGTCGGTAACGCAGGGTCGCGGGCATAAGCAACACCACCTGGGGAGACTCCGTATGAACCGTCGACGTGCTGTCGCGCGGACCGTTACCACTGTGATTGTCGCTTGCTTGGCTGTGGGAGCCGGCGCGATTCCACCCGCCCCCGCGAACGCGGCTTCGAAGCCGCGTTCAGACCGCGCGCCGAACCAGTACGAGTATTCGCTGTTGGCTCTCGCGAATATGTCCCGCGCCAATCCCGCGTCGAATGCTGAAGGCGAAAGGCCCGGGCCTGAGACCGTCGTCCCTCCGCTCAGGTGGAATCACGATCTCGCCGAGGCGGCGCGCGTTCACACCGAAGACATGATCGCGTCCCACTGTTACCAGCACGATTCCTGTCAAGCTCAAGGTGGCGTGTGGTGGAAGCGAATCGAGCAGTACTACGGGGCCTGGACCGGTCTCGCCGAGAACATCATCGCCATCGGGGACGCGCGCTCCCAACACAGGGGTTGGATGCGGAGCTCCGGACATCGCAAGAACATCCTCGGCGGCGGATTGGTTGACTTCGGGGCTGGAGTCGATGTCGATCCCGCGCAAAACAACCTCGAATATGGGACCGAGGACTTCGGCGTCTACGCAAGACCATCGTTGCGCTCCTTGCCGGTCGTTCCCGCCGCCGCGGTGCTCGACCCTTACCAGCTGAACAAGCCGACGTGGGACTACGAGTTCATCGTCAACTACTACGACTACGACAAGCGGCCCGCGACAGCGGTAGCGGTCGTCGACGGCACGCGCCGGGTCTTGACCGACAGCGTTGGTGCGGTCGGCAACCAAACGTTCAAGGGCCTCTCGCCCGTGCCGCGCGACACGACGATCTGCAAGCACGTGTACTTCGAACTCACGCGCACCGGCGACAGCACCGTCTACCGGTGGCCGACGACGGGTTCGATTCCGTTCGGCGCGCGCGACGGTTCGTGTTGGGACCCGTACGCCCCAATGCCGAATGCGATCCCGATTCCGCCCGTGATCTCGCCGACCGTCGTTATCGACTCGCCGGCGACGGGGACGTTGACCGGCATCGTCGAGATCAGCGCGCACGCGACCGACGACGGCACGGTGAAGAACATGGAGGTGTGGATCGACGGCAAGCGCGTGCGCCGCGTCGCCCGGCCGTCGGTCGTGAAGCGGTGGAACATGGCCCCGAAGGCCGTGATACCGGGCACGCACACGATCGTGGTCAAGGCCTTCGACAACGAGGGCAACGTCGGAACGGCCTCGGTGGTGGTCACCAAGTAGCCGGGGGAACAGCATCGGGCACGCGGGCGTTGGGAAAACCCGACCACGCTGGTAGGATTTCAGGACCGCGAAGAGCCCCTGGAGAGACGCATGCCCGGTTTCCGTGAGCTGCTCACGCAGACCAAGAGAGAAATTCGCGAGATCGACCCCGCCGGCGCGGAGGACCGACTCGCCGACGCCACCTTCCTCGACATCCGCGAGCAGGACGAATTCGAGCAGGGGATGATCCCCGGCGCGCTGTTCATCCCGCGCGGCCACCTCGAGAGCCAGGTCGAGAACAAGATCACCGACCGCGCCGCGCCCGTCGTCATCTACTGCGCGTCGGGCGTCCGCTCCGTGTTCGCGGCCAAGACGTTGAGCGAACTCGGGTACACCGACGTCGTCTCGATGGCCGGCGGCTTCGGCCGGTGGAAGAACGAGGGCCGGGCGTGGATCACGCCCGCGGTGCTCACCCCCGAACAGCGCAACCGCTACCACCGCCACATCCTCCTGCCCGAAGTCGGCGAAGACGGCCAGCAGAAGTTGCTCCAGTCGAGAGTGCTGCTCCTCGGCGCCGGCGGACTCGGCTCCCCGGCCGCGCTCTACCTCGCGGCGGCCGGTGTCGGCACGCTCGGCATCGTCGACATGGACGTCGTCGACGCGTCGAACCTCCAACGCCAGATCCTCCACAACATGGAGCGCATCGGCGAGCGCAAGGTCGACTCCGCGAAGAAGACCCTCACCGCGATCAACCCCGATGTCGACGTCGTCACCTACGACGTCCGCTTCGGCGCCGACAACGTCCTCGACATCCTCGACGGCTACGACGTCGTCGTCGACGGCACCGACAACTTCCCGACGCGGTATCTGCTGAACGACGCGTCGTTGCTGAAGCGGGTCCCGGTCGTGCACGGTTCGATCTTCCGGTTCGAGGGCCAGGTCACGGTCTTCGACCCGTACAACGGCCCGTGCTACCGGTGCCTCCTCCCCGAACCGCCGCCGCCCGAACAGGCGCCGTCGTGCGCCGAGGCCGGCGTGCTCGGCGTGCTGCCCGGCATCGTCGGATCGTTGCAGGCACTCGAGGCCATCAAGCTGCTGCTGGGCCTCGGCGAGTCGCTGAACGGGCGGCTCCTCGCGTACGACGCGCTCGAGACCAGCTTCCGCACGTTCAAGGTGCGGCGCGACCCGAACTGCCCGGCCTGCGGCGAGAACGCCGCCATCGTCATCGCCGAGTACGACGACCTCTGCCTACCCCACGCGGTGCTCGCCGACGGGTCGACCACTCACTAGGCCCGGCCACTAATTCGGAACACCGCGTCAAAACGTGCACTCGGCGGTGCGCTCGCCGATTATGTCGCCATGAAGGCCCTCGCCCGGGTGGCGCTCGCCACCCTGATCGCGACCGCCGCCGTCGCCGTTCCCGTCTCGCCGGCGGCGGCCGGGCCGAGCGTCGAAGTGCACCCGTTCGGTTCGGCTCCTGCACTCGGCGCACCCGACTTCGCGCTGAACGGCGGCGTCGTCGACCTCGTCGCCCATCCGACCCAGGCCGGCTACTGGGTGCTCGGACGCGACGGCGGCGTCTTCACCCACGGTGCCGCCGCGTTCTTCGGCAGCACCGGCGGCATGCGGCTCAACGCGCCGGTCCTCGCGATGGAGCCGACCCCGACCGGCGCGGGCTACTGGTTCGTGGGCCAGGACGGTGGCATCTTCAACTTCGGTAATGCTCGGTTCTTCGGTTCGACGGGCGCGCTGTCACTCGCGGCACCGATCGTCGGCATGGCGGCGGCGCCGAGCGGGAACGGGTACTGGCTCGTCGCGCTCGACGGCGGCGTGTTCGGGTTCGGCGACGCGCCGTACCACGGCTCGGCCGCGGGCGCAGGCGTGCCGATCATCGCGATCGAACCGTCGCGGTCGGGGCGGGGCTACGTGCTGCTCGGCGCCGACGGTTCGTTGCGCTCGTTCGGCGATGCGTCGCAGTTCGCGACGACCACGTTGCCCCAGGGAGCGACCGACTTCGCGCTCACGCCTTCGGGTGCGGGAGCGTGGGTGCTCGCCGCCGACGGCGCGGTCCACTCCTACGGCGACGCGCCGTTCCAGGGCGCGGCAACCAACGACACGATGAGCGGGCGCGCGATCGCGCGTGCGGCCGACGGCAGCGGGTACTGGATCGCGCTCGCGCCGGTCGAGGTCACCAGCCCCGCGCCCCCGAACTCCGGCGTGGGCAAGCGGGTCATCTACTCGAACTCGCAGCAACGGGTGTGGCTCGTCGAAGCCAACGGCAACGTCGCCCATTCCTTCCTCGTATCCGGCCGTCAGGGCGTCCCCGCGCCGGGCACGTACCAGGTGTTCTCGAAGTCGGCGATGTCGAGCGCGCACGGCGGTGACCTGCGCCTGCCGTACATGACCCGCTTCGCGCACGGAAGGTCGTTGGCGATCGGGTTCCACGGCATCCCGCTGCGGGGCAACGGCTCCCCGATCCAGACCGACGCGGAGTTGGGCCAGTTCCGCAGCGCCGGATGCGTGCGGATGCACCAGGCCGAGGTCAAAATCCTCTACGACTTCGCCCCGGTCGGAACCGCCGTCGTCGTCCTACCCTGAGCCGTTTCGGGACTCACGGGTCGGAACCTCGATGGCGTCGAGGTCGATCGCGATCGGAACCCCGGTGCTCGCCGGTCGAGCGGGCGCGTTTCTCGCGTCGGGCATCTCCGGTTGTTCGCCGGGGTCGGGCAGGACGACGTCCCGGTAGTCGAGTCCCTCGGGCTGGGCGCCGCCGAGTAACTCGATGAACCAGGCCAGGTCGGTCTCGAACGCGGCGAGCGTCTCGTCGCACTCGGGAATCGTCGCCGGGATCGAGGTCGTGTAGTCGTTGTCCGCGAAGCAGTTCCCCCCCGCGTCGGTTGCGTCGTCGATCGTGGCGACCAACACGAGGTCGGCCGCCCGGTTGTCGCGCAGCACGTTGGCGCGCACGACGTTGTCGCGCGCGTCGAAGTTCACCGCCGCGGAACTGTCGGGGTTCAGGATCTTCTCGGGCAGCGGGATGATCGCGATACCGGCGATGTCGTGGTCGTACACGAGGTTGCGCTCGACCAGGTTCTCGTTGCCGCCCGCGAGCACGATGCCGGTGCCGAGCAGGGTCTCGGCGATCTCGATCGCAGCCGTTTCGTCGTTGTTGTTGGCGTACACGACGTTGCCCACGACCGTGGTGTCGTGCTCCGGGTACAACTTCTCGCCGGTGCCGCTGTTGGGGACGATGCCCGCCCGGTTGTGCCTCCACGTCGAATTCACGATGAGGAGGTCGCCGCCCGCGTTGGTGCCCGAGTAGCCGAGCCCGTTCCACTCCGCGACGACGTCGGTGATGACGGCGGCGCACGGGTAGCACTGCCCGATGTAGAAGCCGGCGTCGGGGCTCCCGGCCGCGTACGAGTGGTCGAACTGGCCCTGCACGGAGTCGAACGCGTAGATCCCGTAGTCGCCGTTGCGCAGCGCGGTGAGATACGAGCCGCGGTAGCCGGTGACGCCGATCCAGAAGAACCCGTTCTCGGCGTAGTTCTGCGCGGTGATGTTCTCGATGGCGACGCCGTCGGCGAGGACCTTGAAGCCGTTCTCGAGGGTGAACTCTCCGTCGAGGATCGTCTCGTCGCGGTCGAGACCGCGGATCACGACGTCGCGCTTGGTGACGACGACCGCCTCGTTGTACACACCCGGTTCGACGAGCACGAGCGTTCCCGGCGTCGCCGCGTCGAGTGCCGATTGAATGGTCGGGTAGTCGTCGGGAACGTTCAGCGTGGTCGCCGCGCCTGCGGCTCCGTCGCCCGCCACGGTCGTTTCGGTGTCGACCTCGGCGTCGCCGACGACGACCGTTCCGATCATGCCGTCGGTTTCGGTGCCGTGCAGCGTGCACCAGTACTCGAACACGCCGGGCTCGTCGAACGTGAATTCGTACGTGTCGCCCGGTGCGAAGTCTTCCTTCTCGACGCCGAAATCGGAGTACTGCTCAACCGGGACGATGTCGTGGTCGTTGCGGCCCTCGTTCACCCACCGCACCGTGGTGCCGGGTTCGATCTCGAGCGTTTCGGGCGAGAACGAGTTGTCCTTCACCGTCACGACCTCGCCCGAGAACGGGGCGGTGTCGTCTCCACCGCACCCGGCCGCGACGAGCACGCCCGCGAGGGCCAGCGCGGCGTGGCGCTTCACTTCGGTGCGCGGAAGGTGCGGGCCAGTTCGACGAGGGTGCGGACGCCGAACCCGGTGCCGCCACGCGTGATGTAGGAGTCGTCGCTCGCGGCCCGGGCCGGGCCCGCGATGTCGAGGTGGGTCCACGGCACGTCGCCGACGAACTCCTTGAGGAACAGGCCCGCGGTGAGTGCGCCGCCGTAACCGCCGTGCGAGATGTTCTTCATGTCGGCGACTTCGGAGTCGAGCAGCTTGCGGTACTCCTCCGGCAGCGGGAGCGGCCACACCGACTCGCCGGCGCGGCCCGCGGCGGCGCGTACCTGGTCGATCCACCCGTCGTCGTTCCCCATCAGTCCCGCCACTTTGTCGCCGAGCGCCACCATGCACGCGCCGGTAAGTGTGGCGAGGTCGATCATCGCGTCGGGCT
Organism: Actinomycetes bacterium; assembly: GCA_031404355.1. GTDB lineage: Bacteria > Actinomycetota > Acidimicrobiia > IMCC26256 > PALSA-610 > JANNHK01. The sequence goes on from JANNHK010000253.1 coordinate 14,524, forward strand.
CTTCCTCACTCGCCATCGCGAGCGCGTCGGCGAGGATGAGACGGCCTTCGGCGTCGGTGTTGAGCACCTCGACGGTCGTGCCGTTGCGGTGCGTCAGCACGTCGCCCGGGCGAATCGCGTTGCCGCTCGGCATGTTCTCGACGAGCGGCACGTAGCCGTACACGCGGGTCTTCACGCCGAGATCGCGCAGCGTCGACATCGCGGCCAGCACGGCCGCCGCGCCCGACATGTCGGTCTTCATCGTCTCCATGCCCGAACCGGTCTTGAGCGAGAGCCCGCCGGAGTCGAACACGACGCCCTTGCCGATGAACGCGAGCGTGGCGCGGGCACCGCGGGGTTCGTAGGCGAGGCGTACGAACCGGGGCAGGCGCACGGATCCCTGGCCGACCCCGATGACGCCGCCCAGGCCCTCGCGTTCCAGTTGTTCGCCCGAGAGCACCGTGACCTTGAGCCCGAACTTGCGGCCGAGTTGACGCGCGAGCGTGGCGACGCGCGCGGGCGACTTCGCGGCCGCAGGTTCGTTGACCAGGTCGCGCGCCCAGATGACGGCTTCGGCGACGCGCGTGCCGCGCGTCAAGCCTTCGCGCACCTTCACGTTGGATCGGCCGAGTAAGACGACTCGCTTGAGCTTCGACGGTTTCGCGTCGCCCTTGTACTTGAGGAACTGGTACGTGCCGAGACTCAGTCCTTCGGCGATGGCCTGCGCGGCTGCGCCCTTGTCGAGCGAGTCGGGCGCGGCGTCGAGCAACGTCGTGGCCGCGCTCTGCACGTGCGCAGCACGCTTCGCGAACGTTGCCGCCGCGCGCCGCAGTACGTCGGCGTCAATTTTTGCGCGTTCGCCAATACCGACAAGAACGACCGCTTTGGCGCCGAGCTTTCCTTGCGTCGGTACGGCGAGGACCTCGCCGCACTTGCCGTTGAAGTCGGCTTCGGCCATGAACGCGGCCAGCCCGCGCCCGAGGGTCTTGTTCGCAAGATCGGCGCCGGGACCAAACTTACGATCGGTAAATACTGGTAGAGCGAGCAATTCGACGCTGACGCGATCGGCAGCAGTTGTGGCGCAAGTGATTGAAGGTGGCACGCGGGGAAGTCTAAGAGCCCTGTATGGACCGGTTACGCCGCACGGGCCGCGCCGTCGTCTGGCAATATGTGGACATTGCTTCGTGTGTGCAATTATCTCCCTGGTAGCGCGCGCCCGACAGACCTTGACGTCCGCTGTCGGTTCGCGCCAAGGTACGGTGACGCGGCCCACACCGCGTGGGAAACCCAAGCCAACCGCTTGGGGCAGGGGGGAGACCGAGACTCGGTTGGGGGCGCCGCCAACGTCCACCACGCGTCTCGCATCTTTTCCTCGTTGTAACCAACACCAGCGAGGAGTACATCTTGAATATCAAAAAAGTAGTGGGGCTTGCGCTCGCAGGAGCGCTCGCAGCCGGAAGCTTCGTGGTGACGGCCGGGACGGCCGACGCCACCATCGGTGACGTCGACCCGCTCTTCGGTTGCAGCAGCGGTGCGTCCGCGGACATCGGCGACGTGAAGATCTCGCCAGGACTCCAGACCATCGAGAAGAAGAACACGATCAACGGCTCGTTCGCGATGTCAGGTTGCTCGGCCGACGAGGCCGACGTGGCTGATCCGCATGGACTCATCATCGGGAAAGTCGAGCTTGATCCGGTTTG
>JANNHK010000254.1:0-7087 GCA_031404355.1 Actinomycetes bacterium
GGAAGCGTTCGGCTCCGGAGGTAGCGCCATGACTGTCATCCTCGACGGCAACCCCGTCTTTCGCGAGATCAAAGACCAACTCCGCACTCGCGTTGCCGCGCTGCGCGCTCGCGGCGTCGTCCCCGGGCTCGGCACGATCCTCGTCGGCGACGACCCCGCCAGCGCGAAGTACGTGGCGATGAAGCACCGCAACTGTGCGGAACTCCGCATCGAGTCGGTGCACGCACACCTCCCCGCGACGAGCACGCAGCACGAAGTCGAGGCCACGATCGACGCGTTCAACGCCGACCCGAGTGTCAGCGCGTACCTCGTGCAGTACCCGTTCCCACCGGGGCTCGACTACCACCGCGCCGCGTTGCGCGTGGATCCCGAACAAGACGTCGACGGATTGCACCCCGTCAACCTCGGCCGGCTCGTCATGGGTGTCGCCGGGCCGCGCCCGTGCACACCCGCGGGCATCCAACGCCTGCTCGTGCACTATGGCGTGCCGATCGAAGGCCGTGCGGTCGTCGTCATCGGCCGCGGGCTTACGGTCGGTAAACCGCTTGCGAACCTGCTCACGATGAAGGAGCCGAACGCGAACGCGGCGGTGACGCTGCTGCACACCGGCGTCGCCGACGTTGCGCCGTTCGTACGCGAAGCCGACATCGTCGTGGCCGCGGCCGGAAGCCCGGGACTCGTCACGGCCAACATGGTGAAGCCGGGCGCGGCCGTCGTGCAGACCGGCACCACGATCGTCGACGGCGAGTACCGACCCGACGTCGCCGACGACGTGCAGGACGTCGCCGGCTGGTATGCACCGGTCATCGGCTCGGTCGGCCCGATGACCCGCGCCCAACTGTTCGAGAACTGCGTCACCGCCGCCGAACGCGCCTAACCAGCCGAAATTGCGAAGTGAGGCGTCGTTTTCCGATGTCCTGTTTCGCAATTTCGGCGGTGGGTGGGCCGTGCGCCTACTCGAAGAGGTCGTCGAGGCGGGGGGAATGCACGAGTTCGTCGAGCCAGCGGGACAGTTCTCGTAGGTCTTCGGCGTTGAGGTCGAAGGGTTCGAGCGCGGCGACCGGGTCGTCTCGTACGGAGCGGGCGAACTCGGGGTCGCTCCGTACGCGTTCGACGACCTCCGGTAGCCCAGCCATGGCGGCAGTGTGCGCCGAGAAGCCCGTTCTCGTCCTGAGTACCGACTACTCAGCCCTCGTCGGCCAGCGCCTTGGTCAGCTCGGCCCGGTTGGTCACGCCGAGCTTCTCGTACGCCCGCTGGAGGTGGTTCTCGACCGTGCGGACCGAGAGTTCCAACCCGTCGGCGATCTCCCGGTTGGCCGCACCGCCGGCGGCCAAACGGGCGATGTCGCGCTCTCGGGGCGTGAGCGGGGCCGCGGCGCCGCCCGCCGCGAGGGCCGGTGTGGCCGCACCTTCGCAGCGCGCCCGCAACGCATAACTGCGACGGGCGCTCGCGCGCGCCAGGCGTGCTTCGCCGCTGCGCCAATGGGCCGCGGCGGCGGTGGCCGCCGACTCGCCGGCGAACAACCACGCTTCTATCGCTTCGAACCGATTCGCCACCGCGTCGAGCGCGGCGCCGTCGTTCGCGGCCGCCGCTCGGGTGTACGCGACGCGGGTCGCGACGAGATCGCCCTGGCAACCTTCGGCCACTCGCTCGAGCCGGTCGAGGACGACGCGAGCACTTCCGAGTCGTGCCACGTCGTGCAACGCGCCCGCGGCCAGCGCGCGCGAACCCGATGTTTCGGCGCGGTCCGCCGCAACCAACAACAGTTCTACCGCGCGCGCTCGGTCGTGTTCGATCACGTAGCGCCAGGCCCGAGCGCGTTCCACCTCAGATTCCATGAACAACATCGTGTCGCCGGCAACGGCGTCGAGCGCGAGCGCGGCATTCACGGTTGCCGCGCGGTCGCCGGCCATCGCGGCCGCGATGACGCGTCCGGCGAGTGCCCACCGGCGCGGGCCGGGAAGGTGCAACTCGGCGAACAACGCTTCCGACTGGTCGAACCACTTCCCCGCCGCCGCGATCCGGCCCTGGATCAACAGGATGCGTCCCGCGACCAGCGCGGCCCACGCCTGGCGGGGCGAGTCGGCGTGCACGATCGCGTCGTGGTGCGTGGCGACGACGATTGCTTCGGCGGCCGCGAACTGTCCGGCTTCACCGAGTCCGAGCCCGCGCACGACGTCGGGGAGGCCCGGGTCGGCGAGCGCGTCCTGCGGGCCGAGGGCGATGCGCGCCGCCAACGCGCGGACACCCAGCGCGGCGGCGTCGAGACCGCGGCCGACGACTGCCAGCGCCGGTCCGGCGGCACCGGCGGCGACGACGAACGCGCGGCCGCCGTCGTGCTCGAGGATGGGCTCACATCGGTCGATCGCTTCCAACGGCCGACCGGCCAGCATGTCGAATTCGCCGCGCTGGGCGATCATTTCGTCGCGCCAATCGGGCACGTCGCACTCGGCGAGCGCGTCGTCGAGCACCTGGTCCGCTTCGTCGCCCCGGCCGAGCACGAAGAACAACGCCGCGGCTCGTTCGATCGCCACGAGTGCTCGGTGCTCGGGCGTCGTGGCGCGGTTCGCGTCGGCGATCAGCAACGCGTCGGCTTCCCCCGCCCGCCCCGTCGACTTGAGCGCGCGCGCTTCGACGAGCGTCGCCTCGATTCCGGCGCCTGCCGCGCGCGCCGCCGCGGCCAGCCGCAAGGCCAGCGCTTCGTCGTGCGCGATGTACGCCGTACGCGCGGCTTCGGCCATCAGTTCCGGCTGCACCGCGCCACCGCCGTCGAGTCGCCAGACGGCGGCCCGCAGCACGTCGGGCATGGGCGGTTCGGTCATGGCGTCGACGGTGTCCGCGAGCGCGCGATTCACAGCCATCGTGCGAATCTCGCCGATCGTGTCGCGCAACACTTCGCCGTAGATCGGGTGCGCAAGTCGCACGACAGTGTCCAGGTCGCGCCGTTCGACGACGATCAGGCGCTTCGATTCGAGCGTGGCCAACACGTCCGAGGTTGCCAGCCGCGTGATCAGGTCGAGCGCCAAGTCGCCGGCGACGCTCAGCAACTCCAACGTCTCGCGCTCATCCGGGCGGGTCTGCGCGAGCCGCGCGCCGATGAGTTCGACCAGGCGCGAGGAGCTGCGCAACCGCGACGTGAACCGCCAGTTCCCCGCTTGCTCGTGCAAATACCCCGCCTCGAGCGCGCCCAGGACGAGTTCACGCACGAAGAGCGGGTTGCCGAGACTCGCGCGCCACAGTTCGCCCGACGCGGCTGCGGTCAGCGGGCCGCCGACGACTTCGGCCGCGAGTTGGTCGACGTCGACCGGGGTAAGCGGCCCGATCTCGAGCCGGTCGGCGAGGCCGTCCTTCCACAGCGCGCGGATCGCGTCGGGCACGTCCTCGTCGTCGCGCACGGTCGCGATGATCGCCGCGGCCCCGGTCAACGCAAGTTGATGCACCACCGTGGCGGTCGCGTCGTCGACCAGATGCGCGTCGTCGACGAGGAGCGCGACGCCGTTCGGTCCCGCCTGCGCGGCGATCGCCGACTCGGCCCGCGCCACGAGGTCGGCGAGGCGGTCGGGGCGGCGGTCGGGCGGCGGCAGAAAATGGGCGAGCGCACCCAGCGAGATCGACGACGCGGCCCGGGTCGCGACCGCCACCAGCGGGCGCATCCCCGCGGCCGACGCCAGGCGCAACGCCTCGTGGCCGAGCCGGGTCTTCCCTTGACCAGCCGGGCCCGTGAGAACGGTCCCACGGTGCGGTTGCGCTTCGAGCGCCGCCCTGATCGCACCGAGTTCGGCCGACCGTCCCACCAGGGGCCATTCCACGCGCATACCCCTCACGCGCATAGGGATGAATCGTAGACCCTCGCGCATAACGCGGTCGAGAGACCACTCTCGGTCCTAGGCGCCGTGCTCAGTGGATGACGACGGGAGTTCCGAGCGGCACCGTGTTCGCCAACGTGGTCACGATGTCGTTCGGGACACGGACGCAGCCGTGACTTGCGGCCTGGCCGATGCTCGACGGCTGGTTGGTGCCGTGGATACCGATCTGTCCGTCACCGCCGCCGAACTCCGACAGCGTCTCCGAATGGGCGGACAGGCCGAGCGCGTACGGCCCGTACGCCGAGTCCTCGTCGCCGGTGATGAGGATGTCCGTGAGGTAGAAGTCGCCGGTCGGCGTCGGGTTCTCGGGCGAGCCGATCGCGATAGCGGTCTCGAAGAGGACGCCGCTGTCCTCGTCGCTCACCCGGAGGATCTTGGCCGCGAGGTCGACGTCGACGGTGAGGGTCGTCGACTCGAGGGTGACGTCGGACGCGCGCACGAAACCGCGCGACCCGTTCGGGCGCACCGGCAACAGCACTTCGAGCCACTCGCCGTCGGTGCCGTGGCGGCCGACGACCCGCAGGACGCGTCGCGAACCGAACTCGGTCTGGGCCGGGAGTGTCTGCGCGGGCGCCGTGTCACCGATCGCGCCGTACACGGCGAGGTCGGTATCGGTACCGGCGACGAGGCCGTCGACCGGTACGACGACCGACGGCTCGAGTTGATCGGCCGTCGTCGTGGTCGTCGGTTCGGCTGCGGGCCCAGGGGATCGGTCGGATGCTTCGGAACTGCCGCCGCACGCGCCGAGGGCGAGCGTTCCGGCGACGACAAGCATGAGGACATGGGTGCGCATGGTGGGTGCTCGCTTTCGGGTGAACCGCGTGAGTGGCGAAGGTGATGGCCCGGCCCACACGGCGGGGGGCGGCGTGCGGGCCGGGCTCGAACAACTCGGATCAACCGGTGAAGTTCGGCGACGCTTGCACCGCGTCCTCGGGTTCGGCCGCGGGAACGTCGTCGTCGCCCGCCGGATCGTCCGGCTCTTCGGTCGGGTCGTCGGTGGGGACGGTCGTGGTGGTCGTCTCCGGCGCGTAGTCGTCGGCGCCGTCGGCGGGGCCTTCGCCGGGCTCCTCCGGGTCTTCGGGGTCTTCGGGGTCCTCGGGGTCGACGGGGAAGTCCCAGTCGCAGATATCCGGTTGGAGATCGCACGGGTCGATGCCGATCTCGAGGTCGACATCCGGGGCGGGCGCGGCGAAGGCGTAGGCGGTGCTGGCGTAGGAAACGCCGAACGCTCCGAGGCCGAACACGGCGCCGACGATCAGGGCGAGAATGCGGGTGGGGCCGGTCATTTAGGGTCCTCCTCAGCGGGTGACCCGGGGATTCCGGGTCGGTTCGAGAGGCCTGACCCGCCACCAGGGGCCGCGCTTACGCGGATCCGGTAGAAACTTTCCGGCCTTGGGTCGTAAGCGGCGAGGGACCTCAGTGGTCAGGACTTCGGGATGACAGAAGACCGCGAGATCCCCGAGGCCCCCGATGGACCCGACACTCCCCTCGTCGAGCGCGTACGCGCCGGCGACACCGACGCATTCGGCCGGCTCTACGACCGCTGGTTCGACCGCGTGCACGATCTCGCGTACCGGGTGCTGTGGGACACCGAGGCCGCGGCCGACGTCGCCCAGGACGCCTTCCTCTCCGCGTACCGCAATATCAACTCACTCGAAGACCCGAGCGCGTTCGGCGGCTGGCTGCTGCGGATCGCCCGCAACGGTGCGCTCAACCGGAAACGCAAGGACGAACGGGTCCGGCCGGCCGACGAAGCACGGCTGGCGATGATCGAGCAGGCCCAGACCCGACCCGAAGACCGCATCGGCGCGCTCGACGACCCGCAACAGATCGCCGAGGACGGCGAGCTCGCCGCGCTGCTGTGGTCGGCCGCCGACGCGCTCGGCGACCGCGACCGCGAAGTCCTCGACCTGCATCTCCGCCACGGGCTCGCACCCAACGAGATCGCCGACGTCGTCGGCCTCAACCGCAACGCCGCGAACCAACTCGTGCACCGCGTCCGTCAGCGGCTCGCGACCGCCGTCGGCGCCCGGGTGCTGTGGCGGGGCGGCGTACCGGCCTGCGCCGCGTTGCGCGCTGCGTTCGAAGCCGCCGATGTCGACGAGTTCGACGCCGAGGCCGTGCGCGTTGCCGAGAAGCACGCGGGCGGTTGCACCGAGTGCGACGCTCGGCGGAGCACGCACCTCTCGCCCGCGCAGATGTTCTCGGCCGTGCCGTTCCTCAGCATTCCGATGTTCAAGGCCAAGGTCGCGCACGCGCTCTCGGCCGAAGGCGTACCGATGCAGGGTTCATCGGCACTGGGCGGCACACGGTCGCCGCGGCGCGGCCGCGTGCGCCGTTCGATCCTCGTGGGCGGCGCGGGCGCGATCATCGTCGCCGCGGTGCTTGCGTTCAGCGCGTCTCGCGTCGGCGACGGCCAACTCGTCGAGCTGACCTCCGACTTGACGACGACCACTACCGCGTCGACGTCGACCTCTTCAACGACGTCGCCGTCGCCGTCGACGTCGACGACGACCACGACTGTCGCCACGACCACGACCACGCGCCCCGCGGTGATCGTTCCGCCCGTCACCACACCGACGGTGCTGCCGACGGCGTCGACGACCACCACGACAGCGCCCGCGCCGACCACAACGACGGTTCCGCCGCCGACGTTGACACTTTCGATGTCACCGGCAACCGCACCGACGACGTATGTCCTCATCAGCCCCGACGCACCCCGCCTGACCTGGTCCGTCCAGGGCGCATCGAAGGCGAAGCTCACCGGCCCGAACGTGAACCGGACCGACCTCGCCGACACGATCGTCGTGTGCCCCGTTCCCGCGGCCGGGCCGACCGTATGCAGCGCGCCGCGCGGCACCTACACGTACACGCTCGAAGCGCTCGACGCGGGCGGCAAGCCGCTCGGGCCACCGAAGACGGTCACTCTGACGATTCAGTAACGGGAACCGTGGGTTCGAGGCAGTTCGCCTGGGCGTACTCGTCGAGCGCGACGCGAGCGGCGAGTGCATCTTCGAACCGGTACTGGGTCGCGGCGGCCTCCAACCGGTCGAGATGTTCGTCGAAGTCCGACGGCAGCACCTCGCGCAGGTCGTCGATGATCGTGACGTAGTTCGTGACCGAGAGTTCGAGTGCTTCCTCGAAGCGCGCCGGGTCGCCGACGTCGACTTCCTCGACCGGCTGGGCCGAGTCGGCCAGGCGGTCGAGCAACCCGCATGCG
>JANNHK010000255.1:0-2013 GCA_031404355.1 Actinomycetes bacterium
GTTGCGAGACGTCGCTGTCGTAGCGGGCGTGGTAGCGACCGAGCGCGGCCGCGAGGCCGGTGACGTAGAGGTCGTTGACGCTGCCGCCGAGTGTGCTCGCCGCGTCGCGCATCGCCGGGAGCGACAGCGAGTGCACTTCGAAGTGGCGCCGCAACGTGCGGTTGCGCATGACGTCGGAACGGGCGCGGTTGGCCACCAGAGTCTGGCGGCGCAGCGACGAGACGAACCGGGCCGCGTCGGCCGCGCGACCGGGAACCTGGGTCGGGTGCACCAGGATGTCGCCGGCGCCGGAGAGCGCGCCGCGCGCGACTCGACCGCCGCGCGCCGCCGCGTCGGTGAGCGAGTCGCGCAGTACGTGCGCGGCACCGGTGCGCGCGGTCGCGACGGGCGGCAGTTCGGGACCGGCGTCGCTGCCTTCCGGCTCGGCCTGGAGATCGAGCATCGCGAGCGACAGCTTGAGCGCGCCGACACCGTCGCTGATCGTGTGGTGCACCTTCTGTAAGAGCGCGGCCCGGCCGTCGGCCATTCCCTCGAACAGCGTGAACTCCCAGAGGGGTCGTGACCGGTCGAGCGGGGTTTCGGCCGTGCTCGCGCACGCGTCGAGCAACGCCCGCATGTCGCCGGGCCACGGCACCGACATGCGGCGCACGTGGTACGCGAGGTCGAGGGTAGGGTCGTCGGCGAACTCGGGCGGGACGATCCGCAGCGGCGCCGACACGACGCGTTGCTGCAGGCGGGGAATCGCGACGAGGGCACGGGCGAGCGTCTGGTCGAGGCGCTTGTCGGCGGGCCGGTCCTCGAGGATCGTCAGGTTGCAAAAGTCGGAACGGAGCGCGGGGTCCTTCTCGACCGCCCACATGATCGCTTCGGTATCCGACATGCGCATGCAGTGATCAATTTACTCGGTCGCGCTCGCGCCTTCGAAGTGTCAGCCGACAAGGACGCCTCTGATTTCGACGACGCGGTAGTCGCGAGTGGTGGTGACGGCGAGGGTGCCGGTGTCGACAGGGATCGGCGTGATGACGCTGGGGCCGGTGAGGGCGAAGGTCGCGGTCCAGGTGCTCGCGACCTGGAGCACGTACGGGCCTTTGGTTTCGTACGTGTGGCGGGCGGGTGGGTCGGCTTCGCTGCCGCCGGTGGTGCTGGTGCGACGGCTGCGGGCGCCGTCGCCGAAGTCGAAGGTGTAGCCGGTGCGGGTGGCGGTGCCGGTGACGGACCAGGCGCCGACGGTCGCGGTGACGTTCACCGTGGGTTCGGTGTCGTTGGTGATCCAGAGCCAGGTTTCGAGGCCGGTGACGCCGTCGGTGATGGGGCTGACCCCGATGTCGGGTCGGGGGAGTGCGGTCGTAGCGACGGCGTGCCAGATCTCGGCGACGGTCGGCGGCTCGGGCAAGGGCGGCGGAGCGGGCGGGCTGGTCTGGTCGTCGGGGTCGGGGAATGGCACGCATGTATAGGTGGGTTCGCCGACGAGCAGGGTGCCGCTCATGGTGGTGACTTTGAATTTCCAGCCCGGCCGTCCGTCGCCGGCGTCGCAGAACGGTCCGCCCTGTTCGGTGCTCCACGTCGGCAGCGGCTCGTAGACATACCGGAACACCCGCGGTGACGACGACGACGTACCACCGGCCCCGGTCGGTTCGGTGATCGTGCCGTCGTTGGTAACCCAAATCTCGGTGGTGATCGCGCCGTTCTCTGTATCGAGGGCGCCGTCGCCGTCACCAGTCAGGCTTGCGCCCGCGGCTGAGGGCACGAGTAAGACGCCGAGCAGTAAGGCGACCGTGACTCTCACAGCTCGGTCTCCCCGGCTTCGGGAGTCGCCGAAGCTATTCGCCAGCGGCCCGTCTCGTCGGCACTCAGCAGCACGACGAACGTCTGGCCCGGGTAGGGCTCCTGGTCGAAAACTCCGCCCGACTCCTCGACGACGACCCGAATACCTGGTGAGTAAACGACTCGGAGGGTTGCCACGGTCGGGGCGGTGTCGACGAGCTCGACCGAGTCCAGTACCGAAATCTCGTC
>JANNHK010000256.1:0-7759 GCA_031404355.1 Actinomycetes bacterium
GTCCGCAACGAGGTGTTCGGCAACCTGTACCTGACCGACAAGCAGTCGGCCGAGGTGTTCACCGACGTCGACGAGGAACTCGTACTCGGGCTCGCGGCGGCGGCCGGCGTCGCGATCGAAAACGCACGGCTGTACGAGCGCGGCCGGCGCCGCGAGGCAGCCCTCGACGCGATGCACCAGGTCGCGACGGCGCTCCTCGCCGGGACCGATTCGCACGAGAGCCTCCGGCTCGTGGCGAGCAAGGCGCGCGAACTCGTGGGGGCCGAGGGTGCGACCATCGCACTTTCCGACGGCTCCGGTGACATGTTGGTCACCGAAGTCGCAGAGGGGCCGCTCGCGGCGCCTTCGCTCGGAGCGCGCTTCCCGCGCGTGGGCAGCGTGGCCGGCGACGTGCTGGCTTCGGGCGAGACCACTATTCTCGAAGATGCGTCGCAGGACCCGCGCGTCCGTCAACCGCAGGTGAGCGCGGGCGACACCGGGCCCGCAATCTTCGTCGCGCTGCGGGTCGGGGGAGCACCCTTCGGGTCGCTGGCAGTGACGCGCCCGAAGGGTGCTCCCGCGTTTGCTCCGACCGAAATCGAACTCGTGCAGTCGTTCGCGACCCAAGCGAGCGTCGTGTTGGAACACGACCGCAGCCGCCAGCAGGCACAACGGTTGACACTGCTCGAAGACCAGGAACGCATCGCGCGCGACCTTCACGACACCGTGATCCAACGATTGTTCGCGTGCGGCCTGTCACTCCAGGGCGCGACCCGGCTGATTCTCGACCCCGAAGCCCGCAGCCGCGTCGAAGCTTCGGTCGAGGAACTTGACATCACCGTGCGTCACATCCGCACCGTCATCTTCGACGTCGGCAAACCGGCGACGTCCGACGAGGGTGGGTTGCGCAACCGCGTGATCGGCATGACCCGCGAAGCGGCACGGTTGCTCGGCTTCGAACCGCGCGTCGTGTTCGACGGCCCCGTCGACAACGCGGTGCCCGACCGCGTCGCCGACGAGCTGATCGCGAGTCTGCAGGAAGCGCTTTCGAACGTCGTGCGCCATGCCGCCGCGAGCCGGGTCGACATCGAGCTGTCGGTCGGCGAGGAGTTCGTGTTGCGGGTTTCCGACGACGGCATCGGCGTCGCGCCCGAAGCCGACCCCTCGGGCGGGCACGGTCTGCACAACCTCCGGGCCCGGGCCGAACGGCTTGGAGGGTCGGTGTCACTGGCCGCGAACGACGCAGGTGGCACGTTGCTCGAGTGGCGGGTTCCGGCCGCGAGTGACTAAGGGCCCGGCGCTTGCGTCGTTCGGCCCTAGTCAGCGCCCTCCTTCGGTGAGGATCATTCGTGACGCAACCGATCGAAGGAGGCGCTGTGCGCGCAAGTGTTGGCGACCGGCTCGTGATCAAGGGCCACCACGTCGGCGAGCCCGACCGCGACGCGGAGATCCTCGAAGCCAAGGGTGACGACGGAGCCCCGCCCTGGCTCGTCCGCTGGTCGGACGACGGCCACGAGGGTCTTTTCTTCCCCGGTGTCGACGCGGTGGTCGAACATTTTCCTCGGCGTGCCTCCCGCAAACGGTGAGGCGCTCCGGGGCACGGCGCGGCGCTTCTTGCACCCGAGCAGGATGCGGGATTCGCTTCATGCCGAGTGAGGTCAGCTCGACCGCGAGCAGCAGGTAAGGAAGCGGTGGACGTCGAGCAGCAACGCTGGTTGCGGGCGCCGGCCGAGCGCGAGCTGCGCGCCGGACGTGAGGGACGCGGAACGAAGCCAGGTTTCACCGACGGAAGGGAGGCCGGGATGGATCGCATCGTCGTCGGTGTCGACGGATCCGAGAACTCCGGGTGCGCGCTGCGCTGGGCACTGACGGAGGCACGCTCGAGAAACGCGACGGTCGATGCCGTGTACGCGTGGCACGTTCCCTACATCGGACCGGCGCCGTACGCCCCGGTCGACTCGGTCGATCCCGGCCTGTTCGAAAGCGAGGGCAGCCATGTGCTCACGCGTGCGCTCGAGGCCGAAGACACCGAGGGCGTCGACGTCCACCGGGTCCTCGTGCCGAACACGGCGGCGGCCGCGCTGATCGACGCCGCGAAGGACGCCGACCTGCTCGTCGTCGGCGCCCGGGGTCGGGGCGGGTTCCTCGGCCTGCTCCTCGGGTCCGTCAGCCAGCAAGTGGTGAACCACGCGCCGTGTCCGGTCGTCGTGGTTCCGCGAGAAGGAGATCGCGATGATCGTTGAGCCGGGCGTTGTCGAGGAGTTCCTGTCTCACAACCGTCTCGCCGTGGTGGGCGCGTCGGACGACCCGAAAGGCTTCGGCGGCACGATCTACCGCGAGCTTCGGGACAGCGGCTACGACGCCGTCGCGGTCAACCCCGCGTACAGCACTGTCGCCGGGGACCCGTGCTATCCGACACTGACCGAGGTTCCCGAGCCGGTCGACGGTGTGATCGTCATGGTGAACCGCGACACGGCCCTCGACGTGGTCGCCGAATGCGTGACCCTCCGTATCCCGCGGGTGTGGCTCTTCAAGGGGATCGGCGCGGCGGGCGCAGTGAGCGATGCGGCCGTCAACCTGGGCCGTGCGCACGGGATCGCAGTGGTTCCCGGTGCGTGCCCGCTCATGTTCCTCGAGCCGGTCGCGGCGTTCCACAAGGTGCACCGCAGGTTCCGGCACATGAACGGTTCGCTCACCCGTTAGAGATACCCGATTGCTTTCGCCTCAACGGTGAGTTCCTCGCGAAAGCGCGGGTGGGCGATGGCGATGAGCGCGGTGGCCCGCTGGGAGATCGATCGTCCCCGCATCTCGGCGACGCCGTATTCGGTGACGATGTGGTCGACGGTGTTCTTCAGCGTCGTCACGATCGAGCCGGGTGTGAGTGTCGAACGGATGCGCGAGATCTCGCCGCCCGCGGCCGTGGATGGGAGAACGACGAACGCCAGACCGTGGCGTGAATACATCGCGCCGCGCGCGAAGTCAGCCTGGCCGCCGCTCGACGACCAGTAGCGGCCCCCCACCGTTTCCGATGCGCACTGGCCGACGAGGTCGACTTCGGTCGTGGCGTTGATCGACACGAAGCAGTCCTCCTCGGCGATGACGCGGGGGTCGTTGACGTAGTCGACCGGCAGGAACTCGATCGCCGAGTTCTCGTGGAGGAAGTCGTACAGGGTTTGCGTCCCGAGCGCGAACGTCGTGACGACCTTCCCGGTGTCGAGCTTCTTCCTCGTGCCGGTGACGACGCCCCTTTCGATGAGGTCCATGAGCGGGTCCGACAGGAGCTCGGTGTGGACACCGAGGTCGGTGTGCTCGCGCAGACCCGCCAGCAGCGCGTTCGGGATCGACCCGATACCGGCCTGGATGGTGGCGCCGTTCGGGATGCGCTCCGCGATGTATGCGGCAATCTGCGTGTCGACGACCGACGGGGTGGAGGGCGGAACCTCGACCAGTGGCCGGTCGACTTCGGTCCAGCCGACCACCTGGCTCCGATGGATCTGGTTGCGGCCGAACGTACGGGGCATTCGGGCGTTGACTTCGAGGAAGAACGGAACCGTCCCGATGAACGGCGCCACGTAGTCGCAGTTCGTCCCGAGCGAGAAGTAGCCGTGTTGGTCCAGCGGCGCCGCGGCGGCCAGGACGAGCGAGCACTTGGTCGTCTCCCGCAAGAGGCGCGGCACCTCGCTGAAGTTGTTCGGTACGAGCTCGCAGCCCCGTTCGTAGAACGCGGGCCTGGTCACGGGGGAGAGGAAGTACGACACGTGGAGCAGATGGTCGCGTTGGCCGCCGTGCAGGTAGGGGCGGTCGTGCAACGCGTGCATCTGGTGGATGCGCACGCCGTGCAGGTGTTCGATATGCGCCTCGATGGCGTCGAGCACCGATACGGGTTCGCCGTTGGCGAGGGGGACGATCAGGTCGGCACCGTCCGTAATGGCCGCGAGGACTGCGTCCGGCGGTCCGGGGGCGGGATCCATGGTCCTGAGCATCGCACGGTCCCGGACCACGAGAGGGCCGACATCCGGATCGCAGGGACTTTTGGCCCTGCCCGGGGGAACCGGTGAGGCCCGAAGATGATCGAGTATGGAATTCGATCGCAATGGACTCGAGGTGCTGGACCGGACCGAGTGTCTGCGCCTGATCGCGGCGTCCACCCTTGGTCGGCTCGCGCTGAGCAGTGGCGCGCTGCCCATCATCCTGCCGGTCAACTTCCTGCTCGACGGCGACCGGATCCTGATTCGGACGAGCCCGGGGTCGAAGCTCGACGCGGCGGCGGTGAACTCGGTCGTGGCATTCGAGGTCGATGACATCGACTCGCTGTCGCATAGCGGTTGGAGTGTCTCGGTGACCGGGCTCGCCCGAGAAGTGACCGATCTCGACGAGCTCGAGCGCATTCACGCGCTGCCCCTCGCGCACTGGTCACACGCCGACGGGCATGTCATCGAGATTTCGACCGACCTCGTATCCGGCCGGCGCCTCACCGCCGATCACGAGAGGAGATGGGCATGACGTACGCAAGCGCGGGCACCGCCATCGAGGTACTCGACCGGGAGGACTGCTTCGAGCTTCTCGCCGACCAGGTCGTGGGCCGGGTCGGGCTGGTCGCGGGGGGAAGGCCCGAGATCTTCCCCGTCAACTACGTATTCGACGGCGAGGCGATCGTGTTTCGCACCGACCCGGGCACGAAACTCGACGCGGCGGGTCGCGGAGACGTGTGCTTCGAGGTCGACGCGTTCGATCGCGAGTTCCACTCGGGTTGGAGTGTCGTCGTGCACGGTCGCCTCGAAGAGCTCACCCGCTATCTCGGACCGGCTGCGCAGCGCGGCTTCGCGCTTCCCGTCGACCCGTGGGCCAAGGGGCTGAAGGCGCACTGGCTGCGCATCGTGCCCGGCTACGTGTCCGGCCGCCGGATCGCGCCCGCCTGAGTCCGGACCTAGAAACTGGGCGGCGCGCTCTTGAACGCGTCGTCGCTCGGGCTCATCAGCCCGACGTTGTTGCCGTCCGGGTCCTCGACGACGCCGTACCGCGCGCCCCAGAACGCGTCGAACGGCTCCTGGTGTCCGACGTAGCCCGCGGTGGTGAGCTCGTCGTACAACTCGTCGACCGCTTCGCGCGTCGCAACCGAGAACACCATCACGCCCTTGGTGGCATCGGGTCCTTGCCAACCGGCGTCGTAGCTCCTGGTCAGCTCGATGCTGTCGAATTCGAGTTCGAGGCCGTTCGGCATCACGACCTGCACGTGGTGGGCACCCCAGTCGTGACTGTCGTCGACCGTGAGACCGAGCCGCCGGTAGAACTTGACGGTGGCCTGCATGTCGGCCACGAAGAGGTTGACGCCCGTGAGCGCAGGCCGAACTTCCGACATCGCGCGAGGGTACTCTCGCCGCCGAACCATGCTCGACGAGCTGCTGGCCTGCCCGGGTGTCGAAGAGCGAACCGATCTGCGTTCGCCGGTGGGCTTCCTCGCGCTGCACGGCGGCCTCGAAGCGGGTACGGCGGAGATCGCAGCCGCGGCGGCCGGGGCGGCCGGCGCGTCGCTGTACGCCGTCGTGCAACCCGACGACCTGCACTGGCACATCCCGTCGCACCGGTACGACCCCGAGCAGTCGGTCGGGCTCGCGGGCTTTCTCGCCCACGTCGACGTGGTGATCTCGATCCACGGCTTCGGTGGGTTGCGCGGCGACGACGACCGCTGGATCACGGCGCTGCTCGGCGGGTCGAACCGCGACCTTGCCGCACGCGCCGCCGGCAGATTGGGCGCGGCGCTGCCGCATTACCGGTGGATCGACGACGTCGACCGCATCCCGACCCACCTGCGGGGCCTGCATCCGGGTAACCCCGTCAACCGGGCCCGGGACGGCGGAGTACAGATCGAGCTACCGCCGCGCGTCCGGCGCGATCCTGATGTCGCCGCGCTCACCGGCGCCCTCGCCGCGCTAGCCCGAGAGCAGCGGCAACAGGTGTGACACGTCGTTGTACGTTCGCAGCACGATGCGGTCGGGCGCGGCCACGATCTCGCTGATCGACGCGTTGTCGGCGCCCGAGAACGCGAACCGGCGGGACCCGGTGATGCGGTGCAGGAGCTGCCCGATCACGCCGCCGTGCGCGACGGCCATGACGCGCCCACCGCGGTGCGCGTCGACGATGCGTTGCAACCCGCCCCACGTCCGCTCGTCGAACGTGTCGTGCGGTTCCCCGTTGGGGATGACGTCCCAGCGTTCCTGCGTGAAGATCTGGGCGAAGATCGGGTCGCCGGCCGCGGCGCGCACGCGGAACTCGCCGCCTTCCCAGTCGCCGAGGTACACCTCGCGCAGATCGGGCTCCTCGACCGGCGCGATGCCGATCCGTTTGGCCAGCGGTGCCGCGGTCTGATGGGTCCGTTGCAACGTCGTCACGTAGATCGCGTCGATGCGTTCGCCCTGGAGGCGCTCGGCGAGGAGCACGGCCTGCTGCTCACCGACCGGGTCGAGCGGCGGGTCGCCGTGCCCGTCACGCAGCGGAAACGGACGGTCGGGATGGGCGGGCGCCGACTCGCCGTGGCGGACGAGCAACACCGTTGTCGCGTCGGGCGGGGGAGTGAACCGGTGCTGGCGAAACCCCTCGGGCGGCGTCGTACTCATGTCTCCGGAGGCTACCGGTAGCGTCCGGGCGTGCCCGCGGAGTTCGCGCCCCGACCCGAACGTGGCCGCGTCGTGACCATCGGCCGCCACGTCGGACTCGCCGACGTGCGCCCCGACGGACGGACCCGGCTCGACGCGCTGGCGCGTTTCCTGCAAGACGTGTCGGACGAGGACTCGGTCGCGGCCGGTCTCGACAACGGCGGATGGGTGATGCGCCGCCTCGCGGTCCGCATCGCGCGCACCCCGGTGTTCCGAACCGACCTGACGCTCTCCACGTGGTGCGGCGGCATCGGTGCCCGCTGGGCCGAGCGGCGCACCGACCTCCAGGTCGGCGGCGAACTGTTCGTGGTCGCCGCCGCGCTGTGGGTCCACGTCGATATCGCGACCGGCGCACCGATCCCGTTACCTGCCGACTTCACCGACCGCTTCGGCGAGAGTGCGGGCGGGCGCAAGGTGTCGGCCCGTTTGCAGCACGGACGACCACCCGAGACCACGCGCGGTTCGGCGTGGCCGCTGCGCGCCGTCGATTTCGACGTGCTGGCCCATGTCAACAACGCCGCGTACTGGGCTGCTGTCGAAGAGGAGCTGGCCGGGCGGGGCAATCCGCGGGTCGCGTGGGCCGAGATGGAATTCCGCGGTGGGATCGACCCGGGCGACGTCGTCGAACTGCGCACCGCGGACCACGAAGGCGGCTTCGCGATGTGGTTCGTCGTGGGCGATGACGTGCGGGCGTCCGCGCTCGTAGGATTCGCCCCGTGAAGGAACTGAAGCTCGGGTACTCGATCGGTTATTGGGGTGCGCAGCCCCCGGCGAACGTGCCCGAGGCATTGCGGGAGGCCGAGCGGCTCGGGTTCGACTCGTGCTGGACCGCGGAAGCGTACGGCTCCGACGCGCTCACACCGCTCGCGTGGTGGGGGGCGGCGACGGAAACGCTGAAACTCGGAACGTCGATCTGCCAGCTCTCCGCCCGCTCACCCGCCGCAACCGCGATGGCCGCGCTCACCATGGACCACCTCTCCGGCGGCCGCTTCATCCTCGGGTTGGGTGCATCGGGTCCACAGGTCGCCGAGGGTTGGTACGGCGACCTCTACTCCAAGCCGCTGGCTCGCACACGCGAGTACGTCGAGATCATTCGTCGCGTACTCGCACGCGAAGCGCCCGTCGAT
>JANNHK010000257.1:0-1783 GCA_031404355.1 Actinomycetes bacterium
CGCCCGCCAAGTGGTCGAGCCCGACACGCCGGCGCTGGCTCAACTCGACGAGCGCTTCGGGCCCGAGATTCTCGCCGAGGACCGGTCGCTCGACCGGGCCGCCCTCGCGTCCCGGGCCTTCGTGAACGACGAGACCCGCAAGGAGTTGCAGGACATCACCCACCCCGCGATCGGGGCCGAGTTCCTGCGCCAGGTCGCCGAGGCTCCCGCCGATGGGATTGTCGTGCACGACGTGCCGCTGCTCGTCGAGAGCACCCGCGGTTACGACTACGGCGCGGTCATCGTGGTCGAGGCACCGAAGGCGCTGCGCCTAGAACGCCTGGCGGCTCGCGGCATTCCGCGCGAAGACGCCGAGAACCGCATGGCGCTGCAGGCAACCGACGAGGAACGACGGGCCGTCGCGACGTGGGTGATCGACAACTCCGGTGACCTCGAACACCTCGAACGCCAGGTCGACACCATCTGGCACGAACTCAAAGATCGAGTTTGAAGCAAAGTGGCCTCTGAGGGGCCAATTCCCTTCAAACCGTGACTGGGGATGTCAGTGAGTCTCGGTACGATCGGATCGTGCGGACGCAGCGGAGCCATGGACGGCGCAGTGAGGGAGCCCTGTCGTAGTGCCCGACTTCGAGCTCGTCACCGATCTCTCACCCGCCGGTGACCAGCCCGAGGCAATCGACGCCCTGGTGCACGGGCTCGAGCGGGGCGACCGGTTCCAGACGCTGCTCGGCATCACCGGGTCGGGGAAGTCGTTCACGATCGCCAACACGATCGCCCGGGCGAACCGGCCCACGATCGTGCTCGCGCCCAACAAGAGCCTGGCCGCCCAACTTGCGGCCGAGTTCCGGGAGCTGTTCCCGAAGAACCGGGTTGAGTACTTCGTGTCGTACTACGACTACTACCAGCCCGAGGCGTACCTGCCGTCGACCGACACGTATATCGAGAAGGACAGCTCGATCAACGACGAGATCGACCGGCTCCGCCACTCGGCCACGAGCGCGCTGTTCACCCGCCGCGACGTCCTCATCGTCGCGTCGGTCTCGGCGATCTACGGGCTCGGCTCGCCCGAGCAGTACTCGAAGCAACTCCTGCACCTGACCGTGGGTGAGGAGCAGGACCAGCGGGCGATCCTGCGCCGGCTCGTCGAACTCCAGTACGAACGCAACGACTTCGCGTTCGCCCGCAACAAGTTCCGGGTGCGGGGTGACACCATCGAGGTGTTCCCGGCGTACGAGGAGCGGGCGGTGCGCATCTCGCTGTTCGGCGACGAGGTCGAACGCATCAGCACGGTCGACCCGCTCACGGGCGAGGTCATCGAGGAACTCGACGCGCTGGCGATGTATCCGGCGTCGCACTACGTCACCGACGAGGTCCGCCTCAAGAGCGCGATCGAAGGCATCGAGGTCGAGCTGGTCGAGCGCCTGGCCGAACTCGAAGGCGAAGGCAAGCTCCTCGAAGCGCAACGGCTGCGGATGCGTACGAGCTACGACCTCGAGATGTTGCGCGAGGTCGGGTCGTGTTCCGGCGTCGAAAACTACTCGATGCACCTCGACGGCCGCCAGCGCCACCAACCGCCGTACACCTTGCTCGACTACTTTCCCGACGACTGGCTGTGCATCGTCGACGAATCACACGTCGCCATCCCGCAACTGCACGGCCAGTTCGAAGGCGACCGGTCGCGCAAGGACACGCTCGTCGGGCACGGGTTCCGCCTGCCGTCGGCGATGGACAACCGGCCGCTCAACTTCGAGGAGTGGAAGGCGCGCGTCGGCCAGCAGCTCTT
>JANNHK010000258.1:0-9299 GCA_031404355.1 Actinomycetes bacterium
ACGGATCCCGAGCACGAAACGCGCGAGCTACGTCCCACCGGGCCGGGCGGCCGCGATGGCAGCAACGTGGGCTCGGTTGGTCACGCCGAGTTTGACGAACACGTGGGCCAGGTGCGTCTCCACCGTCCGGCGAGAGATGAAGAGGCGCTCCGCAATTCCCTTGTTGGTAAGGCCTTCAACAACGAGGGCGACGACCTCGTGCTCGGTGGGCGAGAGGCTCTCCCACCCGATCCGGGCTTTGGTTGGCGTGGCGCCCCGTCGGCGGCGCACACCGAGGGCGCGTAGGGAGGCTTGGGTACGCGTCGCGAAACGGGTGAGCCCAATCGCTTCGTATGCGCCGAGCGCATCGCCGAGCTGGGCGATCGCCTCGTCGCCGCGCCCGGAACGAGCGAGTGATGCCGCGGCATCCTCGGCACACAACGCTCGTTCGAGCACGCGCGACGTCCGGGAGTACGTGTCGACGGCGGCGACGAGCGGCTCCGGGTCGTCGTCGAGCAGGCCTCGGCAGCGCAAGGCGCCGGCGGCGATCACCGGATACGACGGCGCCAAGCGAACCCCTTCCTCCATGCACTCCACGACACTCCTGGCCGCGGTTTCATCACTCGTGCGCAGCAGACGAACGACGTCGGGCGCCACGAACGCGCGGGTGAACAGGTGCGGCCACTGCGCGCTCATGGACCACGCCGTGCCCGCGAGCGCGGCCGCCTCCTGGACGTCACCGTTCGCTTCGGCCCGAAGCGCGCGCACCCAGAAGACGAGGTCTATCCCGACGGTCATCTGGTCCCGGCCGAGTTCCGCGGTCGGCGCCTCCGGATCTCCCCCCGAGCCAGCGAGAGGTAGTCGAGGAGCGCGAGTGAGATGGACACCATCGTCCAGGGCGAGTCGAGGGTCGTGGCGGCGTCGACCGCGGTCTTGAATTCGGCATCGGCGTCGTCGACCGCGCCCCGCAGAAGGTGCACCAAGCCGATCGATCCCGTGAAGGCCGCCACCCACGGCCGCACGCCCGCACTCTCGCACCTCTGCCGTCCCGTGCTGAAGGTCGCGTAGGCGTCGTCGAGCTGGTCGGTCGCGAGGAGGCTGATTCCATGAAGGAGGTAGGGCGTGTTGAACCCGGTGCGCTCGCTGACCGATGCCGCCGCGAGGTCGACGCCCTCTCTGCTCAACGACAGGGCCTCGTCGACCTCGCCGCGCGCGTGCCGCAGGTACGCCATGCCCTGAAGCGCCATGGTTCGTGAATACACATCCCCCGCTCGTTCCGATTCGGCAATCGCTCGGACCGAGAGGGAGAGAGCCTCGTCGAGGTCACCACGCACAAGCACCTGGAGCGCGAGGTGCGACAACAACGTCGCCCGTTCGACGAGGTCGAGGTCGGGTATGGCGAGGGCGCGTCTGCATTCGGCGACACTGTCCGTGGGCCCCCCGTGGTGGATGAGCGCCGTGACGAGCGTCCGGCGCGCGCGTGCTTCGTCACCGCCTCGGGCCAGCGCATCGCGGGCGAGCTCGGCGGCCTCGACAGGCGAGCCGGAGCGGACGAGAGCATTGGCGAGGGCAAGCGTCAGGTCGGTGTGATCGGGCATGCCGGGGACCGCGAGTTCGCGCGCCTGACGGAAGAGCGCGGCCGCGGCGGGCGCCGACCGCCGCTGCGCGGTGAGGGCCGCATCGCGGAGCCAGCGGACGGCATCACCGTCGCCGTGCGTAGCGCCGAGGACCACGTGTTCGGCCACCAGCTCTGGTGCAGTCCCCGTTCCGATGAGCCGCGCCGCGACCTGGCGATGCAAGGCCCGCCGGACCGCATCCGGGATCTCGTCGTAGAGCGCTTCACGAATGAGGTCGTGCCGGAACGTCAGCCGATCGTCGTCGCCGGCCAGTACGCCGGCGTGCAGTGCTCCTTCGAGGTCCTGAAGGAGATCCGTCGGTGCCTGCTGAAGCACGGTCGCGAGTTGGGTGACGGAGAATCGGGAACCGAGCACGGAACCGGTCTTGAGCATCGTTACGGTTGTGGAAGGAAGCGTGCTCAGGTGTCGAAGGATGACGAGGCGTAGCTCTGGAGGAATGGTCGCCGCTCGAAGGACAGCGGTGCCGTCGACGGTCTCGATCGCGCCGTCGTGCACGAGCGCCGCGCTGAGCTCGAGCGCGTACAGGGGATTCCCGCCGGCCTTGTCCAACAGCTCGATGAGCGCCGCGTCCGGTTCCGCACGAAGCGCGGCCTGCACGAGCGCCGCGATGTCGCCGCGTCGCAGTGGCGCCAGCCGAAGGTGGTGACCACCGACACCTCGAACGACCTCGATCAGTTCGCGGAGGTCAGGCGATGCGGCTTCGGGGCGGAACGTCGCGATCAGCGCGATCGGAAGGTGGGCGAGGCGACGGGCGATCGCCTGCGCCGTGCGCAGCGTTGCGGGGTCGGCCCAATGCAGGTCTTCGAGCAGGAGCACGACTGGCACGAGCGCGCAGCGCCGTTCCACCTCGTCGAGGATCCGGTCGATGACAACGTACGTCGGGTCTGATCGCTCCAGCGGGCTCGGGGTGGCGGAGGCGCGGTCCGACCCGAACAGATCGACAGGGAATGCTTCGAGCACGGCGCGGAAGGGCCGGTCTCGCTCCAACTTGTCCGCGGACCCGGTCAGCACCGGGAGCCCCAGCGCGGCGCCGATTTCGGCCGCTCGACGGAGGAGCCGGCTCTTTCCGATACCGGCTTCCCCCTCGACGAGCACGACCCGGCCCATCCCGGCGGCAACTGATTGGAGCGCCTCGCGGAGCAGTGCGAGCTCGACGTCGCGACCAACAACTGCAAGCTCGCCGCCGGCAGGCATGACGTCAGTCGGACGCGCTTCGAAAACCCGCACGAGATCGGGAAAGCCCTTCAGACGATGACGCCCCCGATCAGAGAACATGAGACCGGGCATCGTTCCCGCGAGCTGACGCACGACGTCTGCAAGCAAGATCTCACCGCCGTCGGCGAGCGCGGTTATTCGAGCCGCCGCGGCGACTGCCTCCCCCGCGAGGTCGCCGTTCGCGACAGTGACCTCGCCCGTGTTGATCCCGATCCTTACCTCGGCCACACCTGCACTGTGTTCGCGGATGTCTCGTTGAATCTCCACCGCGCACAGGACCGCGGCCCGGGGCGTATCGAACCACGCCAGAACTCCGTCACCCATCGACTTCACGAGCGTCCCGCCGTGACGGTGGATCGCATCGTCGATGGCCGAATCAATCGGCGCGAACATCCGACCGGCGGCCTCGTCACCCAGGCGGGTGCGCAGCGCGGTCGATCCCTTGACATCGGTCACGAGTGCCGTGACCACGCGCTGCCGTTCGCTACCCAACAGCAGAACCGTACTGGTCGACGTCCGATTCAGACATCCGTCGTTCTACGGATGTCCGGCGCTCGGTTCCGGGGGACGATGCGGTGCATGGAAGTTGCACTTCGGTTCGAGGCCACCGATCCCCCCCGCGGCGAAGTACGCGTCGCCGAAGAGCGACACCCCTTTGTCGGATGGCTTGAACTGATGCGGATTCTCTCCGATGTCGTGGAGCTCGAATTGGCGCCGCCCGCCGCCCTGCCAGGTACCGACTCTCCCGCCACCTGACTCTCGCGAGTCCGGGCTCCCACGGCTCGGCATCCGTTCCCGACCGGAAGCCGACCCGCCGGATGCAAACGTCCTACCTGCTTGCGCTCACACCTATACCGCGCGCTTCTCGAGGCGATACCAGTGGTACGGCACGTCGCCGACGAAGAAGACGGAGTCGAGCCGGGCCTTCGTGAACGGCGCGCCGGCGGTCATGAACGCGTACTCGGCGCGTTCGTCCGTCACGACCTGCACGTTCCACTCGCCCCGCTTGATCCGAACGACGTCGATCCAGTCGTTGCCTTCGGTGTAGTGGAACGCGGCAAACAGTTCGACGAGCCGGCGCTTCGCTTCGTCCAGATCTGCGAACGTCGACGTCTCGGTGAGCGTCGTACCGGGTGCAGCGATGGTGTAGCTCGCGGCAATGTCCGCTGACGGCTGGGTCGTCGTGCGCACGTCGAGGTCGAGTCGCCCGTCGCGGTGCGTGAACGCGATCTCGGAGTGGTTGAACCGGAAGAACGACATCAGGTTGCCAAACGCCGACATGACACGGCTGTCCGCGTCGCTCCGGAGGAAGTGGACGCCGCGCTCGTCACCGCACCGGACGACCGCCCGATACACGATCTGGTTGTACGTGATACCGAGCGCGTGCGGCACGCCGACCGGACGCATCTTGTCCATCTCGCCGACGACGACCGAGACAAACGCCTCGCCGTTGTAGACATCGGGCTCGACGGGTCGAGGCAGCACGCGGGCCAACTCGTCGGGGTCGACGGCGAAGTTGACGAGGAGGCACCGGCGGAAGACGGTCCGGACCGCGAACGCGTGCTTCGGGAACCGCATCAACGACCGATCTTCTTCGGCCACCCGATGCGGACCTCGACCGACGGCGAGTAATGGACCAGCGGTTCGCCCGACGGCGCGGGAAGCCCGGCCGCGACGATGAGCTCGTCGTCGACCCGCACGGCGTGCGCACGATGGAGCGGCCAGGGTTCGTGCGACGCGAGCGCCTTACGTAGGCCTGGTCGCGGCGCGCTGAACAGCGCCCACCGTGCGGTCAGGAAGTGGTCGAGCTCACCGAGCTCGTCCGGCGCAAACGGCTCGCCCACGGCGATCACGGTCTCGCTGCTCGCGCCACGCGGTCCGGGCCAGCGTCGACGGCAGCGGTACGAGATCGTGGATCCCGAGCGCTCGATCGCCATCCTCGACCAGAAGTACGGGAGGCGGTACGTGGCGCGGGCCACGACGACAGCACCCAGCCGAGCGGCGTCCAGGGAGAAGAACCAGATGCCACGGGCGCCGTCGGTGCTCCGCACGTACGTGCGGACGTTCGTCTCGGCGAACCGTGAGACCCACGGGACCGAGGGCACCGCGGGGAGTCCGACCCGGAGGAAGAACGGCACGAGGCCGACCCATGCGTCACCGTCGAAGGTCTCGACGGTCAGGCCTTCGGGCAGCAGGCGCTGGACGTCATCCGGGTCGAACCGCCAGTGGAGGAAGGTGAGCTCGTCCCACCAATGCACCATCGCCGCCCGCTCCACGGGCGTGTCGCAGACCGGGCCGTACGGATTGGGTTGACTCATGGCGGCACGAGTTTGAGACACGACGCGCGACGCGGGCGAATTCTGCCCACGTCGAGCCGTGACGCGAAGGCGCGGGGCCGAGTCCGGCTCGGCCCCGCGTTGCTCCCACGACTACGGCTGCGTCAGCACGTCGACGTCGATGGCACTGTCGAACTTCCAGGCCTTGCTCCATGTGTCGTGCCAGCCGAACGGCACCCAGATCGCGCCCTTCACGCCGCCGCCGGCTTCGGTCGAGAACGACCACGGGCCGCCGCTGTCACCGGCGACCGTGTTGCGGTCGTCCATTCCGATCAGGTCGGAGGCAATGCCGCTTGCCGACACCTGCACGATGATGGTCGACCAGACGTCGTCGCAGATTCGCGTCGACTGCTGGCGGCTGAAGACACAGTACGTATTGTTGACCGCCGCCGACGTCTCGACCGAGTTGACCTCGCGCTGGTCGGTCACGTTGGCGAAGTACTCGGCCAGATCGGAGTGGTTCGGTGTGCTGTGCCACTCGACATCGCCGAAGAGTCCGATGTGTTGATCCTCGAAGTCGAAGTCGTAGGAAATATTAGTCAGCGGTTGCACGTACAAGTCCATCCCGTCGCAGTGCGCGGCAGTGGTCGCACCGGTCTCGCCCGTAGTCTCGTGCTCGACACTGAAGCCCGAGGTGCACTCGCTGGTGGGGCTGCTGACCTCGGCGCCGCCGTAGGTGTGGAGGTCGACGGAGACGTCTTGATCGGTGTATGTCACGCGGGTCCCGCTCCGCAACAGGAGGGGGAGAGTGATGTCTGATCGCCGCTGCCCGCTGATCGACACGACGATACGGCCGGTCGGAAGCACCACCACCGCGACCTGCTCGTAGCCGCGATCGCGGAAGAAGGTCGCGAGCGCCGTCGCCCGGTTTCCGAGCTCCGTCGCCGAGAACTTGCGGTTGCCCGTGAGTCCTACGTTGAGCCCCGACGCGGTCGCGAGCTCGCGGGCACCGGCGGGAACGACACCCTTGAACCGGAGATAGCTCCGCCCGCCCGGGCGAGTCGCGAACTCGGCTCCCGAGAAGACCGCGGCGTACTGCGCCTCGATCGCGTCCTGGAGGTCGCCGAAGCGCTCTTGGTCGGTCATGTGCCGGGTCGTGTTCTCGATCGTCCACCCCTTCTGCCCGGCGATGAGCGCGATGTCGATGGCGTCGGCCTCGGCGCGGTCGTGGACGTGGTGCGGCGGCGGCTCGGGATCGGTCTCGGTCTGGCCCTGCGCAGGCGCGGCGAACGCCAGCCCCAACGCGAGCGGCAACGCGGTGAGGAGCGCGAGGATCGGACGGCGGCCGGGTGACAGACGGGTCGTACGGGTCGTGAGATGCATCGAGGCCCCTTCAGGTCGTTACGGGTGAGTGCAGGAAAGCGCGGCGGTGCTAGCGGGCCGCTAGCCGGCGCAAAATCTCGGTCTCGGGCGCGGCCGGCGTGCCGAGCTCGACGAGCATGGCGTCGCAGCGGTCGAGCGCGTGCGTCGCGCCGGCACGATCGCCGACGGCCAGCGCGGCGGCGACCAGGATGCGGTACGCGCCTTCCGACCAGGGCTCGGCATCCAGGACGCAGCCGGCCGCCGCGGCGGCCGCCTCGGGCCGGCCGGCGGCGAGCGCGGCATTGGCGGCCCGCAGCCCGATGCGAACCGCCCACGCGTCGAGCTGCTCGGCGGGACCCGTTGCCCACTCGGCATCTCGGAACTCTTCGAGGTAGCGCCCTCGCCAGTTCGTCAGCGCGTCGGCATACGCGTCGGCCGCGGCGGGAGCATCTCCCGCGGCCCGGGCGGCGTCCGCCGTCGCGGCCGCTCGCTCGAATGCCTGCACGTCGACGGCGACCTGCGGCGGGCCGAGCAGGACGAGGACGTCGTTCTGCATGCGCAGATAGAACGGCGCTTGTTCCCGGGTGCGGTCCGGTTCGAGCAGCGCCTGGAGATAGGACAGCGTGACTCTCAGGTTTCGGCGCGCGTCGGTGTCGGCGAGATCCGGCCACAGCGCGGCGAGCACTCGTTCGCGCGACACCGACCCGTGATGGGCGACGAACGCGAGCAGCTCACGCACGCGCCGACGGCGCCAGTGGGGCGCGCCGACCGTCTCGCCGTGCACCGTCAGACCAGTGGGCCCGAACAACGTGATTCCGACGGCGGTCTCGATCGTCGCGATGCGCAGCGCGCGCGGGAGGGTGTCACGGGCCGCAGGCGCGAGCAGTGCGGCGAGGTCGCGGGCTTCGAGCGTCCGTCCCTCGCCGTCGAGGGCGCTCGCGAGCGCACTCACCCAGCGACGGGGTGCGCTCGAGGCGATCAGCGGCGCGGGCGGCAAGTCATCGCCGGTCGGGAGCGGTTGTCCGGCCTGCACGGCCAGCACGGCGCGCGCGACGGTCCGTCGGGCTGCGTGCAACGGGCCGAGCGGAGCGGCGTCCCACACCTCGCGCATGGCATCGGAAAGGACGTACACGACGACGAACGCCCACCGCAGCGACCGGCTCGCCGCGGGCGTCGTGGGCGGGCATTCCGCGAGGAAGGCGTCGAGCGCGGCACGCGCGCCGTCGTCGTCGCCGGCCGCGACGCTGGTCGACGCGCGCGCGGCGGCCAGCATGCCGCGCAGGTACGGCAGCGCGGTGGTGCCGAGGGCATCTTCCGCCATGGCTAGCGCGCGCCGGGCGTCGGGAAGGTTCCCGCGCCCCGATTCCACGATTGCGGCCGCGACGCCCGCCCAGAGCCGGTCGGTCGCGGACGCTCGTGTGATATCGGGCAGTGCCGGCAACTCGGCCGGCACGTCGGCGGGACGACCCGCCTGCCACGCGGTGCAGGGGACGACGAGCCGATACGAGAACGAGGCGCCGGCGTGCGCGACGCACGCGGTCGCCGCCTCGGTCATGGCGTCCGGCTCGCCCAGGTGGAACGCGGTCATCATCGTCATGAAAGCGGCGACGGTGTGCCATTCCGGCGAAACGGCGCCGTCCTCGACGCCACCGAAGGCCTCGTACGCGGCGGAGTCGTCGCCGGTCAGGTCGGCGAGCATCCCGCGGGCCATTCGACACGTGCCCCGGACCTCGTCGTGACCCTCGGCTTCCAACGCAAACGCGCGTTGGAGCAGCGGCATCACGCGCTCCTGTTCGCCGCGCGATCGCGCGACCCAAGCCAACTCCGACGCAGCTGCGAGTTCGGTCACGACGTCACCGCGTTCGCGGAACGAGAGCATCGCCGCCTCGAGGTCGTCGCACGCGGCCTCGGAGAAAGGATCCGTGATGCGCGCGACCATTCCGGCCAGCAGCCGCGCCTCCGGTTCGTCGGAAAGGTGCGCCGGGAGCCGTTCGCGCATGGCTTCCAAGACGTCGCGCGGTGCCACCCCGTACCCTCGGCGGCACAACTCGCGTATGGAGCGCAACGTGGTCTCGTCGTCGTCGCCCTTGCGTGCGAGGTCGAACGCCCGCTGGGTGTCCCCGAGTTCCAGCCAGTGCGCGGCGGCGACGCGACACACGCGCCGCCGTTCGCCCTCCGAGAGGACCTCGGCCAGCATGCGGTTCCACAGCGCGTGGACGGTGACGGTGTCGTCGCCGACGGTGACGAGCGGCAGGCCGACCAGCACGTCGAGCCCGACGTCGCCGACGACCGCAGCGCATACCGCACGGTCGCCACCGCCGATGGCTGCGAGCGCCGCGAGCGCGCGCCGCTGGTCCGCGTCGAGTGCGTCGAGCACCTCCTCGCGCGCGAACTCGTTCGCCGCGGTCGGACCGAACGTCACGGCCAGCGCGACCAGTGCGGGCCAGCCACCGAGCTCCTCGCCGACTTCCTGCGATGGCGCGAGGTCTTCGGACTCGGCGGGTGTGAGTCGAAGGTCGTCGGCACCGAGTTCGACCAGGTCGCCGTGCGCACGGCGCCGGGCGAGGCCGTCGACCGACGTTCGCGACGCGACGACGAAGTGCGTGGTCTCCGGCGAGCGGCTGAGCAGTGCCTGCAACAGTCGCGCGCCACCGGAGTTCGATGGCAGTTCGTGCGCGTCGTCGATGACCACACACGTGGGAATGTCAGCGCGCGCCGCGAGCGCGCCGAGCAAGGACCCGAGCGCGGACTCGGGAGTGGGCGGTTCGATCCCCAGGAGCGCCGCGAGACGCGCCGTGAGCCGGGACGCGGTCGCATCGGCGGGACCGCA
>JANNHK010000259.1:0-13843 GCA_031404355.1 Actinomycetes bacterium
TCGGGTGCGGTCGTCGGGGCGCTGTGGGTCATCGGACTGCCGTCCTTCTTCCCCGGCAACGACACGGTGCCGCTCTTCGTCTCGAGCATCGGCCTGTTGCTGATCTTGTTGTACATCCCCGGCGGGTTCGCGCAGATCGGCTACTGGGCCCGCGACGCTCTGCTCGGCGTCCTCGCCCGCCGTCTCCCCGCGGCGCCGATCAAGTCAACCGCGGCGGTGCCTGTTTCGTTGTCACGCGTCGGCGCGCAGGCGTTCGCGCCGGTCAACGCCGACGGCACGGTCCTCGCGACCGTTGCGTTGACCGTGCGGTACGGCGGTCTCGTCGCGGTCGACGGCATCGACGTATTCGCCGGGCCGGGCGAGGTCGTCGGGCTCATCGGCAACAACGGTGCGGGAAAGTCGACGCTGCTCAACGCGATCGGCGGCTACGTGAAGAGCAGCGGCTCGGTGCAGCTTCTCGGTCGAGAGGTCAGCGGGCGACGGCCGCACCAGCGCGCCCGCCTCGGGCTCGGGCGCACCTTCCAGGCGGCCACGCTGTACCCGGAACTCACCGTGCGCGACGCCGTGCTCGTCGCCATGGAAGCGCGCCACCGCACGTCGTTCTGGGGCACCCTCGCCGTCTTCCCTCAGATCAGACCCGAACGGTCCCGCCGGGCCGAGGCCGCCGAGCTGATCGACTTCCTCGGCCTGGGTCGCTACGCCGACCGCTACATCGCCGAACTGTCGACGGGTACCCGCCGCATCGTCGAGCTGGCCACCGTCCTCGCCGTCGCGCCCCGGGTGTTGTGCCTCGACGAGCCGACCGCCGGCGTCGCGCAGCGCGAAGCCGAGGCCTTCGGGCCGCTGATCACGAGCATCCAGCGTGAACTCGACGCCACGCTCGTGATCGTCGAGCACGACCTCCCGATGATCATGTCGATCAGCGACCGGATCTACTGCCTCGAAGCCGGACAGGTCATCGCGGAGGGCCCGCCCGAAGACATTCGAGCGAACCCCCGCGTCATTGCGTCCTACCTCGGTACCGACGAGCGCGCCATCATGCGCAGCGACGCCCGCTGATCGTCAGGCGCACTTCCCGCCGCTGGCGTCGGCCAGTTCGGTCACGCCGCTCCAGTCGCCGTTCTCTCCGATCGTGGAATCGAACGCTACGAGCCGGAACTCGTCGCCACCGGTGTACTTGCCTTCGCAGAACGACGCGATATTCGCCGTCGGCAACACGATGACCCCGAGGCCGTGGATCGAGTCGCGCCAGGTGTCGGTGTTGACCTCGGCGCCCGCGCCCTCGAGTCCGAGGGCGAGGATGTCGAGCAGGTCGCAGAAGTCCTCGACCGCGACGTAGGACTCGACGGTCTTGCCGTCGGCGCCCGGGGTCACCTCGTCGGGTCCGAGAACCGCCTCGCCCGTTGCCTCCTCGACCACGTCGATGCAGTGTTGGAGCTTCTCGTTCGGTGCCGCCCACCGCTCCGACCGGGTTTGGCCCTCGATCGTCAGCATCCCCTCGTACGGGTTCGGGTCGGCGCCGGCAGCCGCGGCGTCCTGGCCCTGCTCGACCACCGAGCCCGAGTCGGCCAGCAACAGCACGCCCGGTATCTCGGCGGCGATCTTGTCGACGAACTGCTTCGACGAAATATTCAGACCCGCCATGAAGATGGTGTCGACACCCTCGCCCTTCCAGACCTCGATGGCGCCGTCGAGTTGTGCCTGCGCAGCCGTGGTGTCGGTCCCGCTGATCGTCAGGACCGCGGTCGTGCCCGTCTCGGCACCGATCTCTTCGAGCCCGGGCGTGATGACGTCGTCGATGCGGTTCTGCGTGTTGTTGTCGCCGAGGACCGCGACCGTCTTGCCCTCCAGCGTTCCCTCGTCGCCGAGGAGCGTGATGAGATTTCCGGCGGTGGCGTCGGGGGTGCCGCCCGGCGTCAGCAGGAGTGCGGGCTGAGCTTCTTCGATCCACGGTGCTTGCAACTCGTGGCCGATGTGCACCGTGTCGTTATCGCGCGTGAGGCACAACTGGCCCTCACCGGTGAAGTCGATGAACCCGCCCAGCACCGCGAACACCTGCTCGTCGTCGGTCATGGTCGTGCAGATCGCCTGCGGACTCGGTTCCGCGCCCGGGAGCGGCGGGTATTCCAGGAACACCGGCTCGAGCTGGTGGCCGCCGGCGCCGCCGTTGGCGTTGATGTCGTCGATGAGCGCCGTCGCAATCGCTTTCTGGTCGCCGTGCGTGAAATCGACGAAGTCGGCAATGGCGCCGAAGTCGATGTAGAGGACCCCGATCTTGACCGGTTCGGCGGAGGCGCCATCGTCGTCGCCCTCGGCCGTGGTTTCCTCGGTCGTATCGTCGGCCTCGGTCGTATCCGTGGCCGCGTCGTCATCGTCGTCGTCACCACCACAAGCCGCAAACACCAAAGCCCCGACGCATAGCGCCGCAAACAACGCACGACTCCGTGCCAACCCCGAGAACAGTCCGGACCGACGCATTGCAACCCCCCTGGTCACCGATTGGCCCGGACTCTATGACGCAAACGTCAGCTTGTCTTGGAGGGTCGCGCTCAGGTCAGGTGGCCGCCGCACGACGCGGCGACCGGAGCGACGGAGGAGCGCAGGAAGCTCGCCGGGAGCGGTGACGATCTCTCGAGCGCCGAAGGCGCCCCCAAGTCGGAACCCGACCCAGAATTACGCGAGTGCAACGAGGTCCATCAGGTCGTCGGACCAGTAGTCCAACGTTCCTTCCGGCATCAACAGCACTCTGTCTGGGGCTAGTGCTTCGACGAACTCCACGTCGTGGCTGACCAGGAGCATTGCGCCCTTCCACTCACGCAGCGCGGTGCCGACCGCGGTGCGCGAGGGCGGGTCGAGGTTGTTGGTCGGCTCGTCGAGCAGGAGCAGGTTGTGCCCGCCGGCAACCAGCATCGACAAGGAGAGCTTCGTCTTCTCGCCGCCCGACAGCGTGCTCGCGTCCTGGAAGGCGAGGTCGCCCCGCAGCCCGAACATCCCGAGCAGCCCGCGCAGGTACTGGTCGGTAAGCGTGCTCGGGGCGACGGTGCGGGCGTGGGCAAGCGCCGACTGCCCGGCCGAAATGTTCTCGTGCTCCTGCGCGTAGTAGCCCATCGAGACGTTGTGCCCGAGCCGCACCTCGCCCAACTCCGGCTCGAGTTCACCCGTCAGCGAGCGCAACAACGTGGTCTTGCCGGCGCCGTTGAGACCGAGCACGAGGAGCCGTTCGGTGCGCCCGACGTCGAAGGTGACGTCCTCGAAGATCGTCTTGCGGCCGAACGCCTTGGCCAGGTCCTTCACCTCGAGCACGGTCTTGCCCGCGCGCGGCGGCACCGGGAGCGTGACCCGCATCGTCTTCTTGGCCTTGGGCGCGTCGATCTTCGTCGCCGCCATGCGGTCGACGCGCGCGTCGAGCACCTTGGCCAGCCGGGCGCGCGACTGGGTTTGATGCCGCATGCCGTCGGCCAGCGTCTTCAGGCGCTTCATCTCCGACTCCTGGCGCGTCGCGATCTTCGTGCGCGACTTCTCGTCGACGTCGCGGGCCGTGAGGTACTGCGAGTAGGTGCCCTTGTATTCGACGAGTTCACCCTCGTCGAGGTGCAGCACGCGCGTCATGGCGTGGTCGAGCAGCGCGAGGTCGTGACTGATGACGAGGAGCGCGCCCTTAAAGGTGCGCAAGAAGTTCATCAGCCATTCCTTGGCGTCGACGTCGAGGTGGTTCGTCGGTTCGTCGAGGAGCAGCACGTCGCTGCCGGCGAAGAGGATCCGCGCCAGTTCGGCGCGGCGGCGCTCGCCACCCGAGAGCGCGCCGATCGGGAGGTCGAGCCGGTCGGGCGCAAGGCCGAGACCGTCGACCATGCGGCGCACCTCGGCTTCGGCCGCGTACCCACCGGCGTCGCGGAACGCGTCCTCGGCGTTCGAGTACGCCCGCACGTTGCGGGCCGACGGGTCGGCGTCGACGTTGTGGCGGAGGTCGTCGAGTTTGCGGGCGGCGGCGTCGAGGCCCCGGCCGGAGAGCACGTGCGCGAGCGCGGTGCCGTCGAGGCCCCTGCCGCGCGATGGCGGGTCCTGCGGCAGGTACCCGAGGCCCTCGCGGGGCCGGGAGACGACCCCGCTCGCGGCGTCGGCGTCGCCGGCAATCACCTTCAGCAGCGAGGTCTTGCCCGCACCGTTGCGGCCGACGAGGCCGACCTTGTCACCCGCGTGCAATGAGAACGACGCGCCCGCGACGACGTACTTACCGCCGACCTCGACCGCGACTTCCCGGGCTTGGAGCACCGACCATTATCGCGCGCGAGCTACCCGCCCTTGTCGGCGGACTTGTAGCCGGGTGCTCCGCCCTCCACCCATTCGCCGACAAAGTCGAAGAACTCCTGGCCGAAGGGGTCTCCGCCCCGCAGCGGCAGGGTGCCCCGCCGGATGGTGAAGTCGTACGGCGCCAGTTCTGCGGCCCGGGCGAAATGCACCTCGGCCCGGTCGTCGCGCCCGACACGGTGCAAATACGCACCGAGACGGCGTTCGGCGCGCGCCAGCTGTTGCTCGGGGGTCGTCACGATCAGCCGCGCCTTGGCCTCCTCGGCCGAGTACGGCAGCACCCCGTCGCGCACCCAGGCGCGGAGCTGCTCGTGGTGCACGGTGGAATCGATCTGGGTGAAGTCCTTGAAGAGGTCGTTCACGGGCGCGTTGACGGGCGCGCGCACGACGCGGTCGTCCTCGTCGATCCAGATGACCGTCGGCACGTTGTAGATGCCGAGCTGGTCAGCAGTCAGGTGGTCGGGGTCGACGAGCGTGGGATAGGTCGGTGACGCGGCATCGATCCACTCGCGCGCGGCCGCCGCTTCGTCGAGCGCGACGGCGACGACGGTGAATCCGGACTCGGCGAGTTCGTCATGGAGTTCCTGCCACCCGGGCAGGTCGTAGCGACAGCCTCACCACGACGCCCACGCGAAGAACAGCTTCTTCTTGCGCCCGATCGACGACCACGAGAATGCGTCGCCCTCGATGTCGGCCAGCGTGAAGTCGTCGACCCGCATGCCGGTCTGTTGTTCGGATCGAGCGGTTGCCGGCGTCCCGAGGACCGCGACCTGGGCCTCGTCGTCGACCGCGAACGGACTGCCCAGTGCCGCGGCCGCGGCGCGCAGTTCGACACCCCCCTCGACGGCGACGGTCCCGTTGCGCACGGGGACGCACACGGCGCCGCGGCACAGCCCTTCGGGCTTCAGCTCCCATCCCGTGGCGTGAGTGAGGTCCTCGGGCGCGACGACAAGGCCGGCGATGTTCACTTCGCCGTGGTCGGTGATCAGGGTCCAGGTCATCGGGGGGATCCGGGTGCGACGAGTGGCCAGGGACGTTCGCGTTCGGCGGCGAGGGCCATGTCGAGCAGCCAGCCTTCGCGGTGATGCGGTGCGAGCACCTGCAACCCGACGGGCAGGCCGCGCACGGTGCCGACGGGTATCGACACCGCGGGGCTCCCGTAGATGTTCGCGGGAATGGTCAGCGCGCCGTTGTTTCCGGGGCTGACCTCGACGCCGTTGACGACGTTCGGCAGCGGCCCCTCCGCTCCGAACGCGACGTCGGGGTTCGTCGACGCGATGACGAAGTCGACCTGGTCGAAGAGGTCGGCCATCGCTTCGTTGGTGCGCACGCGCGTGGCCTCGATCTTCGCCCGCACGTCGATGTTGTACATCTTTTCGGCGATACGTAAGCCGAAGCGGATCTCGCGCGTGAGGTCGCCGATGCAGTCGGGCCAGAGGTCACCCAGGTCCTTGCGCACTTCGGCGAGACCGGCGAGGGCCCACTCCAAACTCAGCTCGGGCAGCTTCACCGGAACGTCGACGAGTTCCAGACCCCACGACCGAGCGAGGTCTTCGGCGGCGGCGACGACCGTGGCCGCGACGTCGTCGGAGACTGCGGCGACACCGAGGTCCACGGCGATGACGGCACGCTTGCCCCGGAGGTCGTACGAGCCGAGCCCCGCTTCCCAGCCTTCGACGCGAGGAAGGCTGTAGGGGTCGCGCGAGTCGAATCCGTTGCACACGTCGAGATAGCGCGCCATGTCGCGGACCGAGCGCGAGAGACATCCGCTCACTGCCGTCAGAGACCCGATGACGAGATCAGGTCCCTTCGGGATGCGACCGTACGTGTTCTTGAGGCCGGGAAGGCCGGTGAACGCGGCCGGGATGCGAATCGAGCCGCCGCCGTCACCACCGGTCGCGAGCGGAACGAGGCCGCCCGCCACCGCGGACGCGGCACCGCCCGACGAACCACCGGGTGTGCGGTCGTGGTTCCACGGATTGAGCGTCGCGCCGTTCAACTTCGTGCACGTGAGGTTCACGCCGCCGAACTCGCTCGCAGTCGTGAGACCGACGAGCACGGAGCCCGCGGCGCGCAACCGCTGCACCATCGTCGAGTCGTGCGTTGCGACGCGGTCCCGCAGCACGACCGACGCCTCTGTCAGCGGCCACCCCGACACGGGCGATAGCTCTTTGACGCCGACGGGTACGCCGCCGAACGGCAACGACACGTCGGCGCGTTCGGCCTCGGCGCGCGCCTCGTCGGGCGCGAGATACGAGAACGCGTTCAGCGCCGACCCGTCGATCGCGGCGAGTGTGGCGTCGAGTTCCTCGAGCGGGCTGCGCTCGCGCGCGCGGAACGCGTCGACCAAGCCGCACGCGTCTCCCAGCCACGGTTCAGCGGTCATGGGGCTCATTCGTCATGGGGTCGCCACCTGTCGTCGTCGCTCGGTTCGGGATCACGTCGAAGTGTACGGAACGTCTCGATGACCGCGTCGGCCCCGAGCAGGGCGAGCGCGAGCCAGCCGAGGGTCCGGGCCCACGGGAACAACACCGGCCACTCGAAGATCGGGTCGAACTCGTAACGCCGCTGGCCGTACACGATGTACAGCGCCGCGATTCCCAGCAGGAACGGGGGCGCGAGCGCCAGGACGACCCGCGCGCGCGGGCGGAGCACGGCGAGCGCGGTGAGCGCGGCCGCGACGACACCGATCCACGGCGCCGCGACCACAGCCGCGACCCCGCCCGCCGTGACCACGGTCGCGACCCGCGCCCACGTCGGCAGCGCAATCCCGTCGGCGGCGGGCAGACCGAGCTCGACGTCGGCATCACCTGGTACGGCAGTCACCACCGTTCGAGCCCGGCGCCACGTCAGCGCGATCAGGACGCCGCACAGGATCGCGACGCCGAACGAGATCCACAGCGATGCCCACACCCGCCGTTGGGGTGTCCAGTCGAGGACGATGTCGAACGACTCCGCGGTCGGCGTCACGTACCAGCCGTTCGCGTACCCGTCGACGAGTTGCGGCGGGCCGAGGTCGTCGCCCCCCGCGACTCGGGCCGTCCACCCAACGCTTCGCGACTGGCCGAGCACGAGCCAGAACGGCTCGGTGGCCGCATCGACAGTGACCCGCATGCGGGTGCGCCCGTCGTCGACGACCCGCAGATCCGGGACCGGAGACGCGGTGTCGCCCGCAGTCGTGACGCGACCATCCTTAGCGGTCAGCGCCTGATCCGCGCCGTCGGATGCGAACGCGAGTCGGTCGAGTTCGACGCCGGTATCGACACCGGACGCGGCCCGGATCACGTGGCGTCCCGGCCCCAGGGCGATCTCGTCCTCGCACGGTTCGACCGTCAACGGTTCCATGGCTGCGGCTGTCTCGCCGGTCCCGACGATGCGCACCGGAACCGGGCGGCCGTCGATGCGCAACAAGTCGGCGCGGCAATCGTCCGGAAGCAATCGCGGCGGTGGGTCGATCTGCAGTCCGGCGATACCCAATTCGGCGATGCCGGCCGGCAGCAACGCCGTGTTGTCGCCGTTGAGCGTGAACGTGACCTGCTCGCGTACGTCGACGATCGTGACGCGCACACGCCGACCGGTCATAGGTGCGATGTCGACCGGCACTGCCACGGTCGCGTTCTCCCCCACCCCGTCGGAGGTCGGCGGGAGCACAATGTCGCGCGCTTCGTCGTCGACTTCGATCCGCAGGCGGGTCGGGACCGAGTGCCGACCGTCTGCGATCACTTGGAGATCGAGATGGTTCACGGTCAACGGTTCCGGCGCAATGAACTCGGCCCACTGACCGCGCACACCCGTGAACGGTGTCTGCCACGCAGTTGCCGCGTCGCCGTCGATGGCCGCGTCGGCGCGGCACGCGACGCAGCCCTCCAGGAACTCCCGCGCGTCCGTCGCGATTCCGCCCTCGTCGGACGTCGGGTAGCCGAGCGCGCGATCGATCGCAGCGTGGTCGGCCGCACTCGTGATCCGGGCGTCGCCCGTCATCGTGAAGGTGCGCGCCGTCGGCAACTCGAACTCGCGCACGATCGACACTTCCGGGTCGGTGCGCGGCGGAATCGGGACCACCCGCTCCCGGCTCATCACGACTACCAACGGGTGGTCGGCCGATTCGGCACCGGTCGCTCCGAGTAGGTCGGTCGGCATCAGCACGACTTCTTCGACCCGCACCGTCCGGTTGCTCACGTCGTCGCGCACGCGCACTTCGGCGAAGCCCACCGCGTCGGCGCCGCCGTGCCAGCGCCGCTTCCCGACGTTCACATCCGACACTTCGATGTCGAGCGAGCGGAACCGCCGTTCGTCGAAACGCAGGCGTTGGCCCTCGGCGGTTCGGGACGAACCGTCGAGTCTGAACGTCTCGGCCGGACCGCCGTCGAAGCTGACCTCGACTTCGGTGATGTACCGATCCCGCCCGCCCGAGACCGGCTGTACGACTTCGACCGCGGCCGTCGTGATCGGCTCGTCGAGGGCGAGGTGCAGCCGTTGCCCGATTGCAGCTCCGAAGCCGCCGGCTCGCCAGGCCGTGTCGGGATCACCGTCGAAGGCGCGCGCCGCCCGGTCCTCGGTTGTGTAGGTGATGACGTTGCCGTAGGCCGTCGCGGTGACCCAACGGGCGCCCTGCTGGTCGACGACGGTCTGCGCGCTCGGCCGCTCGTCGGGAAATACTTCGAGGCGGGCGTCGCCGAGATCGCGGCGCAGTGCTTCCTCGCCCGGCTGTTCGGTCACACCGACATTGTCGAGCACCGAACTCCACTTGCGCGCTCGCCGGCGGTTCGAGTCGGTGACGACGAGCATCGCGTCGTCGTCGATCGCGCCGCGTAGCGACTCGTCGTCACCGAACGAGGCCGAGTACTGCACGACGCCGGCGTCGTCGAGGAGACCGAGATCGGCGACGTCGACGAATCCCTCGCCGTCACCCGCGAGCATCACGGCGCGTGCACCGGACTCCGCCCGGACGATCGGCGTGGGATCGCCGACGGGGTAGACGACGACGGGGCTCGACGGCGGCTCGTTCGCCGGCGCCCGCAACGTCATTTCGTCCTCGTGCGGCTTGGCCAGGACCGGCACGCTGGGCTCGCCGAACGTACGCGGCTCGCCCAGGCCCGGGATGTCGGCAAACGCCCGCGCGAGTTCACGGTTGGAGATCACGTCGTAGCGCTCGAACTGGATGTCGTTCCGTAGGACCACGGCACCAACGCCCATGCGCCGGGCGATCGCGGTGAATCCGCGCTCGTCGAACAGTCCCTCTTGCAGCCGGCGGTCGACCGCGTTGAGAAGGTCGGCGGTGCCGGGGCTGCCGTACGGGATGAGTTCGCGCGCCACGTAGGGCCGCTCCGTGAGTCCCGGCGTAATCGGGTCGACGGTGTTACCCCACCGGTAGGACGCGAAGTCGGCGCCGGGTACTTCGAAGACGCGCGTGCCGTCGTCGGTGTCGTCGAGGTAGTCGGCCGCGTCGAGCCAGTACCCCGGAACGTCTTCCGGTCGTTGCAGGTTCTTGCCGTAGAACGTGTCGTCGACCAGCGCCGGGAAGTTCACGAAGACCAGAGCCACGACAACGGCGACACTTCCGACCGCAAGCAGCGGTTTCGCCCGCCGCCGCAACGCGTCGTACGTCGCGTTGACACCGAGGCCGAGGAAGATGGCAGTGGCGAGGACGACGAGCGGCACGGCCCGCCCGGTGCTGCGCAGCGCGAGGCCCGCGGTGGACGAGTTCGCGAACGCCTTGAAGAGCGCGCCCAACGGGCTCGGGTCGTCGTACGGGTGCGCACCTACCGAGATCACGACGCCGACAAGCAACAGGCTGACGAAGAACACCCGGTGCCGCCAGCGCACCACGCCCGCCGCCAGGAGCGATAAACACGCGAGCGCGTACCCCGCGAGGAGCACGACCGGCCGCTGGGTGTAGTTGGACGACGCTTCGATCCACGGGCCGAGCCGGTCCTGCCCGTAGAAGAACCAGTACCCGAGACCGCGCAGGATTTCGTTCGGTGTCGACGTCTGCGCGACGGCTTCGACTGTCTCGGTGTACTTCAACACGTTGAGGCCGTAACCACTCTGAATCGACAGGCCCGCGATCCACCACAACGACGTAAAGATCGTCAGCAACCCGGTCTTGGCCGCGACCGACAACGCACGCCGCCACTGCACCTCGCGCGCCACCAGCCAGGAGTACGCGATCCACAACACGGGACCGACCCCCGCGAAGATGAGGGCGGTCGCGTTGACGCCGCCCACGACCTGCACGACCAGGGCGAAGATCGCCGGGTAGCGCCAGCCTCCGTCGCGCAGCGCCTTGCGCATCAACGCGATCATCCACGGCAGCGCCGCCCACGGCAGCAACAACACCGAGATGCGCGCCGCGTAGTCGAGCGAGTACGGCGTCAGCATGTACGCGAGCGCGCCCACCACGACGCCCGGCCCGCGGATGTCGAACGTGCGGAGCAGGTAGAGGACTCCCGCGGCCGCGACGAACAGGATGGAGCCGAGCCAGAGACGTTGCGCAACCCAGTCGGGAACGCCCAACCGGTCGAACGACCAGTAGAACGGGCCCATCGGGAACAGGTAACCGATCGTCTGGTGGGTGACGGTGCCCATGCCGACGTTCGGGTCCCACATGTACGCGGCGCGGCCCATCAGCCGCGCGGGATCGAGGTAGAGGTATTGCTTCGTGTCGGCCGCGACGAAACCGGGCGCGGTGCGGAGCGCCGGGACGTACGCGAGGAACGCGAGCGCGAGCCACCCGATCGGCCTGCGGGGTAGCGCCTGCCCGATCTCGACGGCACGCGTCACGAAACCGGAGCGCGTTCGAGGGCGCGCGACCCCCGATGCCGAAGTCACACCGTGCGTTGGCGAATCGCCTCGGTGGCGAGCACCTCGAGCGTGCCGCGTGCGGTCGCAGCCCAGGTGAAGGTCGCCGCGTGCGCCTGCGCGGCCGCACCGAGCCGGGCCCGCAGGTCGCCGTCTTCGATGACGCGGCCCAGTGCTCCTGCGAGGTCGGCGGGCCGGTCGACGAGGAGTCCGGTCGTGCCGTCGACCACGGCGTCTTCGTGGCCCGCGATGCGCGTGGCGACCGCCGGCGTGCCGCACGCACCGGCTTCGGTGACCGTCATGCCCCAGCCTTCGTGCGCCGACGCGCTGGCGAGGACCCACGCTCGCCGGTACAGCGCGACGAGTTCGCCGTCGGAGAGACGGCCGGGTAACGCGATCCAGGCGCCGGCGTCGAGTTCACGGCGGCGCGCTTCGAGTTCGCCGCGCGAGTAGCCCTCGCCGACGATGACCGCGGTGAGTTCGGGGATGCGCGGCTTGAGTTCTGCGAGTGCGTCCATCAGGAGTTGCATCTGCTTCACGGGCACCAACCGGCCCACTGCGACCACCAATGGAGTCGGCGACTTCGTGCCGCCCGGCGCAAACCGGGTGTCGACACCGGGCGGGACCACACTCACGCGTGCGGCCTTGAACTTCAGCCGTTCGACGAGTTCGCGCTTCGACGACTCCGACAAGGTCACGATCGGTGTGCGGCGATACAGCGGCGGGGCGACGCTGAACTCGACGGCGCGCCCCAGCCGGGCGAGGCGCGGCGGCAACGTCATGTCCCACATCGTGTCGTGCACGTGGTGCAACCACGCGACGCTCGGGCGACGCGCCCACACCGGCGAGAAGAACGGCATGCCGTTCCAGATCTCGACCAGTCCGTCGCTCGCGCCGTGCCAGCCCATCATCTCGCTGAACGCGGCACGCGGGAATACGAGGTACCGGCCCGCCTTGCGGATCACGCGGTACCCGTCGCGCCAGCTCACCTGCGGATGACCGGGAGCGTACGACGTGCGCATCGTGACTTCGATGCCCGCCTCGCCCCAGAGCGCCGCCACCTTCGACGCGTGCAGTTCGGAACCGCCGGCCTCCGGATCGTCGAGATCGCGCCACGCGAGGATCGCGATCCGGCGCAGCCCCGCGTTTGCAGCGATATCACCCAACTTGGCCACGGCATCGGCTTCCCGCACGGCCCGGCAGTCTACGAGGTCACCTCCCGAGGAAGGGGTCAGGCGATACGCTGCGGCGCCCGAAGACCAGCTCGAGACTCGGCGGACGCGTGCGACTCACCGGCGAGCGCCCGATGCAGGGCGCAACTCCTGATTCACTCCTGGCCCTCCACGACGCGGGATACCGCGAGGTGATCTCGCGCCTACCGACGGGCGTCGTGCTCGACGTCGGCTGTGGCGTCGGCGACGAGACCGCCCGCCTCCTCGGACCCGATCGCACCGTCGTCGGTGTCGACTACAACGCGCCGACTGTCGTCGAGGCCGGCCGCGCCCCCGCTGCCGCGAGCGGGGTGCGCTTCGCGGGGATGGACGGCGCCAAGCTCGGCGTGCGCGATGGCGGTGTCGATGCCGTCGTGTCGTCGCACATCATCGAGCACTTCACCAACCCGGTGTTGCACGTCGCCGAACTCGCCCGCGTGCTCGCCGACAACGGCACCGCGTACGTCATCACGCCGAACGCACCGGCCGACTTCGAGAACCCGTTCCACGTGTATCTGTTCGAGCCGGAGCAACTCACGTCGATGCTCGGGTTGTTCTTCGAAGAGGTCGAGTGCCTCGGCCTCGAAGGCGACGACGTCCTGCGGTCCGATTTTGCGGCCCGCCGGGCCCGCGGCGAGAAGATCCTGAAGCTCGACGTGTTCAAGCTCAGGCACCGCATCCCCCGTCGCATGTACGTCTGGTCGTACGAGCGGGGCCTGCCCGTCGTCTACAAGCTGCTCGGAAAGGGCAACACCGGCATCGGGTCGGGTATCGACGAGAGCCACCTCTTCATCAGCCCCGACATCACGCCGATGACCCCGGTGTTGTTCGCAGTCGCCCGGCGGCCGCGACGCCGAGCGGGCAGCTGAGACGAAGTACGGAGGCAGCGCAATGCGCGTGTGGGTCACGGTTCCGACCTACGAAGAGGCCGAGAACATCGAACTGTTGGTACGCCGCATCCGCGACGCGCTCCCCGACGCCGCAATCCTCGTCGTCGACGACAACAGTCCCGACGGCACCGCCGAGCTGGCCGACGCGCTCGGCGCGGAATTGGGCAACGTCCACGTGTTACGCCGGCCGCGCAAGCTCGGACTCGGCAGCGCGTACCGCGCCGGCCACGCCGCGGGTATCGCGCGCGGCTACGACGTGATGATCCAGATCGACGCCGACCTCTCGCACGACCCGGCCGACCTTCCCCGGCTGCTCGCGGCGGTCGAGCGCGGCGCCGATCTCGCGATTGGTTCGCGTTACGTCGAGGGCGGTAGCGCGCCGCACTGGCCGAAGCGCCGGCTGATGCTCTCGCGCTACGGCAACATCTACTCGTCGTTCGTGCTGCGTATGAAGGTGAAGGACATCACCGCGGGGTACCGCGCGTATTGCGCCACGATCCTGCAGGAGATCCACTTCGAGACGACGCAGTCCACCGGCTA
The DNA here is from genome assembly GCA_031404355.1 of Actinomycetes bacterium. GTDB lineage: Bacteria > Actinomycetota > Acidimicrobiia > IMCC26256 > PALSA-610 > JANNHK01. The sequence continues at coordinate 13,751 of JANNHK010000259.1, forward strand.
CGGCTTCCAGGTCGAGATGGCGTACCGCGTGGTGCAGGCCGGTGGACGCATCGAAGAGGTGCCGATTTGTTTCACCGACCGCGTCCGCGGCAC
>JANNHK010000260.1:0-1824 GCA_031404355.1 Actinomycetes bacterium
CGTGGCGGGTGTTGGTTGCCGACCATGACCGGATCGAGAAGTGGTTGAAGACTGACGGGTTGACGGTGGTGAAGGTCCATGACCTGCTCACTCGTGAGGGTGTGATGGTCCCGGAGCGGACGTTGCACCGCTACGCGGATGAGGTGTGCGACGTGGGGCGGGGCCGTCGAGGCACGACGGTGCGGGTGAACGACGGCGAGCCGGGCGACGAGTTGCAGGTCGACTTCGGGAAGATGGGCCGCATCGACGATCCTGAGGCGGGCCGACTGCGGGACTGCCAGGCTTTGATCTTCACGCCGGTGGTGTCGCGCTACTCGTTTGTGTGGTTGACGTTCCGCCAGACGATCGACGATGTGATCTGCGGGTTCGAGGCGGCGTGGGTGTTCTACGGCGGCGTGTTCGGGACCGTGATCCCGGACAACCTCAAAGCGATCGTCGACAAGGCCAACGCGCTCGAGCCCCGGTTGAACCAGGCGTTCGTCGAGTACGCCCAAGCCCGCGGGTTCGTCATCGACCCGGCCCGGGTGCGTGCACCGCAGGACAAGCCCCGCGTCGAGCGGACCGTCCCGTTCGTCCGCCAGTCGTTTTTCGCTGGTGAGACGTTCGTCGATCTCGCCGACGCGCAGCGCCGGGCCGAGGGGTGGTGCCGGGTCCGGGCCGGGATGCGGGTCCATGGCACGATCCAGGCCCGCCCCGCCGAGGTGTTCGCCATCGAGGAAGCCCCGGTGCTGGCCCCGGCACCGACGAGCGCCTACGACGTGCCGATCTACGCGACGGCGAAGGTGCACCGCGACCATCACATCGAGGTGGCCAAGGCTCTTTACTCGGTGCCGGGGAACCTGATCGGCACCCGGGTCGAGGTGCGCGCCGATCGGGCGTTGGTGCGGGTCTACGCGCGCGGTCATCTCGTGAAGGTCCATCCCCGCCAGGCCCCCGGCGGTCGGGTCACCGACGCGGATGATCTGCCGGCCGAGCGGACCGCGTACGCGATGCGCGACCTCGACCACCTCAAGGCCATGGCCGCCGGCCACGGCCCCTCGATCGGCCGGTTCGCCGAGGCGTTGTTGGATAACCCGTTGCCCTGGACCAAGATGCGCCAGGTCTACGCCTTGTTGGGTCTCGTCAAGAAGTGGGGGGCCGACCGGGTCGACACCGCGTGTGCGAGCGCGCTGGAACACGAAGCCGTCAACGTCGGGCTCATCGGCCGGATGCTCGAGCGGGCCACCGAGAACAACAAGACACCGGCAACACCCCAAGCGACGGGCAACGTCGTCGCGGCCCGTTTCGCCCGCGACCCCGGCGAGTTCGCGACCCCCCGCCCGGCGACCGGGACCGAAGGCGCCAGGCGATGACCGTCCCCGCGCCCACCGTCAGCAAGGAACTGCGCGTCCTGCTGCGCCGGGTCAAGCTCGGCAAGACGCTCGACACGCTCCCCGAACGTCTCGCCCTGGCCCGCACCAACAACCTCACCCACGGCGAGTTCCTCGAACTCGTCCTCGCCGATGAGGTCACCCGTCGCGACACCACCTCCGCGACGCTCCGCGCCCGGACCGCCGGGCTCGACCCGGCCATGACCATGGACCGCTGGGACCCCAGCACCGCCGTCACCTACGACCAGGCCACGTGGGCCGAGCTCGGTTCGCTGCGCTTCATCGACAACGCCCACAACGTCGTGATCATGGGACCCGTCGGCGTCGGCAAGACGTTCCTCGCCACCGCCCTGGGTCACGCCGCCGTGCGGCGCCGCTACCGCGTGCACTTCGAACGCACCGACACCATGCTCCGGCGGCTCAAGGCCAGCAGGCTCGACAACAGCCACGACGC
>JANNHK010000261.1:0-8874 GCA_031404355.1 Actinomycetes bacterium
ACCGACGGCGAACCGTTCGCGTTCGCGGGGCTGTGGGAACGGTGGGGCGACGACGACCTCCGCACGTTCGCCATCATCACCACCGACGCGAACGACGCGCTGACGCCGATCCACCACCGCATGCCGGTCGTACTGCCCGAGGCCGAGTGGGAGCGCTGGCTCGATCCCGCGTTTCGCGACACCGCCGCGTTGCAGGACGTGCTCGTGCCGCTGCCCGACGCCGAGGTCGAGGCATGGCCGGTGTCGACGCTCGTGAACAAGGCCGACAACGACACCCCCGACCTCACGACCAGGGTCCAAGTAACGTCGGGCTGATGGAATACACGCAGCACATCGACGCGATCCGCCGCGAGGGCGACGCGCTCGTGCAAGCCGCGCGCACTGCCGGCGTCGACGCGCCGGTGCCCGCGTGTCCCGAGTGGAAGGTTGCCGATCTCCTCTCGCACATCGGGCGTATTCACCACTGGGTCGCCGAGATCGTCGCAACCCGCCCGGCAGCACCGACTCAGCCTTGGTCGAAGATTGATCCACCGGTTGGCGACGCGCTCATCGACTACGAAGCGGACGGCGTCTCCCGCATGGTCGACGAACTCACGAAGGCCGAGCCCGGCGATGCGGTGTGGACCTGGACGCCCAACCGCACGATGGCGTTCTGGGCGCGGCGCCAAGCGCACGAAATCGCGGTGCATCGCTGGGATGCGCAGGGCGCGATAGGTGCGCCCGCGCCGATCGAACGCGAGCTCGCAGTCGACGGCATCCAGGAGGTGTTCGACATCCTTCCGGCGCGACCGTGGTCGGAGCCGGTCACGGGAAACGGCGAGACGATCCATCTGCACTGCACCGACGGCGACGGCGAATGGCTCCTGCGGCTCGACCCGGACGGGCTGAAGGTCACACGCGAGCACGCCAAGGGCGACGTCGCCGCGCGCGGGTCGGCCTCAGAGTTGCTGCTGTTGATCTGGGGCCGTATCACTCCGGACGCGGTCGACGTGTTCGGCGACGCGTCGTTACTCGCCCGCTGGCAGGAAGTCGCGAAGTTCTAGTTACTGCGGCGCGACGGCGTTGCGGAGCACGTCGATGACGTGCTCGCGACGCGCGGCGAGCGCGTTGGCCGACAGCGGGTCGATGTCGAGCAAGCCCGTCATGAGTGACGCGTCCGAGAGGTACGAGAGCACGGCGCCGTAGCCGGTGAGCAGCAGCTGCTTGGCGTCGTAGCGACGCAGGCGGCCGGCGTCCATCTCGCGTTCGAGGAATGCGGCGCCGCGGTCGAAGAGCGGCCGTAGCAGCAGGGCGAGCTCGTCGCGCAGGAACGGCCCGCCGTCGAGCGCTTCCCAGCGAACGAGGCGCACGAACTCGGGGCGTTCCTCGAAGAACCGGAACGCGGCGCGCAGGACACGTTCGACCTGGGGCCAACCCTCGCGCGGGCCTGCGATCGCCTGGTCGACGAGCGCGGCCCAATTCGCGAACGAGTCGAACAGCACCTCGCGGTAGAGCGTTTCTTTCGAGGGGAAGTGGTACAGCAGGCTCGGCCGCCGGATACCAACGTCGTCGGCAATCGCGTTCAGGCTGGTTCCTGCGTAGCCGTGGTCGGCGAACCGCAGACGCGCGATCTCGAGGATCTGCTCGCGCGTCGTCGGACTCGAAGGAAGAGCGGCCATCGCCGTCAGTCTACCTACCAGTCGGTAGTGGGCCCCGCCCAGCCCTAGGACGCAAGTTCGCGAGCGAGGAAGTCGACCGCTTCGCGGCCGTTCCACGCGTGGCCGCCGGGGAACACGTCGAGGACGGCGCGGTCGGGGACGTCGAGGTGCTCGTAGACGCGGCGGACCTTCGCGAACTCGACGCGGGCGATATCGGCCGGGAACAGGTCGTCGTCTTCTGCGTTCTCGCAGCACAGCGCGCGCGGTGCGACGAGCCCGCCGAGGTGGGCGTGTTCGATGCGGCCGAGCATGCCCCAGAGCACTTGGTTGCCGCACATGTTCCACGGCAACGCGTGCGCGACGCGCCACGACGAGAAGAACGACGACACGACCGCGGCTTTGACGCGCTCGTCGAGTGCGGCGAGGAACAGCGAAAGTGTGCCGCCGTACGACCAGCCTGCGCTGCCGATGCGTTCGGCGTCGACGCCCGGATGTTGCGCGAGGACGTCGAGCCCGCACTTGAGATCCCAGAGGTTCTGCGTGAGTGGCTGCTCTCCCGCCATCACCGCACACACGAGCGGCCAGTCACACCGAAAGTGTTCGTGCATGACGTCGGCGACGAAGTCGTCGGGCTCGGGGAGCGCCAACAGGTCGTCGGCCCGTTCACCGAACGTGCGCAGGTCGGGCGCGAGTACGACGAACCCGCTGCGCGCGAGCTGGGCGCCGTATCCGTCGCCGGTGCAGACCGAGTCCTTGTCGAGGCCGTGCCCGTGGATCGCGAGCACCGCCGGACCCGCACCGGTGTGGTCGTCGGGCACCAACAGGTTGGCAGGCACCGACATGAACCTCTCGCTGTCGTACACGACCTTCTGGCGCGTGAACCCGTCGTCGGCCGTCTCGTCGAGTACCTCCAACTCGAGCGGCACCGCCGTGGGCCACGGTCCGACGAGACCGCGCAATCGCTCGCGCGCCCGCACGCGCCACGCGTCGATCTCGTCGCCGGGGCCGTCGACGGGAATCGGGTCTTCTTCGGTCAGCTCCTCGAGACGTAGCCGCCAGTACGCCCAGACCGAGAAGTTCCGCGGCCGGGGCATCAGGGCTTGAGGGCTTCCAACACGGTACGTAACTGGTCCGGGCCGCTGAACAGTGCAGGCGCAGGTGTCGTGACGCCGTTGTCGATGTAGCGCTGGAGGTGCTCGCGGCACTGCTCGGGCTTGCCCCACACGAGCAGTTGGTCGACGACGTGGTCGGGAATCGACTCGGCCGCGGCCTTGCGGTCGCCTTCCTTCCACAGCCGCCACAGGTCGGCGAGTTCGTCGCCACGCCCGAGCCACTCGTGGAACGCGGCGTAGACCGGGACCGTGAGGTACGACGCGATCGCGCGCTTGCCGACCGCGCGGGCGAGGCCCGCGTCGTCAGTCGGGAAGACGAAGATGCGCGCCACGATCTCCTTGTCCGGGCCGACGTGCGGCACGACGGTCTTCACGTCGTCGGCCGAGAGCCAGTTGATGATCGCGCCGTCGCCTTCGCGGCCGGCGAGGCGCAACATGCCCTCGCGTAGCGCGGCGACGAGGATCGGCGGCTGCTGCGGCGGCGTCACGCTCAGCCGGAAGCCCTTGACCGAGAACGTCTCGTACTCCTCGTCGACCTTCTCACCGGCCAGCGACGCGCGCAGGAACCGGATCGTGTCGCGCACGCGCTGGTACGGCTTGTCGAACTCCATGCCGTTCCACCGCTCGACGATGACGTTGGACGACGTGCCGATACCGAGCGCGAAGCGACCGGGCGCGGCCTGGCACATCGACGCGACGGTCGACGCGAGCGTGTGCGCGCCGCGCGTGTACGCCGGCACGATCGCGGTACCGAGCCGCAGCGACGGCGCCCACTGGGCCGCGACGGCGAGCGGGATGAACGCGTCGTAGCCGCCCGACTCCGCCGACCACAGGTCGGTGTAGCCGAGCGCGGCGATCTCCTGCACGATCTCGCGCTGTTCGAGCAGGGGGATCCCGTCGAACGGGAAGGTCACGCCGTAACGCTGGGGAACTTTCATATGGCTCCCTCACTCCGCCGTCCGTGGCTCCGTTGCGTCCGCACGGTGCTCTCGCACGATCGCCGACTGGCTTGCCGTGCCGAGCAACGTGCCGTCCTCGGCCCACAAGTGCACCAGGCCGTGGCCGAAGCCGTCGGCGACGGCGTGGATCCGGATGTCGGCCAGCACCCACTCGGCCTCGGTTCCGTTTGGCGGCACCCGGTGCGCGACCCGCAGTGTGTTGTCGAGGCTGTTGCCGCCGGCCCGCCGCCCGAGCGCCTGGCCGATGCCGAACGGCACGAAGTCGCCGATGATCGCCAGCGACCCCGCCGACATCTCCAACAGCTCGGGCATACGTACCCACAGCGCGCTGTTGCCCGACCCTTCCGGACCCGGGGAGTCGTCGAACGAGCGCGCCGCCGCGAGCCGCACTTCGATCCGGTCGTGGATCGTGCCGTCGTGGTGCATCTGGTGCGGACGGCCGGGGCACTCGTCGGGGGCGGGCACGTCGGGCCGCGTCGCCCACTGGCCCTCATGTTCGAGTTCGCGGTGTCCGAGCGCGCCGAGCACGGTCAACACTTCGGTGGCGCCGACGTGGGCGATGACACGCGCCTGGCTGATCTGGTGCCCGCGTACGACCTCGAGGGCGTCGATCTCGAGCACCGACGGCGGCGTCGCGTAGCTGAGGTACTGCGCGGTCGCCCAAATACACGGCCGACCCGTGACGAGTTCCATGACTTCGATCGCGGCGCCCAGTCCACAACCGCCGAACAGCGCGTGCCGGCCCGACGTCAGGCCCGGCACGATCGGCATCCGCCACTGCAACGGGTCGTCGGTCGGTTCGAGTCCATAGAACGTCCGGGCATCCATCGGCCCGGCAGACTACGCCAGCAGAAATTGAGTGGTTCAGCGGCGGGGGGCGCGGCGCTCGACGAGGCCCGCGTGCATCGTGAGCTTCATGCCGGTGAGCGTGCGTTCGGCGTGGCGCATGCGCCAGGCGAGCATGCGTTGCGCGTAATCGAGGACGCGACTCGCGTACTCGGGGTCGGCGGCGCGGTTCTCGACGTGACGCGGGTCGCGGTCGCGGTCGAAGAAGATCGCGGGCAGCTTCGGGTGACCCGAGAATTGCACGTACAGACCGTGGTCGTCGAGGAGCGCAGCGAGCGCGCACTCTTCCATCGTGACGCCGAACGCTTCTTCGAGGAGCGGGCTGTCGGGGTCGCGGAAGTCGAACTCCCAGTGCGCCTCGTTGCGCCAGTCGTCGGGCGCGGTGCCGTCGAGCCACGGGCGCAACGTGCGCCCGTCGCACTGGAGCGGAATGTCGCCGCCCATGAGGTCGCAGATCGTGGGCAGCACGTCGACGTGTTCCGTGAACGTGTCAACGGTCGTGCCGCGCGTCGCGTCGAACTCGGGACGCGGATCCCGGACGATGAGCGGGACGTGGAACGCGGTGTCGAACCAGCCGAGCTTATGCAGCAGGTAGTGGTCGCCGAGCAGTTCGCCGTGGTCGGATGTGAACACGACGAGCGTGTCGGATGCCTGCCCGCTCTCGTCGAGGAAATCGAGGATGCGGCCAAGTTGGTCGTCGACTTCGCTCATCATCCCGTAGTACGCGGCCTGGAGTTCGCGCTGTTCCTGTTCGTCGTCGGGCGACATGAGCAACGGGTGGCTGATCATGATGCCGAGGATCGGGTGCTGCGCGCCCTCCTCCGCGCGTGACGGCGCGCGCACGGGCGCCGGAACCGACGCCGGGTCGTACATCGTGTCGTAGGGCGCGGGCGCGAGGAACGGCGGGTGCGGGCGCAGCCACGACACGTGCGCGAACCACGGCCGGTCACCCTGACTGCGGATGTGTGTGAGGAGCGCGTCGGTGAGGAACGCGGTCTGCGAGTGTTGGGCGCGGTACTGCGTGCGCCACGTCGTGCCTTCGGCGGGTTGGTCGACGAACGCGCGCCAGTTGTCGCCGACGTCGTAGCCCTCGGTGCGTAACCAGGCGAGCCACGGTTCGGGTTCACCTTCGGGGAGATGGCACACCGGGTCGAACCCGGGGAGCACGCCTTCGTACCGGTACAGGCGCGGGTCGTCGGGTTCGACGGTACGGGGGTCGATGCTCGTGTCGGTGTAGCCGAACAGCGCGGGTTCGTACTTCTGTGCCCGCGCTTCGAGCGCGACGTTCGTGTGCCGGGAATCGAGCGGTGTTCCGTTCAGTACCGACCGGTGGTTCATCAGGTACATGCCCGTGTACAGCGACGCCCGGCTCGGCCCGCACGGCGCGGCCTGGGCGTAGTGGCGCCGGAACGACACCCCGCCTCCGGCGAGGCGGTCGAGGTTGGGCGTGCGGACCACGGGATGGCCCGCCCCTGAGGCGAGCGGTCTCACGCCCTCGGCGTCGTCGGTCGGCGAGCCGGGGCCCGAGCGGCCCGGCTGAGCGGGCGAGTAGCTGAGGCAGTCGCCCCGCCACTGATCTGCGGTGATGAAGAGGACGTTCACGAAAAGCCGACCTCGGGAATCGGGAATGACCCGTTGTGGTTGTAGGGGGGACTATGTCAGACACGTCGGAAACGCGCACCCAGACCCTGCCCCTGCTGCCGCTCACGACCGGCGTCGTGTTCCCGCAGATGGTGGTCACCGTGACCATCGAGAGCGAAGAAGCCCGCCGGGCCGCCCTTGCGGCGGAGAACGACGGCGGTCAACTCGTGCTCGTGCCCCGCATCGACGGCACGTACGCGTCGGTGGGGACCATCACCCAGATCGAAAGCGCCGGCGACCTGCCCGGCGGCGGCCGCGGCCTCGTCATCCGCGGCATCGGCCGGGGCCGGATCGGCGTAGGCGTGCCCGGCGCCGAAGGCGCTCTGCACGTCGAGGTCGAACCGATCGACGAGCCCGAGCCCACCGCGCGGGTACGTGAACTCGCGCGCGAGTACCGCGCCATCATCGAAAGCATCCTCGAACACCGCGGCGCCCGCCGCATCGCCGACTTCCTCGCGGGCGTCGACGAGCCGAGCCAGCTCGCCGACACCGCGGCGTACGCACCCGACCTGACGATGGAACAGCGGGTCGAACTACTAGAAACCGTCGACCTCGAAGCCCGCTTCGAACTCGTGATCGGTTGGGGCCGCGAAGCCTTGGCCGACCTCGAACTGAAGGACCGCATCCGCACCGAAGTCGGGGACGACCTCGAACAGCAGCAGCGCGAGATGTTGCTGCGCCGCCAGATGGACGCGATCCGCAAGGAGTTGGGCGACGGTGACGACGACGTTGCCGCCGAATACCGCGCCAAGCTCGCCGAGAAGGACCTGCCCGAAGCGGTGCGCGCCGCGGTCGACAAGGAACTCGACCGGTTCGAGCGGATGGGCCAACAGAATCCCGAACACGCGTGGGTGCGGAACTGGCTCGACGTCGTGGTCGACCTCCCGTGGGGCGAATTCGCCTCCGAGCAGTCGGACCTGAGCGCGGCGCGCAGCCAGCTCGACGCCGACCACGAAGGTCTCGACGAGGTGAAGGAACGCATCCTCGAATTCCTGGCGGTGCGCGTGCTGCGGCGCGAGCGCGGGCTGGGTTCGGCGAGCGGACGCGGTTCCGGTGCGATCCTGGCACTGGCGGGTCCTCCCGGTGTCGGCAAGACGTCGCTGGGTGAGTCGGTCGCGCGTGCGTTGGGCCGGCCGTTCGTGCGGGTCGCCGTTGGCGGCGTGCGCGACGAGGCCGAGATCCGCGGGCACCGGCGTACCTACGTCGGGTCGCGTCCCGGCCGCATCGTGCGCGCGCTTACCGAGGCGGGCGCGATGAACCCAGTCGTGCTCATCGACGAGGTCGACAAGTTGCAACCGGGCGGGTGGAGCGGCGACCCCGCTTCCGCGCTGCTGGAAGTGCTCGATCCCGCGCAGAACCACACGTTTCGAGACCACTACCTGGAGGTCGACCTCGACCTGTCCGACGTGTTGTTCCTCGCGACCGCGAACGTGCTGGAGACGATTCCCGCGCCGTTGCTCGACCGCATGGAGATCGTGCAGCTCGACGGCTACACCGAAGACGAGAAGGTCTCGATCGCCAAGCACCACCTGTTCCCGCGCCAGCGCGAGAAGACGGGCCTGCGCGACGAGGAACTCGACGTCACCGACGCCGCGTTCCACGCGATCGTCGCGGGCTGGACCCGTGAAGCCGGTGTGCGTGGGTTGGAGCGCCAGCTCGGCAAGATCACCCGCAAGGCGGCCCGCAAGATCACTGACGGTGTTTCTTCGCTGGTCGTGGACGAGCCCGACGTGAAGGAGTACCTGGGTCGCCGGCGGTTCAGGCCGGAGGACGCGACGCGTGCACCGATCCCCGGGCTCGCGACGGGTCTGGCGGTTACCGGTGTCGGTGGCGACGTGCTCACGATCGAAGTCACCGGCATGGAAGGCGAGCCCGGACTGCACGTCACCGGCCAACTCGGTGAGGTGATGTCGGAGTCGGCGCAGATCGCGCTGTCGTTCGTGCGGGCCAACGCCGACGAGTTGGGTGTGCCGGAAGGTGCGTTCGCCAAGCGGCGGTTCCACCTGCACGTGCCCGCGGGCGCGGTGCCGAAGGACGGCCCGTCGGCCGGTATCACCATGACGACCGCGCTCGCGAGCTTGCTCACGGGCCGGGCGGTGAAGCCGACCGTCGGCATGACCGGCGAGGTCACGTTGCAGGGCCGCGTGTTGCCGATCGGCGGCCTCAAGCAGAAGGCCCTGGCCGCGCACCGAGCGGGCCTGACCGACGTGATCATCCCGATCGACAACGAACCCGACATCGACGACGTCCCCGAAAGCGTGCGGGACGAAATCACGTTCCACCCCGTCCGCGACGTGCGAGAGGTATTGGAGATCGCGCTCGTGTGAGTGGCTAGACGATGCCGCGGCGGTGGGCGGTGGATACTGCCCCGGCTCGGCTCGTGGAGTCGAGCTTGCGCAGGATGTTGGAAACGTGCGCCGCGGCGGTGCGGCGGCTGATTGACAGCAGTTCCGCGATTTCGGGGTTGGTCCGGCCGTCGACGAGGAGACGGAGGACGTCGAGTTCGCGTGTTGAGAGCGGTTCGTCGCCGTCGACCGTCGTGCGATGGGCGCCGAGGCGGACCTGATGGGTGCGGGCGAGGTCGGTGATCACGTTGTCGAGTCCGGCGAAGCCGTGTTCTCGGGCGGCGGCGCGGGCGCGCGTGAGGATCTTGGTACCGGCCGCGACGTCACCGGCCCC
>JANNHK010000262.1:0-5695 GCA_031404355.1 Actinomycetes bacterium
CTCGCCGTTCAGGTAGTCGGTTTCGATGGCGCCGGTTCCCCGCGTCAGGCTTTGCCACGAGGATCCCCCGCCTCGCAGCGCGCCCGCGATCGGGTGAATCTGCATCCGTTTGCCGCGTCGTTCGCGGTCCTCGTCTCTCGACGCGTACGCGATGCCGGCGGCGTCGAGGCACGCGGTGCCTTCGGCGCGGAGCCGGCGGACAAGGTCGTTGCGGGCGTCGTCGGGCGCGCACGACGCGTCGGCGGCGTTGCCGAGATTCATCAGGAGCTTCGTGTGCTTCCACCGCATGATGTCGGGGCGCACGACCGATTCGAACGACGACGCGATCAGGGCCTCGGCAATCGCGGCGGCGCCGTCGTCGGTCCCGGTGGGGTAGCGCCCGATGTCGAGCAGACCGGTGACGGGTGCCGACGATGCCTGCACGACCCCCGGATCGAGGTGCGTCGCGGGGAGCATCACGCAGATGGCGTACACGTCGGCGAACGCCCGCAGCAGCATCCGTTCGTTGGCGACACCGTTCTGGAGGGAGACGATGCCGATGTCGGGCGGAGCGGCCGCGGCGAGCGCTTCGACCGCGCCGAGCGTGTTTTGCGACTTCATCGCGAAGAGCACCACGTCGTCGGCGGCGAACGACAGCGCGCTCGGATGGTCGACAACAGGGATCGGCACGGTCGTGTCCTCGTCGTGCGCTTGGATCCGCAGCCCCGACTTCGCGATCGCGTCGTGGTGCGCACCGCGCGCGATCAACACGACATCGTGCCCGTGTTGCGCGAGGCGGGCGCCGACGACACCACCCACCGCGCCGGCTCCGTAGACGACGAACCTCACGACGAGACGAGGCGCTCGCGGAAGAAGGCGAGCACGCGTTCGAGTGCGTCCTTGGTCGGGTGGCCGGGTTCGTCGACGAAGTGTTCGGTTACGACCGAGTGAGCGGTCCTCGGAATGGCGTGCGGGTTTCCCTTCGAGCTGTCGATCTCGATCGCGATCACGCGGTCGCCGAGCAGATCGCGTAGCGCCTCGAAGCGCGCGCCCGGTACGAGCGGGTCGCCGGTGAAGCGCATCGCCAACACGCACAAGTCGGCCCGCTCCCGGATGCGGATCGCGTCCTTGGGTGCGAGCCCGAGATCGCGGGTCCTTTTCTTGCCGACGGCGAACGGAAGCGAGGGTTGGCTGCAGATGGGCGCGAGCATGATGTCGTCGACCGCCATCGCGAGCGCGAACCCGCCACTGAAACACATGCCGATCGCCCCGACGCCCGGTCCGCCCGCCGATTCGTGCAGATCGCGAGCGAGGGCGCGCAACCAGTCGATGACCGGCGACGTCTGGTTCGTCGCCCAGGTCGTGAACTCCTTCGACACGCACACCTTGGGCATGGTCGTGAGCACGTAAGGGATACCGACGGGCTTGCCGGGAACACCGGCGAGCACGGGTGCGGCGACGGTGAACCCGGCATCGACGACTCTGCGGGCAAACGCGGCGACGTTGGGCGTGAGCCCGGGCAGTTCGTGGATCACCACCACACCGGGACCGCTGCCACCCCGGTAGACGGTCTTCGTCACGCCGTCGTGCGTGAACTGTGTTTCTTCGAACCCGGCCAGCGCATCTGCAGTCATGGGGGCGGAGACTAGAACCGGGCGAGTTCTTCCTGCAGGGTGGACAGGCCCATGCTGCCGAGGTCGAGCGCGTAGGTGTGGAACGCCTTGAGGTCGAAGGCGGCGCCGTGGCGGCGTTCGGCGTCGGCCCGGGCTTCGAGCCAGACGCGTTCGCCCACCTTGTACGAGATGGCCTGGCCGGGCCAGCCGAGGTAGCGGTCGACCTCACTGCGCATGAAGTTCTCCGGGAAGCGGCTGCGTTCGATGACGAACGGCAACGCGAGTTCCGGCGTCCACCGGGCACCGTCGTGCTCCCGGCTGGGCAGCTCCAGGTGCATGCCGATGTCGACGATCACGCGCACCGCGCGCATCGCCTGCGCGCTGAGCATGCCCATCTCCCACGCGGGGTCGTCGAGGTAGCCGAGTTCGGCCATGAGCCGTTCGGCGTACAGCGCCCAGCCTTCGCCGTGGCCCGAGACGAACCCGAAGGCCCGCTGGTAGCGCGAGAGCTTGTCGGCGAGGTGTCGAACCTGGCCGACCTGGAGGTGATGGCCGGGCACCGACTCGTGGTAACAGATCGACACCTCGCGCCACAGCGGAAAACGGGTCTTGCCGAGCGTCGGATACCAGGTGCGCCCGGGCCGGGTGAAGTCTTCGCTCGGGCCCGTGTAGTACATCGCGGCCGCGCCGCCGGGTGGTGCGATCATGGCTTCGCAGCGCAGCAGGCGGTCGGCGATGTCGAAGTGCGTCCCGTTGAGCTCCGCGATGGTGGTGTCGATGAGATCCTGGTTCCACCGCTGGAACGCTTCGACGCCCTCGATCGAACGATGCTCGTCGTTCTCGAGATGTTCGAACACGGCGGGCAGTGACTCGCCCGGGAGGATGCGCTCGCCGACCTCACCCATCGCGCGCTCGATGCTGTACAGCTGGTCCCATCCCCAGTCGTACGTCTCTTCGAAGTCGAGATCGATACCGTTGAAAAAGCGCGCGAACAACTCGTAGCGGTCGCGCCCGACGGGGTCGTGCTCCTCGGCCTGCAACACGTACTCGTCCCGGAGGAACGACGCGATGTCCGCGTACGCCGTGGTTGCATCCTCGGCCGCGTCGGCCAACCGCGAGTCTCCGGGATGACGTGCGGCTACGTCGCGAAAGAAGGGGGATTCGCTGCTCCACGCTTCGGCCTGGGTGGCGCACGCGAGGGTCTGGCGTTTCGTCGAAACGACACCTCGCCCGATTCCCTCGCGCAACGCGAGTTCGATGCTCGCGAGTGCTTCAGGCACCCGACGCATGCGCTCGCGCACCGTGTCCCAGTCCTCGGGTGTGTCGTACGTCATCAGGTCGAAGCATTGCCGCACCGATTGCACCGGGCTGCCGATGACCCGCAGGTCCCGGAGGCGTTCGCCGGCTTCGTGCTGGTCGACGGTGAGCTGCAACCGCTCCGCCATCACGTCCGCGGCGATGCGGTCGTCGTCGTTCTCCCGTGGCGCGGCGGCGAGCGCGGCAATCGTGCCGCGGGCGAGTTGGGCGCGTGCGTCGGCGCCGGCGGGGGAGTAGTCGGTCAGCTCGTGTTCGTGGCCCGCGATGCCCGCGCCGGTCGCGGCAATCGGGTCGAGCGCGGCGATCTGGTCGACGTAGCGATCGGCAATGTCGTAAATCTCGGTCACAGAAACCCCCGAGGCGGCCGGTACGGTGTCAGGAGTATGGCGCACCAGTTCATCCTCACCATGCGCGATCTGCGTCGGGTCCACCCGCCCGACAAAGAAGTCCTGCGCGGTATCAACATCTCGATGTACCCGGCGGCCAAGATCGGCGTGCTCGGCCTCAACGGCTCGGGCAAGTCGACACTGCTGCGCATCATCGCCGGCGAGGACGACGGCTACTCCGGCGAATGCCGGGTCACGCCCGGGTTCACGGTCGGCCACCTGCCCCAGGAACCGCGCCTCGACGCCGACAAGGACGTACTCGGCAACGTCACCGACGGTGTCGCCCACACGAAGGGCCTGCTCGACCGCTTCGAAGAAGTGTGCAACGCGATGGGCGAGCCCGACGCCGACTTCGACAAGTTGCTGGCCCAGCAGTCGGAGCTCCAGGACCAGATCGACGCGGTGAACGGCTGGGATCTCGACCGCCAACTCGACATCGCCATGGACGCGCTCCGGCTCCCGGCTCCGGACGCCGACGTCACCACGCTCTCGGGCGGTGAGCGCCGCCGGGTCGCGCTGTGTCGGCTGCTGCTGTCGAAGCCCGACCTGTTGTTGCTCGACGAGCCGACGAACCACCTCGACGCCGAGTCGGTGGCGTGGCTCGAACGACACCTGCACGAGTACCACGGCACCGTCGTCGCGGTCACCCACGACCGGTACTTCCTCGACAACGTCGCGGGCTGGATCCTCGAACTCGACCGCGGCGCGGGCATCCCCTGGGAAGGCAACTACTCGAGCTGGCTCGAGCAGAAGGACGAGCGTCTCGGCCAAGAGGAGAAAGTCGACGAGACCCGTCGGCGCACGTTGGCGCGCGAACTCGAATGGATCCGACTCGCCCCGCGAGCCCGCCAGGCCAAGGGCAAGGCCCGCATCACCGCATACGAGCAGTTGGTGACCGAGGCCGAGTCGGCCGAGAAGCGCGACGAGAAGCTGCAGATCTCGATCCCGCCCGGCCCGCGCCTTGGCGATCAAGTAGTCGAGACCGAGCACCTGACCAAGGCGTTCGGTGACCAGCTCCTCGTCGACGATCTGTCGTTCTCTCTCCCGCCCGGCGGCATCGTCGGCGTGATCGGACCGAACGGCGCCGGCAAGACCACGTTGTTCCGCATGCTCGTCGGCCAGGAACAGCCCGACGCCGGCGTGTTACGCGTCGGGCCGACCGTCAAGTTCGCATACGTCGACCAATCGCGCGACACGCTCGACGGTGCGAAGACCGTCTACGAAGAGATCACGGGTGGCGTCGACAACCTGAAGGTCGGCGACCGCGAAGTGCACGGTCGCGCGTACGTCGCCGGGTTCAACTTCAAGGGATCCGACCAGCAGAAGCTCGTCGGCGACCTCTCCGGTGGTGAACGCAACCGGTTGCATCTCGCCAAGGCACTGCTCATGGGCGCGAACGTGCTGCTGCTCGACGAACCAACGAACGACCTCGACGTCGACACGTTGCGCGCGCTGGAAGAGGCCTTGCTCGCGTTCCCGGGTTGCGCGGTGGTCATCAGCCATGACCGTTGGTTCCTCGACCGCATCGCCACCCACGTCCTCGCCTTCGAAGGCGACAGCGAGGTCGTGTGGTTCGAAGGCAACTTCTCCGACTACGACAAAGACTTCCACAAGCGCCGCGGCGCCGACGCCGACCAGCCTCACCGCATCAAGTACAAGCCCCTCACGAGGTAGGCGAACCGCTCGGGAGGACGCTGTTGAAGCTTTCGACGTTGAACGGATCTCCGCACGGGTTCAGCGCCTCGGCGGCCACGGGACGGCCGCTGAGTACGACGTTGTCGCCGTCGACGGCAACGACGCGATCGTCGACGTCGGCGATGAGTGCGGGCGTCCCGCCGTCGTCGCCGAGCGAGTAACCGTCGAACGTCAACGAGAGGCGCCCGGTTTCGGTCTCGAGGGTGAGGCAGGTGGTTGCAGGATCGAGGCGGAGCACGCCCTGCACCGTCTGCGGCGCGTCGGAGGTGTCGTTCGGGCCGGGGTCGTCATCGGTCGGCGCGGCGGTATAGGTCGGCGCGCTGCCGCCGTCATCGCTGCACGCGCCGAACAGCCCGGTGAACGTCACCAGTCCGATCGCGATCCATCGCCGCCGAGTACGCATCGTTCCAGTCTGTCGGACCGTTAGCCTGCGGTCGTGGCACCCGAGGGTCTGCGCGTCACGCGGAACTGTGTCGTTCCGCTCGACGAGCTTGAATGGCGCTTCAGTACCTCGGGGGGTCCGGGCGGTCAGCACGCGAACACATCGAACACCCGAGCCCAGGTGCGCTTCGACATCGAGGGTTCGCAGGCGCTCGGCCCGCGCCAGCGGGCGCGCCTCCTCGAGCGGTTCGGGTCCGTCGCGACCGCGACCGCGTCCGATCGCCGGTCGCAGCTCCAGAATCGCGAACTCGCGCTCGAACGCCT
>JANNHK010000263.1:0-4224 GCA_031404355.1 Actinomycetes bacterium
TTTCACGCGATCGGGTCCGCGCCGAGCTGATCCTCACCCAACTCGACGTCGGCAACGCGTACTGGAACACCGCCGACCGTTCGACCGTGCGCCTCCCGTGGGCCGGTCGCCGCAACTCGGGCCTCGGCGTCTCGATGTCCGAGTCGGGAATCCGCAGTTTCGTCCGCGAAAAGGCGTGGCATTTTTCTGGGTCGGGCTCCGACTGATCGGCGGCTGCGCCGCGGTCGAGGCGTCGCCGCTCCCGCGAGCTCGCTGCTCCTCCGTCGCGGGCGCTCGCCGCCGCGCGTGACTACGGCTAGGGCTCGTCGATTGCTTCGCCGATTTCGACGAAGACTTCGCCCTCGGGGATCGCGACCGGGATGTCTTCCTCGACGACCGCGGGCGGAACGGTGGCGTCGGTGACGTACGAGGGCGCGTGCGCCGGTGCGGGAGCGGGCGCGGGTGTGTCCTCGGCGACGGGTGCAGGCGCGGGTGCGGGTGCCGGCGTAGGCGCCGCAGTGGGCGTCGGTGCGGGCGCGGGGGCCTCGACGCTCGGTACCTGGGGGTCGACCAGGTTCCAGTCGGGCTCGGCCGGGCTCTCCACCGCAGGAGGTGGGACCGTGCTCGCCGGGGTCGCGTCCTGCGCATTGGCGTTGACGCTCGCGAACAGCGCCATGCCCGCGGCCAGGCCCGCGACCGGAAGGATCACCTTGCGCCGCAACAACTCGCTGCGCAGCTGCGCCGCTTCCTCACGTGAGCAGCCGAGCAAGTCGACGATGCGGACCTCGACCGCGGCTGCGTCGTCGCCCAATGCCGACGCGAGCGCGCTGAGGTCACTGGCGCGCAGCGGCACCGGCTCGCCCTTCCTCGCGCCGCGGAGTTTCATCAGCACGTCGACGTAGTTGCGCAGCACCTCGTCGGCCGTTCCCGACGGGTGCGCGAGCGCCTGGTCGCCGGCGACGATCCACCGCTCCTCGATCTGCACCGGCATGCGCAACGGGATGTGCGCGGTCAGGTCGTCGCCGTAGCACTCGGCCAGCCGGACGCAGACATGCGGCGGTACGGGTGCCGCCCCCCGCTCGTAGTCGCGCAACTGTTCTCGCGTGAGACCGGTCAGCGCGGCCACGGTGCGGCGCTTCATGCCCGCGCGCTTGCGCGCGGCCTGGAGCATCGCCCCGAGCCGGTCGGCGGGCAGGTCGTCGTCGAGCAGGAGGGCAACGATCTCGTTCTTCGGGCTCACGTTCTGTCCATCGGCGGGTTCCGGGGCCCCTTGAAGGGGGGTTGGCTACTTGCGGTAGTCGTCCCAGGCCAACCGGTCGTCGCCGAGGGGGTCGGCGAGGACCTCGACGGTCGTGTCGAAGCGCATCGTCGGCCGCTGGTCCCGGTTGTATACGGGCCAGGTCGGCAGGCCGGCGTGGTTCGGGTCGCCGGTGCGGGCGAACGCGATCCACGCCCGGTGCATGGCGTCGGCGATCGCCTGCCGTTCGGTTCCGGGACCGGTCATCATCTCGGCCCCCGGGGCGGCCAGGTTGTCGAACGCGAAGGTGATCTCGAGTGCGTGCGTCGACTTCAGGATCCCGCCGAACACCGGCGACTCCCACGTGAAGAGGTAGCACCACACCGGCGCGTGCTCTGACTGGGCGTCGAGCATCCACTGCACCGGCATGCGGAACACGGCGTCGCTCGCGATGTCGGTGAACACGTCGAGTGTGGTCGCGTCGAGGCGGCGCGACCGGTAGCTCGTGACGATCGCCTCGGCGTTCGGCGCGACGAGCGCCAGGCGTTCGGCGATACCCGCGTCGTCGACGGCGTTCAGGGTCGGGTCGACCAGGTTGAACAGCGTCATCTCGTGGCGGTTCGTGCCCGCCAGGACGGGAACGCCGGCGTGGTTGCCGGCCGCGATCGTTTCGGTCGGCGGCTTGGGTAACACGGTGCCATCAACGACGGGCTGGAAGTTGAGCGAACCGACCTGCATGCCGCCGATCGTGGGCACGATGTCGATGAGCTGCTGGGTTGTCAGCGCCCGCAGCGCGTCGACGTCGCCCGCCTGCACGCCCAGCTCGTCGATCACCTTCTGGACGATGTCCGTGCCCTGCTCACGCGACGACCACCACGACGACCCGCCGCTCTGCGCGATGGCCCGGTGAAACAGCCCGGCCGCCCGCGGCGTGCCGAGCAGCGTGCCGACGCTCCCCGCGCCGGCCGACTCGCCGAAGACCGTGACCTGGTCGGGGTTGCCGCCGAACCCGATGATCGATTCACGCACCCATTCGAGCGAGGCGATCTGGTCGAGGACGGCCGCGTTGCCGGAGCCCGCGAACTCCTCACCGAAGAGGTCGGCGAGGTGCAGGTACCCGAACGCTCCGAGCCGGTAGTTGATCGTGACGACGACGACGTCGCCGTGCCGGCAGAACTGCGAGCCGTCGTACCACGGCGTATCGCCCGACCCGAAGATGAACGCGCCGCCGTGGATCCACACCATGACGGGGCGGCGGGCGTCGTCGCACGCGGGCGTCCACACGTTGAGATAGAGGCTGTCTTCGCTCGTGACCGGCTCGGTGCCGCCCATCATCGTGTTCATGCCGAACGCGCCCTGCGCCGACTGCGCCGAGAACTGCGTTGCGTCGCGCACACCGTCCCATGCGTCTTCGCGTTCGGGGGCGAGCCAGCGGCGCGCACCGACGGGCGGAGCCGCGTACGGGATGCCCTTGAAGACGAGCACGCCGTCGTGCTCGGCCCCTTCGATCTTGCCGCTGCGCGTCGCTGCGATGGTCACCGATCGAGCTTCTCCCAGAGGATCGGGCTCTCGCCGCTGCCGTCGACGGAGAGCAGCAGTTGTTCGGGCGAGTGTTTGTTGATGTGGCCGATGAGCATGTTGTAGACGCCGTACCCCGTGAGCGTGCGCAGCCGGGGCGAGAAGCCTTCGACGGTTGCGCGCGGGAGGCCGAGTTGCTGGTTCTCCTGCTGGCGGATGTAACCCGCGCAGTAGTTCATGGCGATGCCGACCCGGCGCTCGCCGGTCTGGTTCGCGCCGCCGCCGTGCCACAGGCTGCCGTGCCAGATCAGCACCGAGCCCTTCGACATCTCGGCGGCGATGGAGTCGTAGTGGGTGCCGTACTCCGGGTTCTCGGCACTGAGGTGCGTGCCGGGAATGATGCGGGTCGCGCCGTTCGCCTCGGTGAAATCGGTGAGCGCCCACATGGTGTTGCACACCGTCGGCGGGTGTGGCTTCGGCAGCGGGATGAGTTGGTCGTCGGCGTGGATCGGTTGCGCGGTCTCGCCGGCCAGGATCGAGATCGACGACAGGCTCGAGATGAGACAGCCCGGATCGAGCACGCCGTCGACGATCGGCAGCACGTTCTCGTGCACCGGGATGCGCTCGTACAACTCGCCGTACGCGAGGAGGTTGTAGACCCGCAACGTGTGGTGACCCTCGAACGAGTTGGGCGACGGTTGCACGTCGAACGCCCGCTCCAGGCGCAGCAGGTCGTCGTGCAGGGCGTCGACCAGGTCGGCTTCGATCGCGTCCTCCACGATCGTGTAGCCCTGGTCGGCGACTTCCTTCACGTGCTGTGCAACCTCCATACCGGTCACAATACGCCGCATGGCCCTCTACGCACTCGGCGACCGTGAACCCGAAATCGACCCGGAAGCCTTCGTCCACCCCGACGCCACGATCATCGGCAACGTCGTGATCGGTCCCGGCTCCACGATCTGGCCGCAGGCGGTGCTGCGGGGTGACCAGAGCCGGATCGTGATCGGCGCCCGCACCTCGGTGCAGGACGGCGCGGTGCTGCACTGCACGCGGAGCCTCGAGACGACGGTCGGCGACGACTGCACGATCGGCCACCTCGCCCATCTCGAAGGCTGCACGGTCGAGGACCACGCGCTCATCGGGACCGGTTCGATCGTGTTGCACAAGGCCGTCGTGCGCAGCTGGGCGCTCGTCGGCGCGGGTGCGCTCGTCCCGAACAACATGGAGGTGCCGTCGCGCGCGATGGCGCTCGGTGTGCCCGCCAAGATCCACGAGGGCCGGGTCACGGACGACAGTTACATCGAGCATCCCGCGTACGAGTACCAGCTCAACTGGAAGCTCTACCGCGAAGAGATGCGCCGCATCGACTGACGTTTCTGCTTGTGGTTACTCAAACGAGCGGCGGATTCAAGCAGTGAGCGCAACGAGGTCGGCGAGCGCTTGAGATGGTTTCATCCAGCCGAGGGTCTGTCGAGGGCGGTTGTTGAGCT
>JANNHK010000264.1:0-23251 GCA_031404355.1 Actinomycetes bacterium
TCTGGTCGATGTCGTCGACCTTCACCTGGAGTTCGTCGCCGAGCGCGAGCACGTCTTCGACCCGGTCGATGCGCTTGCCGCGCCCGAGCTTCGAGATGTGCACGAGCCCGTCACGGCCCGGAAGGATATTGATGAACGCACCGAACTTGGTGATGTTCACCACGCGGCCGTCGTAGATCGCACCGACTTCGGCCGAGGGCGGGTCGAGGATGAGCTCGATGCGCCGCCGCCGGGCCTCTTCGACCGCGGCACCGTCCTTCGAACCGATCGACACGAGGCCCATGCCGTCTTGGTCGCTGACCGAGATGTCGGCGCCGGTCTCCTGCTGGATGAGGTTGATGACCTTGCCCTTGGGCCCGATCACCTCGCCGATCTTGTCGATCGGGATCTCGAAGCTGACGATCTTCGGTGCCGTGTCGCGCACCGTCTCACGGTGCGCGGGCATCGCCTCTTTCATCACCGCGAGGATCTTGAGCCGGGCTTCCTTCGCCTGGAGCAACGCCTGGGCGAGCACGTCGGACGGAATGCCGTCGATCTTCGTGTCGAGCTGCAACGCCGTCACGAAGTCTTCGGTACCGGCGACCTTGAAGTCCATGTCGCCGAACGCGTCCTCGGCGCCGAGGATGTCGGTGAGGGTCGTGTACTTGCCTTCGGCGTAGACGAGACCCATCGCGATGCCGGCAACCGGCGCCTTGATCGGCACGCCTGCGTCCATGAGGGCGAGCGTCGAACCACACACGGATGCCATCGACGTGGAGCCGTTCGATGCGAGCACGTCGGAGACGACCCGCAGCGTGTACGGCCACTCGATCGAGGTCGGGATGACCGGTACCAGGGCCCGCTCAGCGAGCGCGCCGTGACCGATCTCGCGCCGCTTCGGCGAACCGACACGACCCGTCTCGCCCGTCGAGAAGGGCGCGAAGTTGTAGTGGTGCATGTAGCGCTTCTTGTCGTCGAGCGTGATCGTGTCGAGCATCTGCTCCATGCGGGGCATGCCCAACGTCGTCACCGACAACACCTGCGTCTCGCCCCGCTGGAACAGGCCGGTGCCGTGCGCAGTAGCGATGACGCCGACTTCGGCGCTCAAGGGACGCAGGTCGGCGGTGCCGCGACCGTCGATGCGCTTGCCCTCGTTGACGATCCGCGTCCGCACGACATCCTTCTGGAGCGAGCGGAACGCCCGCTTCACCGGGCCTGCGTGCGCCGCGAACGCGCCGGGGTTCTCGTCGGTGCCGATCAATGCCGCGAAGATGCCGGCTTCGATCTCGGCGAGCTTCACGTTGCGGTCGTGCTTGTCGGCGATGAACATCGCCTCGCTCGTCGCGCTGCGGGCGTGGTTCGCAACCGCCTCGAACACCTCGGGCGTGTAGTCGATCGCGGGGAGGTACTCGATCGGCGTGATCTCGCCGTGCGCCTTCACGTACTCCTCGCGGAGCTTCGACTGGAGGTCGATCGCGGCGGCGATCCACTGCTTCGATGCTTCGAGGCCTTCGGCGATCGTCTCTTCGGTGACCTTCGGTGCGCCCTGTTCGTAGAGCTCCCACGAGCGCTCGGTGCCGCCCGCCTCGACCATCATGATGGCGACGTCTGCCCCTCCTTGGGCCGAGTTGTCGAGCTTGCGGCCGGCAACGACGATTTCGAACGTCGACTCGTCGCCCTGCTGGAAGGTGGGGTGCGCGACCCACTCACCGTCGAGATGCGCCAGGCGCACCGCGCCGATGGGACCGTCGAACGGGATGCCCGAGATGGTCAGCGCGGCCGACGCGCCGTTGATGGACGCGACGTCGTGCGGGTTCTCGAGGTCGACACCGAGGATGGTGGCAATCACCTGGACTTCGTTGCGGAAGTCGGACGGGAACGAAGGGCGCAGCGGCCGGTCGGTGAGCCGACAGGTGAGAATGGCCTGCTCGCCGGGACGGCCTTCACGGCGGAAGAACGAGCCGGGGATCTTGCCCGCGGCGTACATGCGCTCTTCGACGTCGACGGTGAGCGGGAAGAAGTCGATGCCCTCGCGGGGCTTCGACGTGCACACGGTGGATAGGAGCGTGGTGCCCCCGACCGTGACGGTCACGGCGCCGTCGGCAAGCGATGCGAGCTTGCCCGTCTCGAGAATCATCTCGAGGCCGTCGGCATTGATAGGACCGCTGACGCGTATCGCGTCGGTCATAGGTATTTCCTCTCGTGAGGTGCGAGAGGAAGCGGTTCCCAGTTGTCAGCGTCCGACGAAATATTCATCGGGCGCTCGCGACTGACAACCGACGACTCTCTCGCGTGGGTTGTGTTCTCAATATGCAAGAGGAGCGCCGGAGGCGCTCCTCAGGGGTGTTACCGGCGAATGCCCAGCTTCGCGATGATTGCTCGATACCGCTCGACGTCATTGCGTCGGAGGTAGTCGAGCATGCGGCGACGCTGACCGACCAGCATCAAGAGCCCGCGCTGTGTATGGAAGTCCTTCTTGTGGACCTTCATGTGCTCAGTGAGGTGACGGATGCGCTCCGAAAGGATCGCGATCTGCACCTCAGGCGAGCCCGTGTCGGTCTCGTGCAGCTTGTGCTCGTTGATTGTTGCGGTTTTGTCGGGCATTGCGCGCGCTGGAACCTTCTCTGGAACAAGGGGTTACGGCCGGAGAGGCTACCAGACCCCTCCCACAGCCCCGGACCAGCCGATTCAGGGGGCCGCGGGGTGGCGTTCGCGGTAGTCGGTCCACAGGAGCCGGAACGCAGAGGCCACGAGCAGCAGGCCGAAGAGGATCGTCGAGGTGCTGTCGGAGAGCGCGATGGCGACCAGCGCGCCCAGGAACGCGGTGACGATACCGGCCAAGCCAATAGTGACCGCCAGGTCGATGCGCGCGTTGTCGTTGCGGACGTTGCGCCACGTGCCGACGATCGACGTGGGGATGATCACGAGGAGCGACGTGCCCTTGGCGATGACCGTCGGCATGTCGAACGCGAGGACCATGGCCGGCACCATGATGATGCCGCCGCCGACGCCGAGCAGTCCGCTCAACACACCCGCCACGAGGCCGAGGACGACGAACCCGGCGACCATGGCGACGTCGAGGTCGCCGCGGCCCGAATGGACGCCGTCATGGACGAGCAGGCGCGCCGCGGTCGCGAGCAACAGCGCGGCGAATGCGAGACGTAACACCCGCTGCGGCAACACTTGGAGCGCCTTGGTGCCGAGAACCGCGCCGAGCATCGCACCGGACGCGATGCACAGTGCCGCGGCGCCGTCGACCTTGTCGTCGAGGAGGTAGCCGACGACGCCCGCGGTGGCGATCGGCACGATCGCGGCGAGCGATGTGCCGTGGGCCAGGCGCTGCTGCATGTGGGCCAACAGCACGAGCCCGGGCACGATCAGGATGCCGCCCCCGACGCCGAACAGCCCCGACAGGAAGCCCGCGAGCACGCCGACGAGCAATGCCTGCGCGAACTCCCGCTGCGTCGTGCCGCCCCCGAGTCGAGCCATCCGCCCCATCGTCGCGCGGAGCCCGCCCGAATCTCGTGAGGCGCCCGGTACCCTGGTCAGTCGTGGACCGCATCCTCGAAGGCAGCGCGCTGCCGTCGCTTCCGAACGGGTCGGTCGTGACGGTCGGGACCTTCGACGGCGTGCACCGTGGGCACCGGGCGCTCCTCACCGCGGTACGCGGTGTCGCCGACGAGGTCGACGCGCCGGCCGTGGTCGTCACGTTCGACCGCCACCCGGCCAGCGTGGTCCGTCCCGAGTCGGCACCCCGCCTCCTCAGCACCCTCAACCAGCGCCTCGAGCAGTTCGAGGCACTCGGCATCGACTACGTACACGTACTCCGGTTCGACGAGACGCGGTCGCTCGAGACGCCCGACGATTTCATGAACGACGTCGTCGTCGGCATGTGGCACGCGCGTGCCGCCGTCGAGGGCGAGAACTTCCACTTCGGCCACCGCCGGCGCGGCGACGTGCCCGCGCTCGAAGCGATGGGTGCGCGGCTCGGTTTCAAGGTGCACACCGTCGCGCTCGTGGTCGACGAGCTGCTCGATGCTCCTATCTCGTCCGAGGCCGTCCGGGCCGCGCTCGCGCAGGGTGACATCGACACGACGACCCGGCTCCTCGGACGCGAGTTCGAGATCCAGGGCGTCGTCGAGCACGGCGACAAGCGCGGCCGCGAGCTCGGCTTCCCCACCGCCAACGTCGCGGTGCCCGGCGACATCCAACTCCCGGCCGACGGCGTGTACGCGGGCTGGTACGAGCGACCCGACGGTTCCGTGCACCGCACCGCAATCTCGATCGGTCGCCGCCCGACGTTCTACGCGGAGCACGGACTGTTACTTGTCGAGCCGCACCTGCTCGACTTCGACGACGATCTCTACTTCGAGCACGCGCGCGTCCGCGTCGAGGCGTGGCTGCGCGGCCAGGTGAAGTTCGACTCGATCGCCAACCTGATTGCCCAGCTCGAACAAGACGTCGAGTCGACACGCCGGTTGGCGGGGTCCTGATGTTGCGTTATCTCACCGCCGGCGAATCGCACGGGCGCGCCCTGGGCGTGATCATCGAGGGCCTGCCCGCGAACCTGCCGATCACCGAGGACGACATCGCGGGCGAACTCGCCCGCCGCCGCCTCGGCTACGGCCGGGGTCCGCGCCAGCGGTTCGAACGCGACGAGTTGTTGCTGCTCGGCGGCGTGCGGCACGGGCGCACGCTCGGCTCGCCGTTGTTCATCGAGATCCCCAACGTCGAGTGGCCCAAGTGGGAACAGGAGATGTCGCCCGCGCCGGGTGCGACCGAGAAGCCGCTCACGCAGCCGCGGCCCGGGCACGCCGACCTGGCCGGGATGCAGAAGTACGGGTTCGACGACGCGCGCGACGTGCTCGAACGGGCCTCGGCCCGCGAGACCGCGGCTCGCGTCGCGGCCGGCGCCGTGGCCAAGGTGTTGTTGCGCCACATCGGTATCGAGATCGTGTCGCACGTCGTGCGCCTCGGCGGCGCGAGCGCGAAGCAGGGCCGGCGGCCCTTGCCCGCCGATCTCGCGACGGTCGACGACTCACCGGTGCGGTGTTTCGACACCGACGCCGAGGCCGAGATGATCGCGGAAGTGAAGGCGGCCGCCAAGGACGGTGACTCGCTCGGCGGTGTCGTCGAGGTCCTCGCGTACGGGGTGCCGGTCGGGCTCGGCAGTCACGTGCATTGGGACCGCAAGCTCGACGCCCGCCTCGCGCAGGCGCTGATGAGCATCCAGGCCATCAAGGGCGTCGAGATCGGCGACGGCTTCGATATCGCGTCCCGGCGCGGGTCCGAAGCGCACGACGCGATCAGCTGGGACGCGGGCGACGAGCGCTACCGCCGCGAAACAACGCTCGCGGGTGGAATCGAGGGTGGCATGTCGACCGGTGAGCTGATCACGGCTCGCCTCGCGATGAAGCCGCTCGCCACGCTCAACAAGCCCGTGCTCGGCACCGTCGACGTCGTGACCAAGGAAGAAGGCGTGTCCTTCAAGGAACGCACCGACGTCACCGCGGTTCCCGCGATGGGCGTCATCGCCGAGACGATGGTCGCGCTCGTGCTCGCCGAGGAAGCCCTGCGGAAGTACGGCGGCGACTCGCTCGACGAGTTCCTGCGCAATTACCGCGCTACGGCCGAGAACCTGTAGGTGACTTGAACACCTTGAACTGAAGGGCCGCAGGTCCCGTGCCCGTCGCCCCGTCGACGACGACAACGTCGCCGCCGACCGCGACCGTGATGCTATGCGTCGTGCCTCCGATTGTGAGCTGGCCGTTGTATTCGCCGGGCGCAGGTAGGCACGCACGCTCGTCGAGGATCAGGCGGTTCCCGTCGAGTGTTCCGCGCACTTCGTGCGAGCGTCCGAGAATCGTGGTCGCGGTCCGAAGGTCGCCGGCCGCGAGAGCGTTGCGCACGCGGGTCGACGAGTACGGAAGGGAGTCGCCCGTTGGGACCTCGCCCTCGGGTGCGGCGATGAGGCCGAGACCGAGCACCTCGAACCCGAGTTCGGTCCCCATGCGCTGGAGAAGCGGGACGTCGCCGTGCCGACGGTGCCCGAAGTGGAAGTCGGCGCCCACGACGACTCGGCGCGCTTGCAGCACACCGGCGAGCACTTCCTCGACGAACTCCTCTGCGCTCTCCTTGCTGCGCGTCTCGTCGAACGTCAGCACGACGCACTCGTCGACAAGGCCGGTGGCTTCGAGGAGTTCGAGCTTCTGGTCAAGCTCGGTGAGCAGGCACGGCGCCGAATCCGGCCGCACGACCTCGGCCGGATGACGGTCGAAGGTCAGCACGGTGGCCGACAGGCCGCGCGCCCGCGCCAGGTCGTGCACGAGCCGCAACACCGCGACGTGACCGAGATGCACACCGTCGAACGCGCCGATTGTGACTGCTCGGCCGGCAGACGAACGCGGCACGTCGGACAACTCCCGCCAGAGGTTCATGACGCACACACCACGGCCGGCTTCACGCCCGCGCCGCGCCGTTCGTAGACAGCGAGGAGTTCGCCGTCGTGCAAGACCGCAAACGGGCCGTCGCCCGCGCCGTCGGGGAGCAGGTTGCGCGCCGCGAAAGTGGCACCGTGGGTGACGCCGCGCGCTTCTTCCTCGGAGACCGTGATCGGCTCGAGGTCGCGCATGGCCTCGGCCGGGCGCAGCAACACCGCGACCGGGTCCTTCTCGATCACTTCCATCGGGCTCGCCTGGTCGAGCGCGAACGACCCAATGGCCGTACGGCGCAGCGTACCGAGGTGTGCGCAACCACCCAACGCCGTGCCGAGATCGGCGGCGAGCGACCGGATGTAGGTGCCGCTCGAACACCTGACGGTCATCGTCGCTTCCGGGTACGGCCCCGGCGTGAGCGACTCGATGTCGAGTTGGAAGATGTGTACCGGGCGGGGTGCACGCTCGATCTCTTCGCCCTTGCGCGCGAGTTCGTACAGCTTGCGTCCGCCGACCTTGATCGCCGACACCATCGGCGGTATCTGTTCGATGTCGCCCGCGAACGCGCGCGCCGCATCGTCGAGTTGCTCGCCCGTGAAACTCATCTCGGCCTGTTCGAGCACCGCGCCCGCGGCGTCGAGCGTGTCGGTCGCGATGCCGAACACAACCCGGGCGTGGTACGTCTTCGGCGCCACCTGGAGGAACCGCATCAGTCGAGTGACGCGGCCGAGGCCGACCAGCAGCACACCCGTCGCATCCGGGTCGAGCGTGCCCGCGTGGCCGATGCGCCGCTGCCCGTACACGCCGCGCAGCTTGCCGACGACGTCGTGCGAGGTCCACCCCGCGGCTTTGTCGACGACCACCAACCCGTCCTGCATACGTCGCCGAGGTTAGGGCGGGTCGCTACGGGAGTGCGGTGAGGATCTTGGCGATGACGGCGTCGGCGGGTTCGTCGCTCGTGAACCCGGCCGCGAACCGGTGGCCGCCTCCGCCCTGTTGCTCGGCGATCATCCGCACGTCGACATCCCCCAGCGATCGGAGGCTGACCCGCCACGATCCGTCGGGCGCTTCCTTCAGCACGCACGCGACCTCGGCCTCACGCGTCCGGCGGACGATGTCGATCAGGCCCTCGACTTCCTCGAAGCTCACGTCGTGGCGCGCGAGGTCGGCAACCGAGACCTTGGCCCACACGAACCGCTTCGCGGGCACCAGCACCGCGTGCGCGAGCACGTCGGCCATCAGCTGGAGGTAGGCAAAGCGGTGCTCCTCGAACAACGTCCGGCACAAGGTCGCGATCGGGAGATCGAAGGTGGCCAGCTCCTTGGCCAGCTCGAACACCTCCGGGGTCGTCGACTCGTACTGGAACCGGCCCGTGTCGCACACGAGCGCTGCGTACAGGCACACGGCCGCGTCTCGGGTGAGCGGCAAACGCATGAGGTCGATGAGGCGACGCACCAGCACGCCGCTCGCCGCGGCCGCCGGGTCGATGACGTTGATCGTGCCGTAGCGCTGGTTCGAGACGTGATGGTCGATGACGACGAGCTCGCCCGCGGCCTTCGCCACGGGTTCGAGGTCGCCCAGACGCGCCAGTGACCCGCAATCGAACGTGACCATCACCCGCGGCTCGCGCGGGTACTCGTCGGGCGGCACGAGCAGGTCGAGCCCCGCGAGTTCGCGGTAGTGCGGCGCGACGACGAACGGTTCCGAGAACGACGCGATGGAGTCCATGCCCGCCGCTCGCAACACGTGATGCAACGCGAGCATCGACCCGAGCGCATCACCGTCGGGATTGACGTGACACGCGAGCGCGACCTGATCAGCCGCGAGGATCGCATCGGCCGCGGCAACGAGGCCGTCGGTGATCTCCTCTTGAAGATTCATTCGTCGAATTCTTTGTCGAGTGTGTGTTCACCGCGCAGGATCTCTTCGATCCGTTGCCCGGCGACGATGCCGCCGTCGACACCGAAGATCAGCTTCGGGACCTGGCGGATACGCAACTGGCGACCGATCGACGAGCGCAGGTGGGGTGTCGCCGATTCGAGTGCCGCCGCGGCGTCCTCGGCGACGTTCTTCTCGCTGCGCGCGACTTCGGCCGCGAGCGTGGAGTAGTAGACGCGTGCGTGTGAGAGGTCGCGCGTGACGTCGACTCCCGTGATGGTCACCATCTCGAGCCGGGGGTCGGACATGCGCTCGAGCTCTTCGGCCAGGACCTCGAGCACCGACTCGTTCAGCCGCGCGGTGCGCGGATAGCGGCGGGGCGTGCTCACGACTCGACCTCGATCCAACTCGTGTCGATGTCGAGCAACTCGATGTCGGGCGCCGCCGCGACGAAGCGCTCCACCGACGCGAGCACCTCGCGCAAGTGGGTCTGTGTGCCGCTCACGGCGGCCACGCCGATCGCCACCCGTTGCCACTGCTCCAGGTGGTCGACCTCCGCGACCGACACCTTGAACCGGTGGCGGAGGCCGTCGACAATCGGCCGCACGACCTGGCGCTTCGCCTTCAGCGAGCGGCTGGCCGGAATATGGATATCGAAGCGGACTGCCGCCGCGTGCATACCGTCAGTCTCGCGCCGGACCCCGGACATTTCGGAACAGGGTCGCCCCGGGGGTCAGCCGGCCACGAACGCCGGGGGCGGCGCATCGGCCGCACAGGCGAGGTCCGGCGGCACCGACGGGTCGGCGAGCCACGTCAGCCACGCCGGTTCGGAGCACGGCGCGTCGCTGAACAGCACCCCGTGCCCGATCCCGTCCCACTCTGCGAAGACCGCATTCGGGAGCGCCGCGGCGACGGCCTCGCTGCCCGCCGGGGGCGTCGCCGGGTCGTAGCGTCCGGCCACGACCATGGTCGGGACGTCGACCGTGACAGGGTCGTGGAAGGCATTCGAGACGGGCTCGACGTCCCAGAGGTCGCAGAACGAGTCGGCGTTCTCGACCGCGAGGGTGGTGTTGCGTCCGGGCGACGCGATCATTTCGTCGTCCTCTTCGTCGAGCACCCTCAACGTGTCGGCGCACGCGATGGAGATGGCGGCACCGTCCGAGGCAGCGATCGCGAACGGGATGCCGTCCTGCGCGATCGCGGGGATGGCCGCGTAGTCGCCGCTCGCGATGCCCTCGGCCACCGTCGGCAGTAGCGGGATGAGGTCCTTCTCGTAGAGCGCGGTGAACAGGCCGCCGATCGCGTCGGAACCGTCGATCACGATCTCGATCACGCCGCCGGCCTCGCCGAGGTCGACTTCGCCGCGGAACGGTTCCGTATTCATGCGCTCGTAGGCACGATCGACAGCAGTGGCGAAGTCGGGGAACGCCGCGGCACAGGCGCTGTCAGCCAGACACCCGTCGACGAGCTGCGCGATCGCGCGGTCTCCCGATTCGATGAAGTACGCCGCGCCGCCGGAATCGGGTGAGACAACGCTATCGAGCAATGCCGTGCGCACGTTGTCGGGGTACTCGCGCATGTACGTGAGTGCGATGCGAGTGCCGTACGACACGCCGAAGAGGTTCCACTGGTCGACGTCCATCGCGAGGCGCAAGCTCTCGAGGTCGTCGGCGATTGCTTCGGAGTCGTACGCGTCGAGATCGATCCCTTCGCCGACGAGACGATCGCGACACGTTTGCCACGCCGCCTCGCGCGCGGTCCGGTCGTCTTCGTAGCTCGACGCCGTCTCAAACCGGGCGATGATGGCAGCGTCGACCTCGGGACAGGTGAGCGACGGTTCCGCGAGCCCGCCTCCGCGCTGGTCGAACAGGACAACGTCGCGGGTCTCGAGGATCGGGTCGTCGGCCCAGTTCTCGGCGCTGCTCAGTGCGTCGTCACCGGGCCCCCCGTGCAGGTACACGACCGGGTCCGGCGCGGCGTCGGCCGCCGGGCTTTGCAGCACGGTGACCGGGAGGCGCACGGTCGCACTATCGGGCTCGGCGCGGTTCTCGGGAACCTCGAGCCAGAAGCACTCGCTCACGACCGGGAGCGCGGCAGTGTCGCACTCCCGATCGGTCAGTACTCCCGCCTCGGCCGCAGCCTCGACTTCGGCACCGGGCTCCGTTGCCGGCGCGCCGGCCCCGGCGTCGTCGTCGTCATCGTCGCCGCTACTGCACGACGCGACGAGACCAACCGCGAGCACGGCAACCAGAAGTCTGCGCACTCCTCACCTTCGCACACGAAGGCCGCCCGGATCAGGTACGGGCGATCTCGCGCTCGTCGAACGTCTCGATGACGTCGCCCGACTTGAGGTCGGTGAAGTTCTCGAGGCCGATTCCGCACTCGAAGCCCTCGCGGACCTCACGGGCGTCGTCCTTGAACCGTTTCAGCGACGCGATCGAACCGTTCCAGATGACCGTGCCGTCGCGCAGGAACCGCACCTTCGAGCCTCGGGTGATGACTCCGTGCGTGACCATGCAACCGGCGACCTTGCCGATACGGGGCACGCTGAAGACTTCACGCACTTGCGCTTCACCGGTGACGACCTCTTCGTACTCGGGCTTGAGCATGCCGACGAGCGCGTTGTTGACGTCTTGGAGCAGGTTGTAGATGACTTCGTACAACCGCAGCTCGACGCCCTCGCGCTCGGCAACTTCGCGCGCGTTGCGGTCGGGGCGGACGTTGAACCCGACGACGGTCGCGTTCGACACGACTGCCAGGTTCACGTCGGACTCGGTGATGCCGCCGACGCCCCGGTGGACGAACGACAGTCGCACTTCGTCGTGCTCCTGGTCGACTTTGCGCAACGCCTCCGTGAGCGCTTCGAGCGAACCCTGCATGTCGGCCTTCACGATGAGGTTCAACGTGGCGACTTCGCCGCGCTGCACCATCGCGAACACGTCTTCGAGGCGGGCACCGCCCGAGAGCATCATGCCGCCGCGCTGCGACGCGGTCTTGCGCCGGTGCGCACGCGCTTCAGCGACGGTACGGGCGACCTTGTCGCTTGGTGCCACGCGCAGTTCGTCGCCCGCGAGCGGGATGTCGTCGAGCCCGAGCACCTCGACCGGTACCGACGGGCCGGCTTCGGTGACCTGCTCGCCGTGCTCGTCGAACATGGCACGCACCCGGCCCCACGCGGGACCGGCAACGATGGTGTCGCCGACGCGGAGCGTCCCTTCTTCGATCAGGGCCGTGACGACAGGACCGCGACCGGGGTCGAGGTTCGATTCGAGCACGTAGGCCTTGGCCGGCCGCTTCGGGTTGGCCACGAGGTCTTCGGCGATTTCGGCGTCGGCGACGAGGACGAGGCTGTCGAGTAGCTCCTCGACACCCACACCCGTCGGCGGTGACACGTCGATGACGATCGTCGACCCGCCCCACTCCTCGGGTACCAGCTCCTGTTCCGTGAGTTGCTGGCGCACGCGGGTCGGATCCGAGTCTTCGCGGTCGACCTTCGTGACCGCGACCACGATCGGCACGTCGGCCGCACGCGCGTGCGCAATCGCCTCGATCGTCTGCGGCATGACGCCGTCGTCGGCCGCGACGACGAGGATCACGATGTCGGTGATCTGCGCGCCACGCGAACGCATCGCGGTGAACGCCTCGTGACCCGGCGTGTCGATGAACGTCACGCGCCGGCCCTGCCGGTCGACCTGGTACGCACCAATGTGTTGCGTGATGCCACCGGCTTCGCCCGCGACGACGTTGGCGCTACGGATCTTGTCGAGCAGCGTGGTCTTGCCGTGGTCGACGTGGCCCATCACCGTGATGACGGGTGAGCGCGGCTCGAGCAGCGCTTCGTCTTCCTCGTCGTCGGCGCCGAGCAACGCCTGCAGCTCGACCTCTTGTTCACTACCGGGCTCGACGAGCAACACTTCGGCACCGAGTGCCTCCGCGATCAGCTCGATCATCTCGTCGGCGAGCGACGCCGTGGCCGTGACCATCTCGCCCGCCTCGAACAAGATGCGCACGAGGTCGGCCGGCGTTCGGTTCAACTTCGGAGCGAGTTCCTGGATGGTGGCACCGCGCGACACGACGATCTCGCCCTCGGGGACGGGCGCGTCGGCCGGAGAAAGGCGCTGCGCCGCCGGTTCGAGCTCGTCGCGGTCGCGCCTGCGCTTCTTGCGCCGCCGCTGCGGGGGACCGCCCGGGCGACCACGGCCGCCGGGACCACCACCGGGACCACCGCCGGGACCACCGGGACCACCGCCGGGACCGCCACCGGGACGACCACGGTTCGCTCCGGGCGCGCCCGCCCGGGCACCGGGGGGACCACCGGGTCCACCACCGGGTCCGCCGCCGCCACCGGGGGCTCCGGTGAACCCACCGCCACCGCCACCGCGATTGAAGCCACCACCACCACCACCGGGGCGACCGGCTCCGCCGCCGCCACCGGGACCGGGACCGGAGCGAGGTGCACCGGCACCGCCGCCGCGCGGCGACGCTCCGATAGGACCGCGGCCGGGAGGCGGCGGGGGCGTGCGCTGGCCGGGCGGGGGCGGGATGGGCTTGCCCGTATGTGACACCGGTCGGGGCGGCGCGGGCGGAGGCGTACGAGGAGGACGATCGGCCGGTGACGAGCGCTCGGGCGCGGGTGCCGGAGCCGGTGCGGGCGGAGTCGACGCCGCGGCGGCCGGCGCGAGCGGCGCAACCGGAGCCGGAGCCGGCGCGGCGCCAGGACGTTCGGCTTCGGGCTCGACGGGGCGCGGCGTCGGCGCCGAGCGCACGACGCGGTGCGTGCTGCGCACGACCGCAGGCCGTTCTTCTTCGACTTCGGGCTCGGGTGTTGCGCCCGCCTCGGCGGCCGGCGCAACGTCACGTTCGGGAGCGGCACCGGGTTCGGGCTCGGCCACGGGCTTGGCCTTGGCCGCGGGTGCCTTTTTCGCCGGGGCCGGCTCGGGCGCGGGCTCCGGTTCCGGGGCGGGCGCCTTCTTCATGCCGCGGCTGTCCGCCAGGCGGCGGACGCGGTCGGCTGACGGCTCGTCGATGCTCGACGAGTGGCTCTTCACGCCAATCTTGAGCTCGTTCGCGAGTTCGACGACGTCGTGGTTCTCGACGCCCAGCTCCCGAGCCAGCTCGTAGACCCGAATCTTCTTTGTAGCCAAACTTTGTTCCTTAGTTTTTCTGCTCGAACAGTCTCGCGCGTAGGCGCTCGACCTCGGTGTTCGTGATGTCGCACCTCAGCGCCCGGGCCAGTGCTTCCCGCTTGACTGCAAGGTCGAAGCAGTCCGCCGAACACACCCAGGCGCCCCGACCCGGGGCCGACGGACCGACCGAAATCGACCCGGATTTGGTGGCCGCGATCCGCCGGCGCGTATCGGATGCTGCCTCGTCACGGCACCCGACGCACGTGCGGCGCGGGCTCAGATCTCTGCCTCCTCGGTCGCCTCCGCGGCGGGTGCCTCACCGGCATCCGCAACGGGGGCGGGTTCTTCGACTTCGACCTTCGCCTCGGCAGCTTCGGCTGCCTCGGCGGGTTCGGGCGCTTCGGCTGGCTCCGCGGCCGATTCGCCGAGAGTTCCGTAGCCCGCTTCCGCGGCCGAGATGGCCTCGCCGCCTTCGGCAGGTTGCCACATGAGCTGGCCGTCGGGTCCCTCGACCCACTCGCCGTCGGCGTATCCGCCGCCGGACTCTTCTTCTGCCAGCTGCGTCTCGCTCTTGATGTCGACGCGCCAACCGGTGAGCCGCGCCGCGAGGCGCGCGTTCTGACCTTCCTTGCCGATCGCGAGCGACAGCTGGAAGTCGGGCACGATCACTTCGGCGATGCCGGTGTCTTCGTGCACGCGCACTTCGCGGACCTTCGCCGGCGCGAGCGCGCGCATGACGAACTCCGGCGGTTCGGCGCTGTAGGGGACGATGTCAACTTTCTCGCCGCGCAACTCGTTCACGACCTGGCGGACGCGCATGCCGCGTGCGCCGACGCACGCGCCGACGGGGTCGACGTTGTGGTCGTTGGACTGCACCGCGAGCTTCGTGCGGTGGCCCGGTTCGCGGGCGACGGCTTTGATCTCGACGATGCCGTCGACGAGCTCGGGAACTTCGAGTTCGAACAGGCGCTTCACGAGCCCCGGGTGCGTTCGCGACACGACGATCTGCGGGCCCTTGGCCGTCTTGCGCACCTCGACGATGTACGCCTTCATGCGGGCGCCGTGGTCGTACCGGTCGCCCGGCACCTGCTCGGCCTGCGGAAGCAATGCCTCGACCCGCCCCAGGTCAAGCAGGGTGTAGCGGGCATCCGTCTGCTGGATGATGCCCGTGACGATGTCGCCTTCGCGGCCCGCGTACTCCTCGTACTTCATCTCGCGCTCGGCCTCGCGAATGCGCTGCAGGATGACCTGCTTCGCAGTCTGCGCGGCGATGCGGCCGAAGTCGGCGGGCGTGTCGTCCCACTCGCGCTGGACTTCGCCTTCCTCGTCGAGTTCCTGCGCGATGACGCGGATCTCGCCGGTCTCGACGTCGATCTCGACGAGCGCTTCTTCGGCGGCGTCGGGCATGCGCTTGTACGCGGTGACGAGCGCGTTCGCCAACGCCTCCAACATGACCTCTTCGGAGATCCCTTTCTCGACGGCCAGCGCGGAGAGCGCCTCGAGCATCTCTGGATTTTTCACTTCGAGTTCTTCTCCTTCGCCCGCGCGCGCGTTTTCTCTCGCGGCTGCGGACCCCATGCGAACACCGTGCGGGCCTGCGTGATGTCGTCGTAACTGATCGTCAGCCGCTCGCCGTCGGTGTCGACGACGATGGATGAATCGTCGGCTTCGACCAGCGTGCCGTGCGTACGACGGGGCCCCGCTTCGGTGTGGAACTTGATACTGACGTCGGCGCCGATCGCGCCGCCGAAGTGCTCGACGGTACGAAGCGTCCGCTCGATTCCGGGGCTGCTCACTTCGAGGAGATACGGCTCGCCCAACGTCGAGACGTCGTCGAGGACCGGCGAGATCGCTTTGGTTGCCTCGGCAATGGTCTCGAGGTCGGCGCCGCCGGCCCGATCGATGGTGACCCGGAGGGTGCGGGCCTTCCCGGCTCCGCTCAGCTCGATGTCGTAGAGGGAGCAACCGAGCGCGGCGACGACCGGGGCGACGGCCGCGCGGGCTGCCTCCACCTGGGTCTGGGTCGCGCTCACTCGGACTCCCTCGCCAAAAAAGCCCTTGGTCAAGAAAAAACGTGGGCCACGGCCCACGTTCCCCCAACCTCGGGACGAATACGAACGGACGGAGTCTACCGCTTCCGGACCGCCTCTATCCGGCTCCGGCCGGGGCCGCTCTAGGAGGCGGCGTCCCGTTCGCGGGGAAGGACGAGCTCCAGCTCGCAGCCCATTCCGGGGCGGCTCAGGATCTTGGCCGTTCCCCCGGCCGCCGCGATCGGGCGGATCACGGACAGTGCGAGGCCGCCGCGTGCCGATGTGCGCTTGGGGTCGAAACCACGCCCGCGGTCGCGGATCAGGACACTCGGTCCGGAGCCGTTGCGCTGCACGACCACGGTCACCTTGGCCGCCCCGGAGTGCCTCGCCGCGTTGCGCATTCCTTCGCGGGCTGCGAGCACGAGCGGTTCGAGGCCGGCGAGGGCGAAGTCGTCCTTGCGGGACACGTCGATGCTGACGCCGTACTCCTGTTGCACGTCCGCCGCCACGTCGGTGAGCGCCTCGGCGAGCGTTGCGACCCGACGCGTGCGCCAGGGCGCGGCGGCAATCGCGACTATCCCGAGCAGCACAGTGACGCCGAGGAGGCCGTTGCGCAGCGCGATCCAACCCCAGTAGTTGACGACCAGGGCGCCGACGCCGGCGCCGAGCAGGAGGGCGCCGGCGACGATGTATCCGGGACGGATGCGCGGCGCCTGCAACCAGATGAGCCCGAACCCGATGGCGATCGCGGCGACGGGCCAGGCGAGCGAGTCGTCGAACCAGAGTTGGCCGGTGAACCGGACCGCGAGCAACGCACCGATGACGACCGCGGCGAGGGCCAGCGCCTGCCACGCGTCCGTGTCGGCCCGCGCCGCCAACTCGTCGGGATCGGGCTCGCGGAAGATGAGCATCGCCATCGCGTACGCGACGAGGCCGGCGCCGCCCGCGAACGTGAGAGCGACGAAGGAGAGTCGTACGAGGTTGACGTGGACACCGAGGCGAGCCGCGAGCTGACCCGAGACGCCCGCCACGATCTGCCCGTGCCTACGGCGGTGCCCCCGTCCTTGGGTCGCCGGCATGTCCCTATTATCGGCCATAACCCGGGCCGGACGAATACGGGGAGCCGAATGACCCACCCGGGAACATTCAGGTCAGGCGTCGGTCCGTGGCCCAACGGGCCAGCTCATGGCGGCTCGAGAGCTGGAGTTTGCGCAGGACCGAGCTCACGTGCGTCTCGACAGTCTTGACCGAGATCTCGAGCCGGCGGCCGATCTCCTTGTACGCGTAGCCCCGCGCGAGGAGGCGCAGGACCTCCTGTTCACGGGGCGTGAGCTGGTCGAGCTCCGGGTCGGCGACGACGCCGGAGGTCCCGGCGAACGCGTCGAGCACGAACCCGGCAAGGCGCGGCGAGAACACCGCGTCGCCGTCGGCGATGCGATCGATCGCCACGAGCAACTCGACCGGGGCGATGGTTTTGGTGACGTACCCGCGAGCGCCGGCTCGGATCATGCCGATGACGTCTTCGGGCGCGTCACTCACGGAGAGCGCGAGGAAGCGCACATCGGGGTGGGTCGCGAGGACGTCGTGCACGACGCGGGCGCCGCCGCCGTCGGGCATGTGCACGTCGACGAGCACGACGTCGGGTGCGCGCTCACGCACGAGTTCGATAGCCGAGTCGACATCAGACGCGCTGCCGACCACGTCCACCCCATCGCCCAGCTCGGCCCGCACGCCCGAGAGGAAGAACTGGTGGTCGTCGACGAGAAAGACTCTTCTCATGCGGCTACGACCTCCGGCGCTCCATCGCAGGTCGCGAACCCGCCGACGACGCCACCGCGCCTCCGGATCTGCGCCTTGACCCTCACGCCGGTTCCTGTTCGCGGATGCGGGGCAGGACAAGTTCGACCTCGGTGCCTTCACCGGCAGTGGAGCGGATCGTCGCCTGACCGCCGCGGCGCGTGATGCGGCCGACGATCGACGCCGCGATACCGCCGCGGTCCGCGGGCACCGTGTCGGGGTCGAAGCCCCGACCCCGATCGCGCACGAACACCGTCGCCCGTTCGGGTTCGACCTCGGCGTACACGGAGATCGACGGTGCGCCGGAATGGCGGGCCGCGTTGAGCATCGCTTCC
Source organism: Actinomycetes bacterium (assembly GCA_031404355.1). Lineage (GTDB taxonomy): Bacteria > Actinomycetota > Acidimicrobiia > IMCC26256 > PALSA-610 > JANNHK01. Next base: position 17,580 of record JANNHK010000264.1, read on the forward strand.
CGGCTCGCGGACACGAGCGGTTCGAGCCCCGTCAGCGGGCAGTCGCGCACGCGCACGATGTCGACCGGGACACCACACAAGTCTTCGATTTCGGCGGCCGCGGCATCGAGCGCGGCGCCGAGCGTTGCCGGCGGCAGGTCGTCATGCAGGGTCTCGCCGCTCAACAGCCACGCGCGCAACTCGCGTTCTTGACGGCGCGCGAGGCGCACGACCTCGCGCGGGTCGTCGGCCCGCCGCTGCACGAGCGCCAACGTTTGCAACACCGAATCGTGCAGATGCGCGGCCATGTCGGCGCGCTCCTCGGACCGGATGCGTTCGCGCCGTTCGTCGGCGAGCTCGCGTCCCATGCGCACGAGGCCGGGTCCGAGCGCGAGGGCGATGCCGGCGGCGACGACGACGCCCGCGAGTACCCCACCCCGCAGCGCTTCCCACGAACCGACCGACACCAGGAACAAGGCGATGCCGCCGATCACCAGGACACCGCCGCCGATCGCGCGAATCAATCCGCCGCGACTGCCGACGACGACCGAGAGCGCGTCGGACGCCGCGGGAGGCAAGCGGTCGAGCGCCGGCCAATCGAGCTTCTGCTCGTCTTCGTGCGGTGACCGCATCCACAACAACGCGAGGCCGAATGCCGCGATGGTGAGGGGCCACACCACCGCGTCCGAGAACCACGCTCCAGCGGTGCGCGCAACCAGCAACAAGCCGATGACGACGACGCCGAACGCAGCCGTCTGCGCAACGTCGGGCTCCGCCGGACGCGTGAGTTCCGGCGCGTTCGCGGCTGGCATCAGAGTGAAGGCGACGAGGTACAACACCACTCCGAGCCCGCCCGCCAACGTGAGCACGACGAACGCCAGGCGCACGAGATTGGGCTCGATCCCGAGGTAGTCGCCCAGCCCGGCCGCGACGCCACCCACGATTCGCTGCTGTTCGTTGCGCCGCGGACGGGTCCGCGTGAGGCGTCTCACCCCCTGATGATCGCGCCGCTGGGCCTCGTCAAGAATCAGGACCGTCCCTGAGAACTCCCTCAGGGTGATACCCGATGGTCGCGGGCCGGGCCGGCAGTCACGATGAACCCATGGCTACCGAACCCCCGCCCGCCCCGCCTCGCGACCCCGCCCCGCCCTGGTATCGCAGCCTCCACCGCAGCCGCGAGCAGCGGTGGTTCGGCGGCGTTGCGGGCGGCATCGCCGAGACCTACCGGATCGACGTCCGCCTCGTCCGCATCGCGTTCGTCATCACCGCGTTCTTCGGCGGATTCGGGCTGCTGGTCTACGGCGTCGCGTGGCTGCTGCTGCCGGAGGAGGGTACGGGCAATGTCGGCGCGACCGACACGTCGACGACTGCGTACATCGGCGGACTTGCCGTCGCCATGTTCGGCGCCCTCGTGCTGTTCGACAAGGTGTTCTCCGACAACGACGTCCTCGATTTCATGTGGCCTGTCGCCCTCGTCGTCATCGGCGTCGCGGTCATGGTCAGTCATGTGCGCGAGCGTGAAGACGCGCAGCTCGGTCCGGAGTTGGACACAACCGACGAGGAACCGGATTCAGACGCGCCGACCGCCGCGACAACTGCCCCGCTCGACGAAACGCGAGGTGCGACGGACACCGCGTGGACGCAGAGCGTGCCGTGGCCGACGATGCCGCGTCCGCCGCGGCACCCGCGCCGGCGGCGGCACCGGCCGTTCCTCGGTCCCATCGTCGTGAGCGTGCTGTTCGTGTACGCGGGCGTCGCGGCGTTGCTCGACGCGACCGATGTCGTCGAGGTCAACGCGCAGGTCGCACTCGCGATGGCGCTCGTGGTCGTCGGTGCCGGCTTGTTCATGTCGGCGTGGTTCGGCCGCGCTCACGGGCTGATCGCGCTCGGGCTCCTGCTGTCGATACCGCTCACGGCGCTCGCGATCGTCGACGTGCCGCTCGAAGGCGGCGCGGGCGAGCGCACCTACCGGCCCGCGACTGCAGCCGACGTGAAGGACGAGTACCGGCTCGTGGCCGGCCAGCTCACGATCGACCTGGTCGACACGCCGCTCGGGCGTACGACCGACATCGAAGCGTCGGTGGCGTTCGGCGAGCTGCGGGTCTTCGTGCCCGACGGCATCACCGTCGAGGTCGACGCGCACGCCGGCGCCGGCGATATCAACGTATTCGGGATCGAGGAGGGAGGCATCTCCATCGACAACGACCGCATCGTCGACGGCGGCGAGGGTGCGAGCACGCTGCGGCTCGACCTCGAGGTCGGCATGGGATCGATCCACATCGAGCGCATCGACGACGACGGGTTCGAGACCCAGCTGAGGAGCACCCGATGAACCGGCTCACACCCCACCGGACCGACTTCTTCGCCCTCTTCGCCGGGCTGCTCTTCCTCGCGCTCGGTATCGGCTTCGTGCTCGACGGCATCGAGACCTGGGACGCCGACGTCACGTGGGTCCCGCCGATGGTGCTCATCGCGCTCGGGCTGGGCATCGCGCTGGCGACGATGACCAGGCCGCCTCGCGAACAGGGGGACGACGTATGAGCAGCCAGGCGCAAGCTGTAGGCGCGGTCTCTGTGCAAGGCCTCCCGGGCGATCGAGCGCCGGAAGCTGTAGCCGCATGACGCTCGAAGTCGGGGCGGTGGCAATCGTCGACGACGCGTGCCTGTGGTTCCCGCACGACGCGACGACCGCGTTGCGCACGTGCCTCGCCGCTGTGGTCGATTCGCCTCATCGCGCCGGTCTCCACTGGGGCATCGCGGTCGCCAACGGTTCCGAGGTCGTCGGTCGCGCGGTCGACATCGCCCGCCGGTTGGCCGCGGTGGCGCGGCCGGGCGAGGTCGTGGTGTCGTGTGCCGCGCTGCGCCGCGTCGACACCGATCCGGACGTCGACGAGATCGGCCTCGTCGAGATCCCCGACTCGCACCTCCCCCTGGCCGTGGTCCACTTCACCCCGACCCTCGCCCAACTGGCGTCATTCAGGCAGACGGCGTTTGCCTCAGGTACGCCAGTTGGCGGTTAGGGACGAGCGAAGAGGTCGCGGAGTTCGGCGGGGGCGACGGTCTCGAGCTGCGCGTAGGTGCAGCTGTCGGGGTCGCGGTCGGTGCGCCAGTGCCGGAATCGGCCGTTGTGGCGGAAACGGCCGTTCATCAGGCCCTCGTACGCGACCTCGACCACGCGTTCGATGCGCAGCGGCTCCCAGGACAGATCCTTGTCGGCGTTCCAGCGCGACGGACCGCCGGGCATGCGGGTTCCCGATTCGTGCGCCATGGCCTCGGCCCACTGACGCCACGGGTGGTCTTCGAGCGCGTTCTTGCGCAACGGTTCGACCTCGTCGAGCAGCTTGGCCCGCACCGTCGCCGCCATACCGCTCGCGACACCGACGTTGTGCAGGACACCCTCGTCGTCGTACAGGCCGCACAGCAGCGAGCCGACACCCTTGCCGTCCTTGTGCACCCGGAAGCCCGCGACAACGCAGTCGGCGGTGCGTTCGTGCTTCACCTTCACCATCGTCCGCTTGCCGGGCTCGTACCGGCTCGCCAGCGGCTTGGCGACGACACCGTCGAAGCCGGCGCCCTCGAACCGCGTGAACCAGTCGGCCGCCGTGTCGCGGTCGGTCGTCGCGGGCGTGATGTGGATCGGCGGCGTGGCCTTCTGCAACAGCTTCTCGAGGCGGGCCCGCCGTTCCTTCATCGGCGTCGCGAGCAGTGACTCGTCGCCCTCGGCCAGGAGGTCGAACGCGACGTACGACGCGGGAATCTCGGCCGCGAGCTTCTTCACGCGCGATTCGGCCGGGTGCTGGCGCAGCTGGAGCGCGTCGAAGTCGAGGCCGTCGTTGGTCACGACGACGAGTTCGCCGTCGAGCACGACGCGTTCGGGGAGTTGCGCGAGCAGCGGTTCGCGCAACTCGGGGAAGTAGCGCAGCAGCGGCTTGCTGTTCCGGCTCTGGAGGTCGAGGTCGTCGCCGTCGCGGAACACGATGCAACGGAACCCGTCCCACTTCGGCTCGTACAGCACGTCGCCGCTCGCCGGAAGCTCGCGCACGAGCTTGGCGAGCATCGGGTCGAGCGGCGCGGTGACCGGCAGCGTCACGTCACGATTTCTGGGTCGACTCCACGCTTCGCCTTCCGTTGGACGAACACACCTGACCCCTCCCTCGCCGGCTGCGCTGTCGTCTCACACGTCCCCGAGCGACACCTCGTCGCGCTCGCCGGTGGCGCGCACCTTGCGTTCGACGATGCCGCGGGCCAGACCCTTCGCGCCGACGACGAGTTGCACGGGCATGCCGAGCAGGTCGGCGTCGGCGAACTTGACACCCGGGCTCGCTTCACGATCGTCGTAGAGGACTTCCATGCCGCGGTCGGTGAGCGCTTCGTACAGGCGGTCGGCTTCGGCGATGACCTTCTCGGCCTGGTCGCCGCGTCCCGCGAGCGCAATGAGGTGCACGTCGTACGGCGCGAGCGCGACCGGCCACATCATCCCGTTCTCGTCGTGGAACTCCTCGACGACGGCGGCGACGATGCGCGAGATTCCGATGCCGTAGCAACCCATCACCATTGGGTGCTGCTCGCCGTTGGCGTCGGTGTACTGGACGTCGAGCGCTTCCGCGTACTTGGTGCCGAGCTGGAACACGTGGCCGACTTCGATACCGCGGTCGACGGAGAGCGCTTGGCCGCAGTTGGGGCACGCATCGCCCGACACGATCGTGACGAGGTCGGCCCACACGTCGACGCTGAAGTCGCGCCCGAGGACGGCGTCGCGCACGTGGTGGTCGGCTTCGTTGGCACCGGTGATCCAACCGATCGGTTCGGCTACGGAAGGGTCGGCGACGATGGCGCTGACGCCCGCGAAATGCGGGCCGATGTAGCCCTTGGGCAGGCCCTTGCGGGCGTCGAAGTCCTCGTCGTCGAGGAGGCGCATCGGCTTGGGCGCGACCGCGGCCCGCAGCGCGTGCTCGTTGACCTCGCGGTCGCCGGGGACGAGTGCGAGCCCGAGTTCGCCGTCGATGTCGAACGCGATGCACTTCAGCGTGCGCGACGCGTCGACCTCGAAGAACGCGGCGACCGGGGCGATGCCGGGCATGTTCGGGGTGTGGTGTTTCGCCATCTCGGGCGCTTCGACCTTTGGCACCGAGTCGTGCTTCCACGTGTGGCCGCGCCGCGCGGCTTCGACGTTGGCCGCGTAGTCGCACGCCGTGCACCAGACGAAGTCGTCCTCGCCCACCGCGGCGACGGCCATGAACTCGTGGTTCACGTCGCCGCCGATTTCGCCCGACTGGGCTTCGACGGGCCGGAACGTGAGGCTGCACCGCTCGAACACGCGGTAGTACGACGCGCATCGTGCAAGGCCATGGCGGCACGGTGCTGCAGTACGCGGGCGACAGCCTGCTCGCCGTCTGGGGCGCACCGGTGGCACACGAGGGCGACGCTGCCGCCGCGGTCAGTGCCGCCTTGGCCACGCTGGAAGAAGCCGCAGAACAATCGGCTGCCGTGCAGCGGCGCCACGGTTTCGAGGGCTTCAGCTTGCGCGCTGGCATCGCCAGCGGCAGCGTGTTGCTCGGCGGCGGCGTCGATGGCGAGCACAGCATCCGCGGCATGACGGTCAACCTGGCTGCGCGGCTGGAACAGACGGCGGCGCCGGGCACACTGCGCATCTGCCCCGACACCTGGCGCCTGGTGCGCGGGCAGTTCAATGGC
>JANNHK010000265.1:0-7869 GCA_031404355.1 Actinomycetes bacterium
CGGCCGCCGAAATCAGCGCCTACGGTTGGGATATCGAGCCGAAGCCCGAACTCGTGCTCGGGGCGTCGTTCTTCACGCTGCCCACCGAATCTCTGCACGAGTAGTCAACCCAACTCGCGCAGGACGTTGGTGACGTTGCGGCCGATAACGTCGAGGGCGTAGCCGCCTTCTTGTACGACGACGGTCGGGCGGTCGAGCGTGGCCAGCGTGGCACCGATGCGGGTGAAGTCCTCGCCGGTCAACCGGAACGAGTCGGCGTCTTCGGCGGCGGTGTCGACGCCGAGCGATACGACGAGCAGGTCCGGGTCGTATTTGGTGACAACCGCCCCGGCCGCGTCGAGCGCGGGGCCGTAGTGCGTCCAGTCGGTGCCGGCGGGGAGCGGGAAGTTGCGCGTGTACCCCTCGCCCGCACCCCACCCGCGCTCCGACGCGAACCCGAGAAAGTAGGGGTAGTGCAGCGCGGGGTCGGCGTGCAGCGACACGAAGAGCACATCGTCGCGGTCGTAGAACAGTTGTTGCGTGCCGTTGCCGTGATGGAAATCGACGTCGAGGATCGCGACGCGCGCGCCCGTGTCGACCGCAGCCTGAGCCACGATCGCCGCATTGTTGAGGTAGCAGTACCCGCCGAACGAGTCGGCCGCGGCGTGATGACCCGGAGGCCGGCACAGCGCGTACGCCGCGCCCACGTCGCCGGTCGCCACCGCGTGCCACGCGCTCAACGCGACGTCGACGGCCGCGGTCGCGGCGCTGAACGTACCGGCAAGGACCGGGTCGGAGTCGTGCGAGTACCAGCCCAACTTGGCGATGACATGTACCGGTTCCGCGCCGGGCTGGTCGCGAATCGCGCGCGCGTAGGGCTTGGCCTCCGCCTGTTCCGGCTGGCCGGTTGCCGCGCACCACTCCGCGTGCACGGTCGCGAGGAAATCGAAGTACTCGCGGGTGTGGACGCGTAGCACCGGCTCGGGGCCGTACTCGTCGGGGGGACGGATCGGGCCGAGGTCAGCCGCGCGCAGCGAGTCGAGGATGCGGTCGACCCGCTCGGGAATCTCCACGGGACCGAACTCGACACCGTCGTCGATCGACGGCGTGCGCGGGTGATGCCGACGATGTTTGTCAGATGCGACCGTGAGCACCGAGCCGTCTACTCGTGTCCCGACAGGTCCGCGGCGGCCGCTTCGATCACGGCGCGCACGCGATCCGGGTCGATGTCGGGCGGCGTGAACCCATCGCCGTCGAGACGCCGCGTCTCGATCGCGGTGTAGTGCCGCAGTTCGAACTCGAGGCGGCGGTGCACGATACGCACTTCGAACGAGCACCCGTACTTGCGGCCTTGCACGAGCGCGAACTCAGATCGGTTGGTTGGTGCGATGAACTCGGCGTCGAGATTCTGGGCCAGGATGTGCAAGCGCGCGTTGGTGCGACCCTGGAGCCGGAGCCATCCCGGTTCGCCGTCTCGGAGCCTCGGCACTCCCACAGCAAAGCACCTACCCTTGCAGTCGTGACAGACGCAGCGGTCTGGATCGTCCGAACGACCTATGCCGCGTCCGTGGACACAGTGTTGCGCGACATCCTCGGTGGCGCCCTCGGCACCGACCCGAACGAGCTGGCGTTCGACCGCCGTTGCGCCCACTGCAACCACCCGACGCACGGGAAGCCGGTCGTGGTGGGCGCTCCGGAGTTGTCGTTCAGCCTTTCGCACTCGGGTGCCGTTACCGTGATCGCAGTCGCGCCCGGCGCTCGCGTCGGTGCCGATGTCGAGATCATTCGACCGCGGCGCTACCTCGACCGGCTCGCGGCGCGCATCCTCATGCCTGCGGAACTCGCCGATTGGCAAGACCTGCCAGTTCCGGAGCGGTTGCCCCGGTTTCTGCGGCACTGGACGGAGCGGGAGGCGTACCTCAAGGGTCTGGGCGTCGGTCTCGTCCGCCCGCTCCGCGACGCGCTCGCCGACGCCGGCGGCTGGACGCTGGCGCCGATCGACGGTCTCGACGACGCCGTCGGAACCGTCGCGCTGGAAGGCGGGGGGCGCGTGCTCCCACCGGTCTACGCCCCGATACCCTGAGAAGTCCAGGCGCAGGTCCGGAGGCGCGGACGGCCTGGAGAAGCGCACGCGAGATGGAGCGCCGGAGGCCGGAGCCGCATAATTGTGTTGGAACGTGACGAAGTGCCCGCGGAACTGCGGCCGATCGACAAGTTCCGGGGCACCGCGGCCGGGGCCGTGTTCGCGGCGGGGCTGCTGGGCCTGGCCGATGCGCTCGAGGGTCCGCGCGACGAGCGGGTCGAGATCGTCGTTGACTACGCGGGCGAGCCGTTCTCCGATCGCATTCTCATGCGCCTCGACCCGGACAACGCCGCCGACTCGATCGTGGTTGTCAGAAATACGTATTGAGATCGACGCGAGCGCAGGACGTTACAGGCGCTCGCGCGTCACGGTGTAACGGCGCAGCATGTCCTCGCGGGGCTCGACACCGGTCCCGGGACCGTCGGGCACGCGTAGGCGCCCCTCCTCGAGGACGAAGGGTTCGGTCAGGTCCTCGTCGAAGTAGCGATCGGACGCCGACAGGTCGCCGATGATCGTGAAGCCGGGCAGCGCCGCGAGGGCGACGTTGACTGCCCGTCCGACCCCGGTCTCGAGCATCCCGCCGACGAGCGCATCGGCGCCCAACGCGACACAGGTGTCGTGCACGCGCACAGCTTCGCCGAGGCTGCCGACGCGACCGGGCTTGACGTTCACGACCGAGCACGCGCCCAGGAGGATCGCCGCACGCGCGGACCGGGCCGAATCGATCGATTCGTCGAGACAGACGGGGGTCGTGATGAGCGCGGCTAAGTCGACGTGATTCCCGATGTCGTCGCGGCGCAGCGGTTGCTCGATGCACTGCACGTCCCAGTCGCCCAGTGTTGCAAGCAGGTCGGCGTCGCTCAACCGGAAGCTCTCGTTGGCGTCGACCTGGATCGCAATGTCGGCGCCGACCGCCGCCCGTACCTCTCGGACGTAATCGAGTGGAACGGCCGGCGAGATTTTCAACTTCACGCGCCGGTATCCCGCGGCGACGTACGCGGCAGCCTGCTCGACGATGTCGGAGGCGATCCCGATCGCGACGCCCGCGTCGACGTGCGGGTTCGAGACGCCGAGATGTTGTGCGAGGGAGATGCCTTCGGCGCGTAACGACGCGTCGAGGATTGCGGCTTCGAGAGCAGCGTGGGCGAAGGGAGGACCGGCGAACGCCTCACCCGCCAAGGCGCGCGGGCCGAGTTCGTCGCGTAGCGCCGCATGCGACACGTCGATGGTCTCGGTCGAGTACTCGGGTGACGCGAGCGCTCCGCACTCACCCCACCCGACCGCGGCATCAGTCTCGACGCGCACGAGCAACGCTTGCTTCACCGACGTTGCTTCGTTGGCACTGACGAACGGCGTGCGCAGCGGCACGTGCACGCGGAGGAGTTCGACGACGCGAAGAGGCCCGGGCATCACACCCGGGCCCCTTGGCGTTCGAACACGAACTGTGTCTTACGAGACGTGATTAACGACGCTTGACGGCCTTCTTCTTGGCCGGCGCTTTCCTGGCCGGTGCTTTCTTGGCCGGTGCTTTTTTGGCGACGGCCTTCTTCTTGGCCGGTGCCGCCTTGCGGACAGGCGCCTTCTTCGGCACCTTGCCGGAAAGGACCGAGTCCTTGAATGCCTTGAGCGGGGTGATGCGGGCGACGCGCTTCGCCGCCACCTTCACCTGTTCGCCGGTCGCTGGGTTACGGGCCATGCGAGCCGGCCGGTCGATACGGCGGAACTTCGCGAAGCCCGAGATGGCGACGTCTTCGCCGCGGCTCACCGTCTCGGTGATGATGTCGGTAAACGACGTCAACAAGGCGTCGGCTTCTTTACGGCTCAGTTCGTTGCGCTCGGCGAGCACGTTGAGCAGTTGGCTCCGGTTCACATGTCCTCCATCAAGAAACGCACGGGAATTGCGGGTGCATGCTTGCACGACGGAGGCCGCAATGTGTGGATTCTCGGGCGCTTTCCTGAGGAATTGCGCGTTTTTCGGAGGTTCGGGGCCTACGAAGCGCCGTCTGAGACCGGGTCGAGCGACGCTGGGTCCATCGCCCAGCCCGCCTTTCCCTGCCGCTTGGCGCGATACATCGCGACATCGGCCCGCCGGACCAGGTCGCCGGCGTCGGCCCGATCGGCCGGTCCGAGGGCGATTCCGATGCTGGTGGAGATCGTGACACTCGACCCGCCGAGCTTGAACGGGTCGGTCAACATCTGGCACACCCGCTCGGCCACCTCGATCGCCGGGGCCGGACCTTCGAGGCGGGTGAGCATGACCGTGAACTCGTCGCCGCCCATGCGGGCCACGACGTCGCCGGGGCGGACGCAGCCGTGCAGGCGTTTCGCCACCTGGACCAGCAGGTCGTCGGCCCGGTCGTGGCCGTAACGGTCGTTGACCCCTTTGAATCCGTCGAGGTCGAGGAAGAGCACGCCAATGAGGTCACCCGGACGCCCCCGCCCGCATACCCGCTCGATCTCCTCGTGGAACCGACGCCGGTTGGGCAGGTCGGTGAGGACGTCGTGGGCGGCCTCGTAGGCGAGGCGGTCCTTCAGCGATTCGAGTTCCTTGTGCGTCTGCGCATTCCGCAACGCGGCTCCGGCCTGCGCCGCGAACAGTTCGACGCTCTCGCACTGCGAGGCGGGCGGCGCACCACTGCTCGGCCACCGGGCGGTGAGGACGACGACGCCTTCCTCGTCGTGGGCGACGGGCGCGGCGACGAGCACGGAGTAGCGCTTGGCGCCGTCGGTGGCAGAGATGCGGCGGACTTCGCCGGTCTCGCCGTCGCGCGGCCAGACCGCTACACCGTTCGAATCGCGGGCTTCGGCCGCAACCACCAGGCGCGGGTCGCCGGGCGGCACGGCCAGCACGTCTTTCGAGTGCTTCACGGGCCGGGCCAGCACCGACGGTCCGGTATCGCCTTCGATCTCGAAGACGAGGGGATCGGCGAAACCCATCTGCCCGATCGTCTCGCGCAGCACGTCGAGGATGGAGTCGACGTCGAGGCTCGTGCTGCGGCGTCCGCCGAGCGCGGCCGCCTTCAGGAGTGCGCCGCGGCGTTCGGCCTCTTCGCGGCCGCGGACATGCGCGGCCATCTCGTCGACCAGGTGTTTGGCGAGGAACGCGGTGGGCAGCGCGACGACGAGGACGACGACGAGGTGCTCACCGAGGGTGTGCCATTCGATGGCTTCGTCGTTGAGGTGGTTCCACCCCGCGTACCCGGCGCCGACGGCGAGCCACGTGGCGACGAGCCCGGGGAGTTGAAACCGGATCGCGCCTTCGACGACGGGCCACACCAGAATCGCCCAGTCGATCGACGAGTCACCCTCGCGGATCCACACGACGATCAGGACGATCGCAGTGTCGGCGACAAGTTGCAGGACGCCGAGCGCGTTGCGCACACGCGGCGAGTTCCGCTGCGCGATCCACGAGACGCCGTTGAGCGCGAGGAGACAGCCCGTCACCGCGAAGATCGCCCACAACGCCGTGGCGTTGTGTTCCGACATGAACAGGCGGGCGGCGACGAGGACGGCCGTGAGCGCGCGGACTCGGCGCAGCGCGCTCTCGATCGACGCCGGCATGGCGGAGTCGACCACGGCGGGCGCGCGGTCACGGCGCTGGTCAAGCCCCGGGGCCTCGCGGGCCATTGCCCTCCTCGTCCGTTCGCAGGGGTACCTGCGTAGTACCTCGCGTATCGGCGGGGTTTGGGCCCGGTTTGAGGGTCTTACGCGGGGGTCACACCGAGGCCCGACTGGGCTCGGTGACGGCCGGCACCGTGGCCTCGACGGCGTCGGCGAACCGGTCGGGGGTGGCGAGGTCCGGATCCGAGATGTGGCGGACTGCGAAGCCGTCGGCGAGACCGACGATTTGCACTATTTCGTACGGGTTCCGGACTGGGCACCGTTTCCCGGTATCCGGCGGGTCCCGGGCAGGGGGGCTCCGGACGAGACCGGGAAAGTACCGTCAGGAGTCGTGCTTTCCGGGAGTGACGAGGTCGGGGCTGGCGCGGCTCGCCGAGGCGCCCCCGATCCCGTCGTGGAGATACGCGACCCCGAAGACCCGCGGCTCGCCGACTACATGGGCTTGCGCCACCGCGGCGACCGGGTCGACGACTTCTTCGTCGCCGAGAGCTGGCTGGTCGTGCGCCGGGTCGTACGGGCCAAGCCCGAAGCGGTTCGTTCGCTGTTCGTGACGCCGACTGCGGCCGAGGCACTCGCCGACGTCATCGCGGAGATCCACGCGCCCGTGTACGTCGCCCCGTCCGCGGTGCTCGAGCAGGTGGTCGGCTTCGACCTGCACCGCGGGGCGCTCGCGTCGATCGACCGGCACCCGCTCCCGACCGTCGCCGAGGTGCTCGCCGGCGCGCGGCGGGTCGCGGTCCTCGAACGCGTCAACGACCACGAGAACCTGGGCGTGCTGTTCCGCAACGCGGCGGCGTGCGGCGGCGACGCGGGGCGGCGCGACGCCGAGCGTTCCGACCCCCTGTACCGCCGGGCGGTGCGAGTGTCGATCGGGCATGTCTGCACCGTGCCGTGGACGAGGTACTCGACGCTCGCGGAGGTCCGCGACGCCGGGTTCGTACTGTGCGCGCTCACGCCTGCGGGTGACGTGACGACCGACGAGTATCGGTGGCCCGAACGGTGCGCGCTCATGTTGGGAGCGGAAGGGCCCGGTCTGTCGGACGCGGCCCTCGCCGCCGCCGATGTGCACGTGCGCATCCCGATGCGAGCCGATGTCGACTCCCTCAACGTCGCAACCGCAGCCGCGATCGCGTTCTACAGCTCCCGCTGACAGCAGGTGTCACGGTTCGCGGCAACACTGGTCCAATGGCGAACTGGAAAGCCGTCACCGAAGCTGCTCCCGAGATCGCGAAGCTGGTGCAGCGGCGCTTCGAAGACACCGGGCTCGGGTACCTCGCCACCATCCGGCGCGACGGGTTCCCACGCATCAGCGGGATCGAGCCGCTGTTCCAGGGCGAGGAGCTGTGGCTCGGCATGATGACCGACTCCCGTAAAGGCGCCGACCTCGAACGCGACCCGCGTTTCTCGTTGCACAACGCGAGCATCGACAAGGAAGTGAAGGACGGCGACGTGAAGATCTCCGGGCGGGCTCTGCTCGTCGACGACGCCCCGACGCGCTCGGCGTTTCGTGCGGGCGTCAAGGAGCACACCGGCCACGACATCGGCGACGACTTCATCGTGTTCCGAGCCGATATCACCGAGATCGCAACCGTCCGCCCCGGCGGCGACGTACTCATCCTCGACTGGTGGCACGAGGGCGGCGAACCCCAACACCTCGAACGCAAGTAGCGGCCGCGGCGGGTCTCGTCGGCTCGTTCGTTTTGTGTTTGCCCCCGACTTTCGCGTGCATTCACAAAATGAACGGGACCTCCAGCGCGAAGCGCCTTGGCGGAGCGGGATGGTTCGGTGGCAGTCTCGGTAGCTAGCGACGAGCAACCGTGGGGGGACCCGATGGCCGAGGACACGTGGCAGCAGGCTCGACTCATTCCGACCAGCGGAATCAACGGCCAAGAAGAGGCAGAGCGGCGGGGTACGTCAGCGTTGCTCGCGGTAATGGGCTCCGTCCGAGAGTTCGGCCTGGCCATGGTGAAACCGTTGGGTGCGCCCGCTGGACAGTTCGAAGCATTCATCGAGGTGCCGTTCAAGCTCGGTGACAAAACGGTGTACCCGGACGGTGTGTTGCAGTCGACGAGGGCCGGCAAGACATGGACCGCTCTCGTCGAGGTGAAAACCGGGGGTTCGGAACTTGAAGCTCCTCAGGTGGAGGCCTACCTCGATGTTGCGAGGGAGAACGAGTTCGACGTCGT
>JANNHK010000266.1:0-21294 GCA_031404355.1 Actinomycetes bacterium
GGTTGGTGCCCGCAGCGTCGGTGTCGCGGCGAGCATCACCTGGTTGGCCAGGGCCATGATCTGGGCTGGGATCCGGCGGGGTTGGCGTAGAGGCCCGAGGTCGACGAGGTGTGGATGATGGAGGCCTTCATCTCCCGGCCGGCCTTCGTCTGCTCGCGCCAGTAGGCGGCGGCGTGGCGGGTCGGGCAGAAGTGGCCCTTCAGGTGCACGTTGATGACCGCGTCCCATTCGGCTTCGGTCATGTTGATGATGACCCGGTCGCGCAGGATCCCGGCGTTGTTGACGAGGATGTGGAGGTCGCCGAACGCGTCGACGGCCTGTTGCACCATCCGGGCGGCACCGTCCCAGTCGGCCACGTTGTCGCCGTTGACGACGGCCTCGCCGCCCATGGCCCGGATCTCTTCGACGACTTCCATCGCCGGGCTCTGGTCGCCGCCCTCGCCGCGCATGTCGCCGCCGAGGTCGTTGACGACGACCTTGGCGCCTTCCGCGGCGAACAGCAGCGCGTGCTCGCGGCCGAGGCCGCGCCCCGCGCCCGTGATGATCGCGACCCGACCGTTGAGTGCACCCATGACGATTCCCCCGAGCTCGATTGCAGACCGGGAGATGCTACGGCGTCAGTCGCGAGGGCTACCCATTACCCCCGCCCGGCTGCTGGCGCACGGTGACCGTCGAGCCGCGCTTGACCGACGAACCGGCTTCGGGGTCCTGCAGCTGGATGGGACGACCGGCGCGGTACTGACCCTCGAACACCACACCGAATCCTGCCGCCTCCAGCATCGCCGTCGCGTCGTCGAGGGTCTCGCCGGTCACGTCGGGCACCGCGACGAGGTCTTGGCCCTTGCTGACCACGACCTGGACCGGAGATTCGAACGGCGCCTCGACCGCGGTTTCGGGCGCGGTGCCGATGACGGTGTCCTTGGCGACCTCGTCGGAGAACTCGTCGACGCGCTGCACGCTGAAGCCGGCGGCGGTGAGCGCGGCCTGGGCGTCTACGAACGACATGGCGCGCACGTCGGGCACGGCGACGGGCGCGTGACCTTTGCTGATGACGACCCGCACGAGACTTTCGGGCGGAACCTGGTCGCCGACGGCGGGGTCGATCGACGCGACCACGTCGACGGGTACGTCGGCGTTGAACTCCTGTACCGGCTCGACCCGGAATCCGGCCTCGGCGAGCGTCGTCTCGGCCTGGGCCCAGGGGGCGCCGACCACGTTGGGGACCTCGACCGGGGCGGGGCCGGTCGAGACCACGACGCTTACGGTGTCCGAGCCTGTGAATTCCCCGCTGTCGGGCTCCTGGTCGATGATCGTGCCCGCCGGGTCGGGTGCGTGTTGTTCGTCGACGACTTCGATTTCAAGATCGACGGTTGCGGCCAGCGTCTGCGCGTCCTCGAGGGTGCGGCCCACGACGCCCGGAACCTCGATTTCGGCGCCGCCGACCCGGGTGAGGGCGAGCACTGCGACCGCAATCGCGACCACGAGCACCGCCGCGACCACGAAGGGGACGATGCGCCGGCGTTCGCCGGTCATCCGCATGTCGACGGGAATGGCTTCGATGATCAGGTCGTCGGAGCTGTCGCCGGCGTCCTGGTCGAACAACGAGGTCGACGCTCCCGGCGCGCGGTGCGCTTGCGTCGGGTCGGGGTCGGCCCGGTCGGCCATGCCTGCCAGTCGCAACGGTGTCGGTGGCGGCAGCGATTCGGCGACGTCGGAGAGCGCGGCGCGCATCGTGGCCGCGTCGGGATAGCGCTCGTCGGCGTCGATGCGCCCGGCGCGTTCGATGACCGGTCCGAGCGGACCGACTTCGTCGGGTGCCGTCACCGGGCGCAACGTGCGCGCGCTGAGCATTCCGAGCGTCGTGTCGGCCGAGAACGGCACTGACGCGGTGACCGCTTCGACGAGCACCAGCGAGAGCGCGTACAGGTCGGAACGCGCGTCGAGTTGCGAGCCGGTTGCCTGTTCGGGCGACGCGTACCGCGCCGTGCCGAAGACCGCGCCCTGCGGTTCGGTCCAGCTCGCCTCCGCAAGTGCGCGCGCGAGTCCGAAATCGGCCACGCGCACGATGCCGTGTTCGTCGAACAACAGGTTCGCCGGCTTCACGTCGCGGTGGAGGATCCCCCGCGCGTGCGCGTACTCGAGCGCCGAGGCGACATCGCGCCCGACTCGCGCCGCCTGCGGAATCGTCAGAAGGTTGCCCTCGTCGAGCATCGAGCGAAGGCTGCCGCCCGAGAGCAGCTCGAGCACCATGTAGGGCATCTCGTCCTCGCCCCAGTCATGGACCGTGACGATGTGCGGGTGGTGCAGCGACGCCGCGACCTGCGCCTCGGCACGGAACCGGCGGAGGAAGGCGTTGTCGTCGGCGAGCGCCGCGTGGAGGACCTTTACCGCGACGCGCCGCTGGAGCCGGGTGTCCTGCGCGACGTACACGCGTCCGCTGGCGCCCGCGCCGATGGCGGCTTGGAGCACGTAGCGGCCGGCGAGCACGCGGCCCGCGAGGTCACCGACGACGCTTCCGGGCATGCGTAAACCGTAGTGGCGGATACCCGTCCGGCCACGGCACGGGCCGTCCGTGCACGGTCCGGTACGGTCGGTCCGTGCAGTTACGTCCCCCGCAGCACCCGGGTCGGGTGGCCGTTGTCGGCGTCGGCCTGGCACTTGCAGCGACGTTGGTGGTGGTTGCGGGTACGTCGACCGACACGTCCCAGGGCGGGAACACGCGGCCCACGGCGATCGAGGTGTTGCTCCCCGAAGAGGGAGCGGTCATCCGCGCGCAGGAGAGCGTCGGTGTCGACCTCCGCGACGACCTGCGCGGCGTGCTCATCGTCGACGGCAACCGAATACCCGAAGACCAATACACCGAGAACCCGGGGTTGGGGATCTACGAGTTCCGTCCCGGACCCAACCAGGAGTTCCGAGAGTTCGAACCGGGCACGCACGAGATGCAGGTCGAGTTCTGGCCCGTCGAACTCACCGAAGAGCAGGCGCGCGAGCAGAACAAGGTCGGCGCCTTCGCCTGGACGTTCAAGGTCTCCTAAGCAACTCCCACTATCGGGATCCAGGACGGGGAGCCGACCATGTCGGGGCCGGTCGCCGCGCCGCGGTTGAACACGCGGCCCGCCGCGTCGATGAGGCGATAGCCGCCGGGAACGACCGAGATGCCTACGGCGGCATGGGAAGGCGGCCACGGGATGGTGCCGTGGTAGCGCGCGTCGCCGAAGGTGAACACGCCACCGTCGAGTCCGACCATGTAGTACCCGCGACCCGACGGCGTCGACGCGATGCCGGTGATGGGCCAGTTCAACGGCGCGCCACCCATCGAACCACGAAACGTTGCGTCACCGAACGCGAACACGCCGCCGTCCGACGCAACCAACCAGTAGCCGCGTCCGGTGGGTGTGGGAGCCATTCCGAGGATGGGTTTGTTCAGACGGATCGACCCGGCCGACCCGTAGAAGCGCGCGTCTCCGAACGAGAAGATGCCCCCGTCCGCCGCGACGAGCCAGTAGCCGCGCCCCGACGGCGTCGCGGCGAGGCCGACGACGGGCTGGTTCAACTTCATACCGCCTGTCGACCCGTAGAACTGCGCGTCGCCAACCGAGAACACGCCGCCGTCCTTGGCAACGACCCAACTCCCACGCCCGCTGACGGTCCGCGCCACGCCGACAGCCTGCGCCGTGTGCGACGCGGCGTACGACACGCCACCCGAAACCGCCCGCACGCGTCCCGTGACGTCGGCGGCGATGATCGGTTCCCACGGTGCGGCGGCGGGCGCGACCGAAGCGCGGGGTGGCGCGGCGGGCGGAAGTGGAATGTGCACCGAGACGAACCGCGGACCGAGCCCGCGCCCGTCGACGACGCCGTCGGCTTCGAGGAACGACCCGACGTTGTACCCGAGCAGCATCCCGCCGCCCTCGACCGCCGTCGTCGGCAGCAAGGTGACCGAATATGTGAACGACTGCTTGTACGTGTAGCCGCCGACGAACGACGGCGGCGGAATCGGCAGCGAAGTGACCGTACCGAGTCTCTGCCAGGGTCCGTGCGGGTTCGGCGCCCACCACGCGTCGACCTCGGGGCCGACGATGCTGACCGGCTTCGTCACGAGGAGAAAGCCGTTGCGCCAGGGCGTCACGTTCGTGTTGGAGACCGCGGCCGCGACGACAGGAGCCGAGGCCATCGGGTCGGCCACCCAACCGGCACCGCCCGCGTGGTACTCCCACGCGTCCGGCACCATCACGAGGTCCTCGCGCACCCGGGCGACGTACATGTCGGCGGAGAAGCAGAGGAAACACTCTTCGAGGTGCGAGCCGTACGCGTAGAGGTACCCGGCGTCGTACACCGCGCCCGACCCGAAGATGCGCTGCGGGTGAAACGGAACGTCGACGACACGCGCGAGTTCGAGCGACGGCAACTCGTACGTCGCGACCGCCGAACCGACCGGCGTGCCCCACATGTTGTCCATGCGGATCCGCGTCAGGAACACGTGCAGTCGGTTGCCCGCCACCGCCGCCCCGCCCGGCCAGTACACGGTGCCGTCGTCGGGGGGCGGCGCGATCCAACTGCGGTTGCCGTTCGGGCTGTCGAGCAACGTGAAGCAACCACCGCTCTGCACCCACGCCGAGTTGCTTCCGAATCCGCTGATGGGGCCGCGGCTGCCGTCGGCGTTGACGGGCGCGTACACCGTGTCGCCGAAGACGAACAGGTTGCGACCGTCGGGCAGCGGGACCATCGACATGAGGTCGCCCACGCCCCAGTCGGCGCTGCGGCCCGCGCCGAACGCCTGGAATCCCGACGACGTCGTCGGAGGCGCGGCCAGGCAACCGGTCGGACCGGCGGCGGCCGGCGCCGGTGCGACGCCGGGAAGTCCGATCGCTCCGAGCGCGACAACAACGATCGCGAAGAAACGCACGCGGCCCGCTCGGATCCCCAGCACGGGGAACTAATCGGACGGGCCCTGCTCCAGGAGAGTGTCGAACGCGTCTTCGTCGAGGATTGCGACACCGAGTTGCTCGGCCTTGGCGAGCTTCGAGCCCGGGCTCTCGCCGGCCACGACGTAGCTCGTCTTCTTCGAAACACTCCCCGTGACCTTGCCGCCCCGGGCTTCGATCTCGGCCGCGGCTTCGTCCCTGGTCCGGCGGTCGAGGGTGCCCGTGAGCACGAAGGTCAGGCCGCGCAGCGTGGCCTGCTCCTCGGCGATCTCGACCACGGGCTCGCCGATCAGATTGACGCCTGCCGCGCGCAGTCGTGTGACGAGCCGCGCGTTGCGATCGATGCCGACCCAGCTCGCGATGCTCTGCGCGATCGTCGAGCC
The DNA here is from genome assembly GCA_031404355.1 of Actinomycetes bacterium. GTDB lineage: Bacteria > Actinomycetota > Acidimicrobiia > IMCC26256 > PALSA-610 > JANNHK01. The sequence continues at coordinate 5,312 of JANNHK010000266.1, forward strand.
CACTCCCTCGACCGCGACGAGCGCGGCCTCGTCGGCGTGCATGATCGCGTCGACGTCGACGAACCCGCGGGCCAGGGCTTGCGCTGCGGTCGGGCCGACGTGGTTGATACCGAGGCCGACGAGCGCGCGCCACAACGGGCGGGGCTTCGATGCCTCGATCGCGTCGACGAGCAGCTGCGCGGATCGCTCGCCGATCCGGTCGAGCGGCACCAACCGTTCGACGGTGAGGTCGTAGATGTCGGCCGCGTCCTGGAGCAACCCGGCGTCGACGAACTGGCGCACCCGTTCCTCGCCGAGCCCTTCGATGTCGAGCGCACCGCGGCTCGCCCAGTGCACGAGGCGCTGCACCCGCTGCGCCGGGCAGTCGACGTTGACGCAGTGGTGATTGGCCTCACCCTCGACCCGCACCAGCGGCTCGCCGCACACCGGGCACTTCTTCGGGAACTTCCACCGCTTCGCATTCGCGGGTCGCTTGGCGAGCACCGGGCCGACAACTTCGGGGATCACGTCGCCCGCACGGCGCACGATCACTGTGTCACCGCGGCGCACGTCCTTGCGTTTGACGTCGTCCTCGTTGTGGAGCGTCGCCTGCGCGACGGTCACCCCGCCGACGAACACCGGCTCGAGCTGCGCGAACGGTGTCGCGCGACCCGTGCGCCCGATGCTGACCAGGATGTCGTTCAGGATCGTGGTCTTCTCTTCGGGCGGGAACTTGTACGCAATCGCCCACCGCGGCGCGCGAGCCGTGACGCCCAACTCGGTGCGCTGGCGCAGGTCGTCGACTTTCGTGACGACACCGTCGATCTCGTAGCCGAGCGAGTGCCGCTGGGCCTCGATCCTCTCGCAGAAGCCGTAGACACCGTCGAGATCGGAGAACGTCTCGATGTGCGGGTTCACCGGGAACCCGAGATCGGCGAGCCACGCGAGCATCTCCATGTGCGTGCGCAGGTCGGGCCCGCCTTCGCGCACACCGATCTGGTAGCAGAAGATGGCGAGATCGCGGGATGCGGTGACGTTCGGGTCCTTTTGGCGCAACGCGCCCGCGGCCGCGTTGCGGGGGTTCGAATACAACCGGTCGTCGGCTTCGGCCTGGCGCCGGTTCAGCTCGTCGAACGAGCTCAATGGCATGTAGACCTCGCCGCGCACTTCGAGCGACACTGGTGTGGACCCGGCGAGGCGCTTCGGAACCTGTTCGATCGTGCGCAGGTTCGCGGTGACGTCTTCGCCCGTCCGGCCGTCGCCGCGCGTCGCGCCGACCGTCAGCCGGCCGTTCCGGTATTGGAGGGAGACCGCGAGTCCGTCGAGCTTCGGTTCGCCGACGAAGGTGATGTCGTCGGTGACGAGCCGCACGAGACGCGTGCCCCACGCCGCGAGATCGTCCCGCGAGAACGCGTTGTCGAGCGACAGCATCGGCATCGGGTGCTCGACCGGGGCGAACGTCGAAGCCGGGCGTCCGCCGGGCCGCTGCGTCGGCGAGTCCGGCGTGACGAGGTCGGGATACTCGGTCTCGATCGCGCGGAGCTCGCGGACGAGGTCGTCGAACTCCGCGTCGGCGATCTCGGGATCGTCGAAGACGAAGTACCGCTCGGTGTGGTACTCGATCTGCTCGCGCAGTTCCTCGACGCGAGCGGCTCGGTCGGGCGGCGCGGTCACGCCGGTAAGGCTATTACGCGCCGACTGCGAGCTTGGTGGCGGCGGCCTGATCGTGCACGCGGTTGCCGAGTTCGCGCGCGAGGAGCATCGCCCGTTCGGCCTGGCTCGGTCCGTGGCCCGCGAGTCCGCACGCGGGCGCGACGAGCGCCTGGGTGCGCAGGCGCACCGGATCGCACCCTCGCCGGGTCAACTCGCACCAGGCGTCGAGCAGGTTCTTCCACAGTGGCGCCGGATGCTCGCCGATCGGGCCGTGTGTCGGCACCGCGCCCCAGGCCACCCAGCCACCACCGTCGATGAAGCGGCACAACGAAATGGAGTCTTCGAGGCACAGTGCGTCGACGTCGAAGTGCACCACATTGGGACCGGCCGCGAGCGCGATGCGCAGGTCGCCGGTACCGCACACGTGCACGCCGGTCGTGCAGGCGGGCGCCGCGAGCGCGGTGGACAAGATGTCGGTCGCCATCTCCCGGTCGAGGGGCGGGTCGTCGTTGTTGCGCCAGTGCACGAGTTCCGGTTCGTCGAAGAACAGCACGAGCGCGGTGTTCGGCAGCCGGGCTGCGAACAGCTCCTCGACGGCGCGTGCGTTGGCGCGCGCGACTCTCGCGGCGAACGGGAACGCAGCTTCGGCGGGTACCCCGGCAACGGTGAGCGCAGTTCCGAGTGTGAGCGGTCCGGTGACTTGTGCCTTCGCCCGTCGCGGTGGCTTCGCCTCGGCGATCTCGACGAACGCAAGCAGGCCCGCGTGCGCGTTCGCATCGATGCGGGGTTCGACACTTCGGGCCGGGTCGAATGTGTCGCCGACGTGCACCTCACCGGCGTCGTCGACGGCAATTCCGTCGATACCGAACACCGCTTGCGCGATCAACAGTTCGAGCGGACTCCGACCCGGAAGCTGCGGCACGGCCGGCAAATCGGGCAGGCACCGGAGCACGAGCGCGGCCGCGGCGTGCGCGTCGCGATGCGGAAGGCTGCCGATCCCGGTGGCTATCCCTGCGGCGAGCACGGTCGAGGGCATGAAGGTTCGTAGTATACGAACGCTTTCACCACCCCACGAAGCGGAGCGCGGTGCCGGGCCGTTGATGTGTCAGTGAGTTTCCCAGCGAGTTCTGTCGCATGAGATTCATTTGGTGCGCGCGTATCGCGTGGGCGGTGCTGCCGCTGACTGCGGGCGACGCGCTTGGCGCCGCACTCGACGACTGGTCGCGCGCGCCCGCACTGCTCGGCGCCGCCTTGTTGTGGTCGGCATGGGCCGTTGGACTCATCGCGCTGCTCGCACCCCGACCCTGGGGCCTCACGGTGCTCCGTATCGTTGCGCCCGCGGCCGTTGCCGCCGCAGTCGCGGCCGCCTTCTCCGCGTCGGGCACGAGCGCGGCGCTCGCGATCGGGTCCACGTTCATCGCTGCTGTACTCGTCCTGTCGGCGCCCGTCACCGAAGCGGCCGGAAATGCTCTCGTCTACGGCGACGAAGCCCGCTTCGCCCTGCGCATTCCGACCCCGCTGTTGCTCGCGCCGGTGCCGCTCGCCATCGCGTTCGTCGTGGGTGCGGTGAGCGGTCCGCTGTTCCTCGCGGCGGGCTGGTACGTCGCCGGCGCAATCGTGTGCGTCGTCGGGATCCCCCTCGCGTTCGTACTGGTTCGCTCGCTGCACGCACTCGCGCGCCGCTGGATCGTGCTCGTCCCCGCCGGACTCGTCGTGCTCGACCCGCTCACGCTGGCCGACCCTGTGCTCATTCGGCGCGAACTCATCGCCGCGCTCGGGTCGCGTGCACCGCAGACGCCGGCGGTCGTCGACTTGCGTCTCGGCACACGCGGCGGATCGGTTGCGATCACGACCCACGAACCGATCGAGCTGATCCGCCGGTCGGGGCGCGCCGAAGCCGACATTGTTCCTGCGCTGGTCGTGCTCGTCTCGCCGTTGCGGACCGCGGCGCTCCTCGAGACAGCAGCCGCGCGCCGTATCCCCGTCGCCTGACGACAAGATCCGCCTAGGTCGCGATACCGCCGCCGAGCAGTACGTCACCGGCGTAGAACGCGACGACCTGACCGGGCGCCACGCGAGCGTGGGGTTCGACGAACCGTACGGTGCTCCCGTCGACGAGCGCGGGAGCGGGTTCCCCGTGTGCGCGCACTTGCACCTCGACCGCGCCGGCGGGGGGCGCGAGATTCCATGTCACGTCGCGCAGGGCCAGCGCGTCGCGCAACAGGTCGGCGCGGGAACCGATCGTGACGTCGCCCGAACCGGCGTCGATGTCGACGACGTACTGCCGCTCCCCCACCGCTACCGCGAGACCGCGCCGCTGCCCGATGGTGAACGCGTCGATGCCGTCGTGGGTTCCGACGACACCACCGGCGCGGTCGACGATCGCCCCGGACCGCCGCGTGATGCGGTCGCCCAGGAACGTTTCGCGCCCGCCGCGCGTGATGAAGCACACGTCCATGCTCTCGGCCTTCGCCGCGGTGCGGAGGTCGAGGGCCGCGGCACGCAACCGCACCTCGGCCTTGGTGATTTCGCCGACCGGCAACAGCGTGCGCGCCAGTTCGGCCGCGCCGAGCATGTAGAGCACATAGGACTGGTCCTTGGCCTTGTCGGCGCCACGCGCGATCGCGGGTCCGGCCGGCGTGGCGACGACACGAGCGTGATGGCCGGTCGCGACGGCGTCGTAGCCGAGCTGCATCGCACGCGCGAACAACCGGCCGAATTTCATCGTGCGGTTGCACTCGACGCATGGGTTCGGCGTCGTGCCCGCCGCGTACGCTTCGACGTACGGCTCGACGACGTTTGCGTCGAAATCGTCGGAGAAGTTGAACACGTAGTGCGGAATGTCGAGTTGGGCCGCGACACGGCGTGCGTCCTCGACGTCGGAGACAGAGCAACAGCCCGAGTCGCTCACGCCGCCCCACAGCTTCAACGTGACCCCGGTGACGTCGTGCCCCTGTTCTCGCAGCATCGCGGCCGCGACGGAGGAATCGACGCCCCCACTCATCATCACCATGACCCGCCGCCCGGCGGTCACGACGCCGACACCGTGCGCAGCATCTCCACCGCTTCGGGAACGACGGAGAGCGCCACGTCGACGTCGGCATCGGTCGACGCGTACCCGAGGCTGAACCGCACCGACGACAGCGCCCGATCGCGATCCATCCCCATGCCGAGGAGCACGTGCGACGGGTCGATCGACCCCGAGCTGCACGCCGAACCCGACGCCGCGTAGACGTCGCGCTGGTCGAGCGCGACGAGCAACGCCTCGGCCTCGACTCCCGGAAACGCGGCGTGGATCACGCCCGCGACGCGCCGGTGACGATCGCCGTTCACATCGAAGCCCGGCACGACACGGACGAGGCCGGCCTCGAGCCGGTCGCGCAATCGCTCGATCCGCGCGACCTCGTCGGCGCGGCGTTCGTCGGTGACGCGCAGTGAGGTTGCGAACCCGACCGCGCCGGCGACGTTCTGCGTACCGGCCCGCCGGTCGCGTTCGTGCCCGCCGCCCTCGACGAGCGGAACCAGCACCGTGTCGCGGCGCACCACGAGCGCGCCTGCGCCCTTCGGGCCGCCGAACTTGTGACCCGAGATCGCCACCAGGTCGGCGACCGACGCGTGCACGCTCAGGTCGAGCCACTGTGGCGCCTGCACCGCGTCGGTGTGCAGGACCGCACCCGGCGCCCGTTCGCGGACCAGCGCCGCAACCTCCGCCAGCGGCTGCACGATGCCCGTCTCGTTGTTGACGAGCATCACCGACACGACCGCGGTGCGCGCGTCGAGCGCCGCAGCAAGCGCGTCGAGGTCGAGAACACCCGACACCTGCGCGGCGACACGCGCGACACGGAATCCTTCGCGCTCCAACCGGGCGCACGCTCCGAGCACGGCCTTGTGCTCGATGGCGGTCGTCACGATGCCGTCGCGGCCGTCCCGGTCGCGCGCGGCCCACGCCGCGCCCTTGACCGCGAGGTTGTCGGCTTCGCTCCCGCCCGCGGTGAACACGATCTCGCGCGGCTCGGCTCCGCATGCGGCCGCGACAACTTCCCGCGCCTCTTCGAGGGCGGTCTTGGCGACCCGTGACGCGGCGTGCGAGCCCGACGGATTGGCGAAGCTGTCCGTGAAGAATGGACGCATCGCCTCGACGGCCTCGGGCCGCATCGGGGTCGAAGCGGCGTGGTCGAGGTACGCGATACCGACAGGCTAGTGGGGGGTGGGGCTGAGTTACTCCGTGCTGATGCGGCTACGACCTGCGGCCCTCGATCACCCGCGTGACGTGCCGCAAGGAACCGGGCCTCCGGATCTGCGCCTGGGTCACTCCGTGACCACGCGGAACGTCGCGATGATCTGGTCGAGCGCCTCCGCGTCGGCTTCGGTGACCACCTGGACGATCACCGCCGCGGTGAACTCGCCACCCGGTGGCGCCGCACCGATGACGACGACGACCGAACCGTTCGGCCCGCACCCGCTCCAGTATTGGATTTGGCCCGTGTACGCCGCGTCCTCGTAGGCCTCCGGCCCGTCGGTCACGCACGCGTCGCTGAAGTCGAACAGCGCGACGACATCCTCGGGCAAGTTGCCGCCGGATGTGTCGACGATGAACGTCATACCCGGCGTGTCGAAGGTGTTGGTGAAGCCGTCGATGCTCGGCGCCGCCGTGATCTGCGGCAGGCCGCTCGCCGCGTCGGCACCGGTCGAGCGCTCGGCCCACGCGGTCGGCACGTCGACTGCGAGCGCACCCGAGTCGTCGGTGATCGTTTCGTACTCGTACGCAGTCCCCGCTTCGAGGGTTCCGCCCGACTCCTCTTCGACTTCCGCGACGAGCGATTCCGACGGTTCGAGTTCGTCGCCGTTGAACTCGCCGGTGAGCCGGACCCCTTCGTTGTACCGAAGCACCTGCACCGTGAGCACGTCTTCGGGGTCGTGCGAACGCAAGATGTCGCAGTAGTCCTTCATCGTGCCGTCGGTCGCGAGCGGAAGACCTTCGATCTTCTCGATGATGTCTCCGGGTTGGATGCCGGCTTCGGCCGCGACGCTGCCCGATGTCACCGACGCGACCCACACGCCCACAACGCCTTCTTCCTCGAAGAAGATCGCCTGCGGGTTGATGCCGAGCGCCAGCACGTCTCGTTCGGCCGCGAGGTCCTTCACGATGTCTTCGGCGAGCGAGGACGAAATCGCGAGGAACTGGTTCGTGCCGGTGCCGGGGTTGTTGGTCGCGTAGTTGACGCCGACGATGGTGGCGTCCTCCGCGTTGAGCAGCGGCCCGCCCGAGTTGCCGGGCTGGATGTTGGCGTCGTGTTCGATAGTCGACGCCACCGACGCCCACGGCATCTCGCCGTCGGCCTCGGCCTTCGAGACGATGCCCTGCGTCATCGTGAACTCGGGGTCGCCGAGCGGGAAGCCGGCGGTGCGGATCGCGAGCCCGGTGTCGGCGTCTTCGTCGGACCACGCGAGGAACGGGTAGCCGTCGCCTTCGAGGTCGATGACGGCCAGGTCGTTGCACTCGGAGACACCGAGCACCTTGGCGCTCACGGGGTCCTCGACGCCTCCGACGAACACTTCGAGCGACGCCGAACCGGCGACCACGTGGTTGTTCGTCACGACGATGCCCTCGTCGTTGAGGATCGAGCCGCTGCCCGAGCCCGCGCCCGTCACTTCGAACGCTTCGCCGAGCACCTCGCCCGGCTCCACGAACGTGCCCTCGGCGACGATCTGCACGACGGCCGATTCGACGTCGGCGATGTCCGATACCGCGCCCGAGCCGTCGTCGTCATCGTCGTCGCCCTCGCCGGCCTCGGTCGTGTCCGAGCCTTCGGCGTCGTCATCGTCGTCGCCCCCGCCTCCGCATCCGGCGGCAGTGAGCGCCAGCACCAACGTCAGGGCGGCGAGTCGATTCCAGCGCTTCATGCGACGTTCCCTCATCTCGGTACTGGCGTGCATTTTCAGGTTCGGCGCAGTCTGGCACGCCGCCTCCGGCCCGGGGGGCCACCCGATCCGGGAACCGACCAAGGTCCCGCAGCGTTGGGACCCATGACGGGCGTAGTTGTCTCACCCGAAGGGGATACTTCAGACATGAGCGAGCGGAGGCACGCCAACCAGTCGCCGGTCCAGCTTCGTCTCCTCCCCGGGGAGGCAGAGAAGCAGTGGCGGCTCGACGAGAACACGCGCACGACGGGCCGGCGGGGCGTCGCCGCTGCCCGCGACATCCTGCGCCGGGCCCGGCCCCCGGAACCGGGCCGGCACCGCCGCGCGTCCTGATCCCGCCACAGTCAGCGAATCCGGAATCCCGCGAGCAGCCGCTGCGCGGCCGCGGCCGGTGAGATCTGCCCCGCGACGACTTCGGCTTCGAGCGCGGGGAGCAGCTCACGGACCCGCGCGTCCGCGCGGAACTGGTCGACGAGCGACTCGTTGAGTTCGGACCACAGCCAGGTACGCGCCTGCTCGGCCCGCCGGTGGCCGAGCTCACCCGAGCTCGCCGCGTCGGCGCGGAACCGCATCAACGCACCCCAGACTTCGGAGATTCCGGTACGGGCGAGCGCCGAGCACGTCAGCACCTGCGGCGCGCGTCCCCGGACGAGGTGCAGCGCGTTTGCGTAGTCGGCCGCGGTGCGCATCGCCACCGGCTCCAACTCGCCGTCGGCCTTGTTCACGACGACGAGGTCGGCGAGCTCAACGATGCCGCGCTTGACGCCCTGGAGCTCGTCACCGGCTCCGGGCGCGAGCAACAGGCAGAACGCGTCGACCATGTCGGCCACCGCCACCTCCGATTGTCCCACGCCGACCGTCTCGACGATGACGACGTCGAACCCGGCCGCTTCGCACACGAGCAGCGCTTCACGCGTCCGTCGCGCCACCCCACCGAGCGTTCCGCCCGAAGGCGACGGCCGGATGAATGCTTCGTCGCGGCGCGCCAGCTCCTCCATGCGCGTCTTGTCGCCGAGGATTGACCCGCCGCTGCGGGTGCTCGACGGATCGACCGCGAGCACCGCGATGCGGTTGCCGGCGTCGACCAGCTCGATGCCGAGCGCCTCGATGAACGTCGACTTCCCGGCTCCCGGGGCGCCGCTGATTCCGACCCGGACTGCCCGACCGGTCTCGGGCAACAGGTCCTCGAGGAGCGTGGTTGCTGCTTCACGATGATCGGCGCGCGTCGACTCGACGAGCGTGATCGCGCGGGCCAGTGCCCGCCGGTCGCCGGTGCGGACCTCGGCGGCGAGTGAGCTCACGCGGCGGGCCGGCCCGCGCGCACGAGTTCGAGGATCTGCGCCGCCGCCCGGCAGATATTGCTCCCCGGCCCGAAGATCGCGCTGACCCCGGCGGCGTGGAGGAAGTCGTAGTCGGCGGCGGGGATCACTCCGCCGACCACCACCACGACGTCGCGCGCGCCTTGGGCCCGCAGTTGCTCGATCAGTTCGGGCACGAGTGTTCGGTGCCCGGCCGCCTGGCTCGAGATGCCGACGACGTGCACGTCGTTCTCGATGGCGTCGCGCGCGGCTTCCTCGGGCGTTTGGAACAGGGGCCCGATGTCGACGTCGAAGCCGAGGTCGGCGAACGCCGTCGCGATCACCTTGGCCCCGCGGTCGTGGCCGTCCTGACCGAGTTTGGCGACGAGGATGCGCGGGCGTCGCCCTTCGGCTTCGCCGAATTCGGCCACGTCCTTGCGGATCCGCTGGAACTCCTCGTCGTCGGCGTAGGCACCGCCGTAGACACCCGAGATCGAACGGATCACCGCTCGGTGGCGGCCGAAGACCTTCTCCATCGCGTCGCTGATCTCGCCCACGGTCGCGCGGGCACGCGTCGCCGCAACCGAGAGTTCGAGGAGGTTGCCACTCGCGGCGGCACCGGCGGTGAGCGCGTCGAGTGCGGCTTGCACCTTCGGCTCGTCGCGGGTCGCGCGCACCCGAACGAGGCGTTCGATCTGTTGGCGGCGCACTTCGGTGTTGTCGATCGCGCGTGCGTCGACGGCATCCTCGTCGGCGAGTCGGTACTTGTTGACGCCGACGTTGGTCTCTTCGCGGCGGTGGACGGCCGCTTGGCGCCGTGCCCCCGACTCTTCGATGCGCAGCTTCGGCATGCCGGACTCCACGGCCTTCGTCATGCCGCCGAGGGCCTCGACCTCTTCGATGAGCGCCCACGCCTCGTCGGCGAGGCTCTGCGTCAGCGCCTCGACGTAGTACGAGCCGCCGAGCGGATCGACCACGTGGGTAACGCCCGTTTCCTCGGCGAGGATGAGCTGCGTGTTGCGGGCGATGCGGGCCGAGAACTCAGTTGGGAGCGCGATCGCCTCGTCGAACGAGTTCGTGTGCAGACTCTGGGTTCCGCCCAGCACCGCGGCCAGCGCTTCGTAGGCGGTCCGCACGACGTTGTTGTACGGGTCCTGCTCCGTCAACGACACGCCCGACGTTTGGCAGTGCGTCCGCAACATCAGCGAGCCGGGTTTCTTCGCGCCGAGTTCCGTCATGATGCGCGCCCACAACAGCCGGGCGGCCCGCAGTTTCGCGACTTCCATGAAGAAGTTCATGCCGATCGCGAAGAAGAACGAGAGACGCCCGGCGAAGTCGTCGACGTCAAGACCGCGCCCCGTCGCGTACCGCACGTACTCCAGCCCGTCGGCGAGCGTGAACCCGAGTTCTTGCACGGCCGTCGCCCCGGCCTCTTGCATGTGGTAGCCGGAGATCGAGATCGAGTTGAACTTCGGCATGTGCTTCGCCGTGTACTCGATGATGTCGGCGACGATCCGCATGCTCGGCTCGGGCGGATAGATGTAGGTGTTGCGGACCATGAACTCTTTGAGGATGTCGTTCTGAATGGTGCCGCCGAGGAGTTCGGGCCCCACTCCTTGCTCCTCGGCCGCGACGATGTACCCGGCGAGTACCGGGAGCACGGCGCCGTTCATCGTCATCGACACTGACATCTTGTCGAGCGGGATGCCGTCGAAGAGGATCTTCATGTCCTCGACCGAGTCGATCGCGACACCGGCCTTGCCGACGTCGCCGACGACGCGCGGGTGATCGCTGTCGTAGCCGCGGTGCGTCGCGAGGTCGAACGCGACGGAGAGCCCCATCTGCCCGGCCGCGAGGTTCTGGCGGTAGAACGCGTTCGACTCTTCGGCCGTCGAGAACCCCGCGTACTGGCGGATCGTCCACGGCCGGTTCGCGTACATCGTGGCCCGCACACCACGCACGTAGGGGGCGACCCCCGGGAGTCCGTCCGTCTCGATCGCCTCGAGATCGGCGGCCGTGTAGAGCGGTTTGACCGGGATGCCCTCCGGTGTGCTCCACACGAGCGATTCGGGGTCGGTGCCCCGTAGCTCCTTGGCCGCCAGGTCACGCCACTGTTCGGGCTGGTCGCCGGGTTGGCCCTTCGGCAGTTCGGTCACAGCCAAATCGTAGTAACGCCCCGCTCAACCCGGCTCCTCGGGCGGTCGACACCCTCTCTGTGGAGGCGAGGACCAGGGGCCGGTTGCCGACGCGGCGCGCCGCGCCGTGGTTGGTGCTGATCGTCGGCTTGGGGTGCACCTTCGGCGCCTACGCGTACCGCGAGCGGGCCGAGACCCAAAAGGAACGGGCCCGGATCGTCGCCGAAACCGACGCCGCGATGGAGCAGCTCGAATCGACATTGCGAGGCTACGAAGCCGTGCTCCGCGGCGGCGAGTCGGGCGCCGACGTCTTTCCCGGTCTGCTCTCCGTCGCCGCCGACGCACCGGAGATCGCGGCCGCGCGCCTCGAAGCGGTCGAGACTCGCGTCGTCGTTGTCAGCGACCCGTTCGAGATGCCCGTCGACGGCGACCGCGAAGGACCCGCGTTCGCGATCGTCCTGCCGACTTCGAGCGGGACAGAGGTCGCAGTCGTCGACGCCGAGATCTACCTCGCGCAAGGTGCCGGCGACGCGGGCACCGGCTACCGCATCGAGGTGTTCGAGCACAGTTCGCTCGACGACGACTCGTTGATCGCGTCGGCGAACGGCGGGACGGAACACCTCGGCCGAACTCGGACGATGGCACTCGACCTCTGGGGTCAGGAGTGGAGCGTACGGTTCACCGACCGCAACCCCACGGGACCGTCGGCAATCTGGCTCGCGATCCTCGTCGTCGGCGGCATCGCGACGGCATTGCTGTTCGCCCTCGTTCTGGTACTCGATCGCGGCGAGGCCCGCGCGCAACGGATGGTCGACGAAGCCACCCGCGAACTCTCCCGCAAGGAGCGGCACTTCCGTGCCCTGGTCGCCAACTCGAGCGATCTCGTGACTGTCGTCGACGCCGCGGGGCGCCTCCGCTACATCAGTCCCGCGATCAACCGCGTGCTCGGGTACGAAGAAGCCGACCTCGTCGGGGCCGACGTGCGCACGCTCGTGCACCCCGACGACGGGGCGCCGGTACGCGAGGCGCTGGACTCGATTGCCACCGGCCACGAGTTCGACGGCGAGACCCTGCTCATGCGGGTGCAACATGCGCAGGGGAGTTGGCGGTACCTCGAGTCGACGATGTCGTCCCTCCACGACGATCCGGCCGGCCGCGGCATCGTCGTCAACTCGCGCGACGTCACCGAGCGCGTCGCGTTCCAAGAGGATCTCGAAGAGCAGGCAACCCACGACTCGCTCACGGGTCTCCCCAACCGTTCGCTGCTCCTCGGCCGCCTGACCGAAGCCCTCGGCCGCACGCCCGCAAGCCGCGGTCATACCGCCGTGCTCTTCGTCGACCTCGACCGGTTCAAGCTCGTCAACGACAGCCTCGGGCACCGGGCCGGCGACGACCTCCTGGTGCAGGTCGCCGAGCGGCTGCGCACGGCAACGCGCCCGGGCGACGTCGTCGCACGGTTCGGCGGCGACGAGTTCGTCGTGCTCGCCGAGAACGTCGTCGACGAGAGCGAGTGCCGCCAGATCGCGGATCGGCTCGCCGCCACGCTCGAGGCACCGTTCCGCATCGACGGCCAAGAAGTGTTCGTCACCGCGAGCGTGGGCATGACGATCGCCGACCCGGAGTCAGACACGCCCGACACGCTGCTGCGCGACGCCGACGCGGCGATGTACACGGCCAAGGATCAGGGCCGGGCCCGGTCGGTGTTGTTCGAAGAACACGTGCATCAGAGCACGGTCGACCGCCTCGCCGAAGAAGCCGCAATGCACCGGGCGCTCGAGCGCGACGAGTTGGTCGTGCTCTATCAACCGCAGGTCGACATCTCCTCCGGGGCGATCGTCGGCATCGAGGCGCTACTCGCCTGGCAACACCCCGAGCGCGGACTGCTCCCGCCCGGCGCGTTCCTCAAGACCGCGGAAGAGACCGGACTGATCGTGCCGTTCGGCGCGTGGATTCTCCGCCAGGCGTGCCGCGACGCCCAGCGTTGGTGCGAACGGTTCGGACGTCCGCTCCGCGTCTCGGTCAACGTCTCCGCCCGCCAACTCGTCGACGCCGAACTCCACGAACTCGTGCGGGACACGCTGGCCGAGACGGGCCTGGCCCCCGACGCGTTGTGCCTCGAAGTATCCGAGTCGGTACTGACCGACGGGCGAGATATCGCCGCACCGCTGCACGCGGTGCGCGAGCTCGGCGTGCGCGTTGCGATCGACGACTTCGGCACCGGCTACGCGTCGCTCGCCCACCTCAAGCGTTTCCCGGTCGACCAACTCAAGATCGACGCCGCGTTCGTCGCGGGCCTCGGAACCGACGCCGACGACACCGTCATCGTCGCGGCCGTCATCGGCCTCGCGCACGCGCTCGGTGTGGTCGCGCTCGCGGAGGGCGTGGAGGAGGACGTGCAGCTCGACGAGCTCCGCGCGCTGCGCTGCGACCTCGCGCAGGGCTACCTGTTCTCCCGCCCCGGCAACGCCCCAAGCATCGACGCGCTCCTCGGCGCGGTCGTGTAGCTACTTCGTCACAACGACCGATGTCGTGCCGACATTGCCCTCGTTGTCGTACGCCTTGACGGTGATCGTGTGCGGACCGGATGCCACCCGTGCCGGTCTGGTGTCCCAGGCCCGGGTCACCGACCCACCCTGCTTGCGCACCAACCGCTTGTTGTCGACGTACACCTCGATCGTCTTCACGATGCCGTCGTCCGTCGCGGTCGCCCGGATCTGTACGACGCCGCTCACCCCACCCGCCAGGGGTTTCAGGATCACGACCGTCGGCGCACCCACCCCCGGCCGCGTCGTGGTCGTCGACGCCGTTGTCGTGGTCGTCGTTGGTGGCGGTGCAGCCGAACCCAGCGGCGCGAACGGATCCCAGCAGTTCGACCAGTGCCCGACTCGAATGTCACCGGCGGCCGGCCACCGGAACGTCGCGCCCCCGCTCCGGATCTCGAAGTGGACGAGCCGGCACGGCTGTTGCGCCGACGACGACGTGCGCAACGTTCCGCCCCAACTCCCCTGGGTGTTCGTCCCCGCAATCAGCGTGAGTGGCTGCGGTACGCCGTCGACGTACGCGTCGACCCGGGTCGGGGCTTGGCCCGGCCGGTAATAGTTGACGAGCAGGTCCCAGTCCCACTGCGACTGGTTCCACATCTCGGGAAACAGCACGGCCCCGGCCGGAATCACCGGGATCTGTGCCCCGCTGCGACCGCCGAAATCTTCGATCGCCGGGTCCGGGTTCAGAACGCCATCGCGGTCGACCTGGGTGGCCGCGCCGAACTCGTTGTAGTTCGGCGACAGGATGTTGCCGCGGTGACCGGGACTCCCCAACCAGGCGAGGTGGTGCGCCCGCGGACCTACACCGACAGCGTTGATGTTCTCGCCCAGCGCCGAGTAGCCGGAGTAGAAGCGGTTGATTCGCCGCCACCACAACTCGCCGTTGCACGAGGAGTGCGGCTCGGGAGGGTTGCACGAGTTGGTGGTGATGCGGTCGTCGATGTACCAGCGCGCGGCGGTGCCGAGGTCGTCGTTCCATGCCAACGGCGGCACGGCCGGATACTGCCCGTAGCCGTCGACCGCGGGTTCGGCTCGGGTCGTGTTGGCGAGCGCGAGCAGGGAATACTCGTTGAGGTTCGGTGCCCGTTCCCACGGCTTCGGTGCCGCTGCGTCCGACGTCGCGCCGGGCGCGAACCCGATCAGTATCGTCGCGGCGACCGCCGCCGCGAGTACCCGCTTGCGGGCAGTCACTTCGTCACGACGACCGACGCCGTCCCGACGTTGCCCTGGTCGTCGTAGGCCTTGACCGTGATCGTGTGTTGACCCGACGTCACCGATGCCAGCGTCGTGTTCCAGTCCCGAGTCACCGACCCGCCCTGCTTGCGCACCAACCGCTTCGTGCCGACGTACACCTCGATCGTCTTCACTTTGGTGTCGTCCGTCGCAGTCGCATGGATCTTCACGATGCCGCTCACATCGCCGGCCAGGGGGTTCAGGATCACGACCGTCGGCGCGCCCACCCCCGGCCGCGTCGTGGTCGTCGACGCCGTTGTCGTGGTCGTCGTCGTTGGGGTCGTCGTCGTTGGGGTCGGCCCGGTGGAGAAGCCGGGGACAGGTGCCAAGGGGTCGAAGCAGCCAGGTTCCAACCATGTGCCGACGCCGATGGTGCCGGTCGACGGCCAACGGAACGTCGTACCGTTCGCGCGCGTCACTTCGAAGTAGACGCGCTTGCAGTCGGCCGCGGCGGGCCAGCGCGGGGTGCGGAGTTCGCCGCCCCAGGTTCCATTGGTCGCGGTGCCGCCCGCGAGCTGCAACGCAATCGGACTGCCGTCGACGATCGCTCTGGCCGAGACCGCGCGATCGGCACTGGTGGTGCTGTAGTGGTTCACGAGCAGCTTCCAGGTCCATGTCGTCGGGATGAGATCGGCGGGTGCCAGCACTGCGCCGGCGGGGATCGGCGGGACCGGGGTCACCGAACCGCGTGACCCGAAGTCCTCGGTGCCGTACCCCCAGTTGCCGAAGTTGGTGGCGCCGACGGCGATACCCGCCCCGAAGTCGCGATAGTTCGAACTCAAGATGTTGGCGCGGTGTCCGGGGCTGTCCATCCAGTCGTTGTGCATGACCTCCGGCTGGGTCCCGGCCAGCGTGATGTTCTCGCCGAGCGCCGAGTAGCTCCCGTAGTACCTCCTGATGCGCGTGTCCCACGCCGTGCCGTTGCACGAGCTGTGTTGGAAGCAGTCGTTGTCGGCCATGTCGTGCGAGTGGTACCGGGCGGCTTTACCCAGGTCGTCGTTGTAGACGAGCGGATAGGTACCCGCCGCGGCACGCTCGCGGTTCGCCAGCGCGAGCAGTGCGAACTCACCGAGGTTGGGCGCTCGGTCCCACGATGGCGGCGTCGCTGCGTCGGACGGCGCGCCGGGCCCGGCCACGAACACCGCGGCCCCGGTCAGCGTCGCGAGCGCGACTGCGAGCACGCGGGTCAGAACACGTCGATTCTTCACTTGTTGTCTCCC
>JANNHK010000267.1:0-8985 GCA_031404355.1 Actinomycetes bacterium
TCCTGTCAGACCCGAACCTAAAGAGGCGTCCCCGCATGTGCGCGTCATTCATCGCGCCTCCGGACGAGAAACGGCCGCCCACACAACCGCAATTCCGGACGCTCGACCCTTCCGACCCACACCAACCCGAGGAGGGGAACACGTGTTCGAGTATAACGAGATTGTGCCTACATCACAAGGGTTTTTTCGTGGATCGGGGCGATCTCGCAGTGTGGGCGGCGGCCGTCGGACTGCTCAGCGTCGGTAGCGACCGGATGGACGTGAACTGGCGAGTGCGAGCCGGCTAACGGGGCAGTTTCGTGTGCTTGAACTCGTTCAGGTTCTCGAACTCGAGCAGGTCGAGGACCCGGTCGACGTCGTCGGGGTGGTTGCGCTCCATGAGGCGCACGAAGACCGACTTGTCGGCGACGACGAACGTGGGCACGCCGAACATCGCATGCTCCTTCACCGCCTCGGTGTGTTCCTGGGCGAGTGTCTTGAGCGGCCGCCCCGATTCCACCTCGGCGGCGACGGCATCGACGTCGAGGCCGACTTCGGAGGCGGTGTTGCTCATGACCTCGGCGTGGCCGAGCTTGTGGCCGTGGTCGTGGCGGGCCGCGAACAACGCGACGTGGTAGTCGAAGAACTTGTCGGCGAAGTTGTCGCGCACGGCGATACCCCACAACAACGGGACCACGCCCGTGCCCCACACGTCGGGCGTGCGGTCCCATACCGGCGGTTCGCCGTCTTCGACGTGGACCTGGTCGAGCGAGAACGCGACGAAGCGCACGTCCCAGTCGCGTCCCTCCCGCAGGCCGGTCACGACCGCCTCCTGGGCGTTGCGGGCGAACGGGCACCGGTAGTCGAAGCTGACTGCGAACGAACGTGTCATGAGGCTCCCAACTGAGGCAGTACGTGCATCATTCCCCGACGAGGGGTGCCATCGCCATGCCGAGGGCGAGGCCGAGCACGGCGCCGGCCGCGACGTCGGAGGCGTGGTGCAGCCGGACGTATACCCGGGTCGACGCCACCGCCGCCGCCGCGAGGTACCACGGGCCCCCGCCGAGGAGCCGGGCCGCGCAGAACGCGGCGGTCGCGTGCCCGGACGGGAACGAGGAGGTGATCGGTCGCCGCATCCCGGCCCGGAACTCGACGTGTTCGTAGTCGACGGGTCGCCCGCGGGCGAACATCGACTTCACGACGCCGTTCGTGAGCGCCGACTCGAGGCCCATCGCGGCCGCGAAGCGGGACGCGAATCGGAGGTCGCCGCCGCGTGCGAGCGCTTTGGCCGCGCCGGCCGCGTGCCACACGATGCTGTGGTCGGCGGCACTCGAGAGCGGGTAGACGATCTTGTCGAGCGCGGGCGACCGGACGCGCTCGACGGCGACGTCGACCGCAGAGTCGAACGACGCGATCGCGGACCGGAAACGTTCGGGAAGTGCGACCACTACGTGGAGAGCGGGAGCTGCGGTCGGCCTTCGAGTTCGGCTTTGCGGGCCAGCAATACCGGCGCGGCCATCGTGGGGTCGCCACCGAACTCGGGGCAGAACTCGCGGTACGCGCAGTACTCGCATAAGGCCGAGGTGCGGGGCCGGAAGTCGTTGCGGTCACACGCGGTACGCACCGCGCGCATCACCGCATTGGTCTTCATCTCGACACCGCGCAACGACTGGTTGTTCGGCTGCGTGATGATCAGCTCCGGGCGCGACAGGTACATGAGCTGCACGCGGGCCGGCCGCCGCCCGAACATGCGCTCGCACAGCAGGGCATAGATGTGTACCCCGGCCAAGCTGCGCTGTTCCCACCCTTCGCTGGGTGCGCTGCCGGTCTTGTAGTCGGTGACGACGAGTTCACCGTCGTCGTCGAGTTCGAGGCGGTCGATGATGCCGCGCACGACGATGCCGTCGGAGGTCTCGGCGCTGACCCGCAGTTCGAGGCCGAGCACGTTGACGCGGGTCGGGTCCTCGATCTCGAAGTACTTGTGCACGAGCACGTCGGCGTCGGAATGGAACTTTGCCCACTGCTCGTCGGTCAGCTCGAGCTCCGAGAACTCGGCGTGACTCATGAGCTGCTCGGTTGCGCGGGTGAGGTCGGCGAGGGCTGCTTCGAGCGTGCGTTCGGCGGGCGGACGCCACATCAGGTGCTGGAGCGCGAGGTGCACCAGCGTGCCCTTGCTTGCCGGGGCCGACGGCGGCTCCGGGAGGCGCTCCAGGTACGAGAACCGGAACGACAGCGGGCAGGTGGTGAACGTGCCCATCGAACTCGGCGACAGCGACCACGGCGGCGTCAGACCGCTCGTCGGTTCCGCCTCGACCGTCATGTGACGACCATACCGCCGGGGTGAGACAGCGCCGCGCACCCGGGTCCGCGACCTGGTCGAAACCTGCTTTGCGGCACGACGCACGTCGGCGCTGCGCGAGCCCGTACGCTTGTGGACATGGCCTCCGCGCGGGACGCTGTCGACACGCTGAAGACCGCCTCAGCCGACGGACGGATCGACGAACTCTGCGAACGCATGGGCGTTCGGCTCCTCGGCATCTTCGGCAGTGCAAGCCGTCCGGGCAGCCCCGAGCCCCGCGACCTCGACATCGCGGTCAGCTTCGCCGGCCCCCGACGCGACATCGAACTCATCGACGAGCTCGTACGGCTCACCCAGTTCGACGCCATCGACCTCGCAGTCGTTGACCACGCCGACCCCGTACTGCGAGGCGTTGCCCTTGTCGGCATCCCGCTGTTCGAATCCGTTCGCGGCGAGTACGCCGAATCCCAGATGGCAGCGTTGGCGGAGAAACGGGACACCGCCTGGCTCCGACGGCTCGACATCGAAACGATGGCGCGGTGACCCCGAACCCACTCGACGTCGACGTGATTGCTCGGCGACTACGACTCCTGAGCGACGCGCTTCACGATCTGCGAAGCATCGGCGAGATCGGCAGGGACCGGTACGCGAGCGACCCGCTCACCCGCGCCGCCGCGGAACGCTTGCTCCAGGTCGTGGTCGATCTCGCGATCGACGTCAACGCTCACATCAGCGCCGCGCGCCTCGGGCGCGCGCCCGCGACCGGCCGTGAGAGCTTCTCGGCAATGGCCGAGATCGGAGCCCTCAGCATCGAACTCGCGGGACGACTCGCGCCTGCTGCATCGATGCGCAACATCCTCGTGCACCGCTACACCGACATCGACGCGTCAATCATCGTCGCGGCGATTCCGCAGACGCTTCACGACTTCGCCGAATACGTCAAAGCCGTCAGCGCGTACCTCCACGAACAGCACTGACGACGCTCGTGCTTCTCGGCGCCTCGGGCGTGACCTCGAGGCCGGGGGCTCCGGAGTCGCGCTCCGGACGGTCCCGTCTTGTGTGACCGTAGCGGGCGGCAAGTAGGGTCCGCGGCCATGAAAATCGATACCGGAGTCATGGGCGCGTCGTTCGAGGAAGTCGGGGTCCGGGCCCGTGAGCTCGAGGAGTTCGGGTACGACGGGCTCCTCACGGCCGAGACGGCCCACGACCCGTTCCTGCCGCTGGCCGTGGCCGCGATGTACACGGAACGCATCGAGCTCGGGACGGGCATTGCGGTTGCGTTCGCCCGTACGCCGATGGTCACGGCGTACACAGCCAACGACCTCCAGCGGGCGTCGAAGGGCCGGTTCATCCTCGGGCTCGGCAGCCAGATCAAGCCGCACATCGAGAAGCGGTTCTCGATGCCGTGGTCGCACCCGGCGGCGCGGATGCGCGAGTACATCCTGGCGTTGCGCGCGATCTGGGCCGCATGGAACGACGGCGAGAAGCTCGACTTCCGCGGCGAGTTCTACCAGCACCACTTGATGACGCCGTTCTTCGCGCCCGCGCCGCACACCTACGGCGCGCCGAAGGTGTTCCTCGCCGCGGTGGGCGAGAAGATGACCGAAGCCGCGGGCGAAGTCGCCGACGGCATCCTCATCCACGGTTTCACGACCGAGCGGTACGTGAAGGAAGTGACGCTCCCGGCGATCGAGCGCGGCCTCGCGAAGGCGGGGCGCGACCGCGCGACGTTCGAGGTCTCGGGCCCGTTGTTCGTCATCACGGGGACGAACGAAGAGGAGATCGAGAAGGCGCGCCAGGGTACGAAGCAGCAGATCGCGTTCTACGGCTCGACGCCCGCGTACCGCGGGGTGCTCGACCTGCACGGCTGGGGCGGGTTGCAGGAGGAACTCAACTCGCTGTCGAAGCAGGGCGAGTGGGTGAAGATGGGCGGGCTCATCGACGACGAGATCCTCCACACGTTCGCAGTCGAAGCCGAACCCGCGGCCGTCGGGCGCGAGTTGAAGCGCCGCTACGGCGGGGTGGTCGACCGCCTGTCGTTCTACGCTCCGTACCGCAGTGACCCCGACACGTGGGCGCCTGTCCTCGAAGATCTCAAGCGCGCTTGACGCACCCTTGGCCCGGGTGAAGCATCGCGGTACCCGACGAGGGAGGCGGTCCATGCCGCACTATCTGGTCCAGGTCGCGTACACGCCCGAGGCGTGGGCGACGATGACGAAGAATCCGCAAGACCGGTTCGAGTTGATCAAGCCCGCGATCCAGAGTCACGGCGGGAAGCTGATCGACAGCTACTTTTCGTTCGGCGACTACGACGTGGTCGCGATCATCGAGATGCCCGGCAATGTCGAGTCGGCTGCGTTCGCGATCTCGGTCGCGGCCAAGGGCGCGGTGAAGGCGTTCAAGACGACGCCGCTCCTCACCGCCAAAGAAGGTGTCGCCGCGATGAAAGCGGCCGGCGCCGGCGCGTACGAACCGCCGGGCTAGGAATTCGCGAAGGCGAGCATCGACGCGACCGCCGCGTCGGGGTCTTCCTGCGGGCCGAAGTGGCCGCGCCCGGGCATGATTTCGACCCGCCCGTGGCGCAGTCGCTCGACGATCTTCTCCGCAAGCGGCGGACCGATGTCGGTGCTCAGTTCGCCGCACACGACAAGCACGTCGGCGTCGATCTCGCCGAGGCGCGTGTAGAGGCCGTGGTTCGGCCCCATCGCATAGACGCGCGCTTCGACTTCGGGCGCGCACTTGAGTTCGAACCCGCCGTCGCCGCGGTCGCGCAACCCGTATTCGACGTACGCCCGCAACGACTCCTCGGTCATGACGTCGAGCGGGCGTTTCGACGCGTACGTCTCGTACGCCTCCTGCACTGACGCCCACTCGTTCCGGCGCTTGCGCGCGGCCGCGGACATCCTGAAGTCGGGCGGCGGCGTGATCCGTTCGTCGGAGGGGAACACGATGGGTTCGTAGGCCCATACGTGAGGAAACGCGCCCGGCACCTTGAGGTCGGCCAACAGCAGGGCGGCGCCACCCTTCGAGTGCCCGCACGAGAGCAGCGCCGGGTCGCCCGCGATGCCGAGATGCTGCGCGACGGCGAGCACGTCGTCGCCGAACCCGTGCCACGAGTACTCGATGTCGGGTGCGTCGCTGTCGCCGTGCCCGCGGAAGTCGAACGACCACACGTGCCGTCCCGCCGCGACGAGGCGTTCCGCGACCGGCGCCCAGATACGACCGTGGAACCCGGTCGCATGCGCGAGCAGGCCCGGGTCGCCGGTTCCTCCCCAATCGTGGACCGCGAGCGTGAGTCCGTTCGCTTCGAACGAGTGCGACATGACCATTGCGTCGAGATAGTCAGGTTTGGTTGGACGGGAGCGACGGCATTTCGGCTGCCTTCCCGTGCGCGGCCGCGTCGTCGGTGATGGCCTTCATGATGGCGCCCGCGGCGCGGTTGACGAACTCGCCGCCGCTGCCCGTGACCCACTCGCACGACCGCTCGGGCCACTCGACCTGCCCGTCGAAGTGGGGCATCACGTACTGCGCGATCAGTTCGAAGCTGCGGCGGGTGGCGGCGGGTGTTGCCCAGTCGTGACCGAAGATCAACGCGGCACCGAAACCGCCCTTCGACTCGGCTTCCAGCTCGCGCAGCTTCGCGATCGCGTCCTCGGGTGTGCCGATGACGGCGAACCCGTCCTCGGCCGTGTTCGCGATGATCTCCTCCGCCGTACTGCCGCGCACGGGACCGGCGGGGAGCACGTGGGTGAAGTAGTTCGAGAACTGCACGATGCCGTACTCGACGTCCTTGAGCGCCTGTTCCCTCGTCTCGGCGATGTGCATCGGCACCACGAGACGCCACTTCGAACGGTCGGCGACGTGGCCGTTCGCTTCGGCGGTTTCGCTCCAGGTCTTCCAGTGGGTGCCGATCGCGTCGAAGCCCATCTTCGTCGTCGCCGCGATCGACATCAGTCCCGCGCCGTACTTGCCCGCGGCACGCGCACCGACCGGCGAGATCGATGCCGCGATCGCGACTTCGAGCTTCTCGCTGTACGGCCGGAGTTGCAGCCGTGCGTCCTGGAGTGTGAATCCGTCGGTGTGCATCGTGACGATCTCGCCGTCGAGCAACCGCATGATCGCTTCGAGGCACTCGTCCATGCGTGGGCGCTGCTGGTCGGCGGGGATGCCGAGCATGTGCGCGTCGGATGTGAGCTGACCAGGCCCGCACCCGAGCATGACGCGCCCGCGCGTGAGGTGGTCGAGGAGCACGAACCGGTCGGCCAGCATCAAGGGGTTGTGGTACGGCAGCGAGTTGACGCCGCTGCCGAGCCGGATGTGCTTGGTCCGCTCCGCCGCGACGGCCATGAACACTTCGGGCGACGAGATGATCTCGTAGCCACCCGAGTGGTGCTCGCCGACCCACACCTCGTGGAAGCCCAGCTTGTCGAGATGCACGATCAGGTCGAGGTCACGTTCGAGTGCGAGCGTGGGGTTCTGACCGGTCGGGTGGAAGGGTGCCATGAAGAGGCCGAAGCGCATGGCGGCCATTCGACCCAACACTTGACCGCCCGGTCAAGTCGTCCGACTCGGCTTCTGGGGGCGCGGGTTTGTTCCTCGCGACAAACCCGCGCCCCCAGAACGGCCGTGAGCCGGGCTAGACGGGCAGCTGTGTTCGCACCCACGTGTCGAGCGCGGGGCCGCTCTCGAAGCTGGTGATGAGCGCGTAGCGCGGGCCCGAACCCGGGTGCGCGACGACGTGCCACAAGCGTTGCGTGTCGAGGAGGAAGCGGGCGCCGCGGTGGAGCGGCAAGCGCACCTCGGTCGTCGGGTCGGGGAGGCCGTCGGGGCCGGTGTCCATGAGCAGCATGTAGCTGTCGGGGAAGTCAGTGAGCTCCAACCACGTGCGCACGACCCACCCGTCGGTGGGCGGGTTGAATCGGTTGTTGTCGTCGCGGTGGAAGCTGCGGAACGCGGTGTCGTGATCTTGCGGTTCCAACTTGATGACGCGCACGCGGCCGAAGTCGGCGCCGACGTCGTCGACGTACTGCTGCAACGTCGGGCACGTGGCCGCGTTCGTCGTCCAGCGGGCGCCCTTGTCGGGACGCTCGTCGCCCTTGTTCCAGAACCCGCGGCAGTCGAGCTGACCGTCGGCGGTGGCGAGCGGCGCGAAGTTGGTGTCGCCGCCGCTCTTCCAGTCCATGTACTCGAGGTCGAGGTACTCGCGCTCGGGAACGTCGTACGGAAGGTCGGTGAGTTGCACCCACCCGCGTGCGGCGAGCACGTCGAGGCGCGGGTGCGGCGTGTCGAGTTCGATCTCGCACGACCAGTGTTCTGCGTTCGGCCAGAACGTCGTCGGCATGTCAACGAGTCTACGGGTGGTCAGGGGCGGAACCCGTGGGACCTTGGTCCTTTTCTGCGTACCGGCGCCGACAGGCTCGCGAACTCGCACAACTGGGGGCGGGTGTCGCGCGGGTCGATGATCTCCTCGATCATGAACGCCTCGGCGGTGCGGAACGGGGACTGGCGGGAGGCGAGCTTCAGTTCGATCTCGGCTCGCAACGCGACGGGGTCGTCGGCCGCTTCGAGTTGCGCCCGGTACGCGGCCTCGATGCCGCCTTCGAGGGGCAGGCTGCCCCAGTTCCCCGACGGCCACGCGAACCGGTACGACAACCTCGACGCGTTCTGGTGCGCGGCGCCGGCGACGCCGTACACCTTCCGCAGGATCACCGAACACCACGGCACCGTCGCCTGGTAGATCGCCGCGAGCGTGCGCGCGCCGTAGCGGATCGTCGCCTCGTGCTCGGCCTTGGTGCCGATGACGAAGCCCGGGTTGTCGACCAGATGCACGACCGGCAGGTGGAAGGTTTCGGCCAGGTCGACGAAGCGCGTCACCTTCTCCGACGCCGCGGCGGTCCACCCGCCCGCGTAGAAGTACGGGTCGTTGGAGAGCACCGCGACCGGCCACCCGTCGAGCCGCGCCAGGCCGGTGACCGCGGAGCGGCCGTTGTAGCGACCGAGTTCGAACCACGAGTCGCGGTCGACGACGGCGGAGATGATGTCGCGCACCTTGTAGACCTTGCGCCGCTCGCGCGGGATCGCGGACAGCAGCGATTCCTCGCGCCGCTCGGGATCGTCGGTGGCGTCGGCGCGGGAAGGAAGCTCGTCGACCGACGGCGGCAGATACGAGAGGAACCGGCGCGCCCGCGCGAACGCCTCTTCCTCGCTTGCGACTTCGTCGTCGACCGCGCCGTTGCGGGTGTGGATCGAACTGCCGCCGAGCGTTTCCTTGTCGACGTCTTCGCCGAGTTGCTTCACGACCGGCGGGCCGGCCACGAACAGCTGCGACGTCTCCTTCACCATCATCGAGTAGTGACTGGTCACCACCCGGGCCGCGCCGAGGCCGGCGACCGAGCCCAGGCACAACGACACGACGGGCACGGTCGCGAGGTTGGCGACGACGACGTCCCACCCCGGGTTGAACGGTACGAACGACCGACGGTCGGTCTCGAGCGACTTCACCGAACCGCCGCCGCCGGACCCGTCGACCAGGCGCACGAGCGGGATGCGGAGTTGGTTCGCCATGCGTTCGGCGTGCACTTGCTTCTGGAAGATCGCGGCGTCGGCCGCACCACCCCGCACGGTGAAGTCGTCGCCCACGACGACGACGGGGCGGTCGTCGACCCGGCCGCGGCCCATCACACAGTTGGCGGGGGTGACGTCGACGA
>JANNHK010000268.1:0-4718 GCA_031404355.1 Actinomycetes bacterium
CTCGAGTATTTCGAATGGACACGACGAGGCCCCGGTAAACAATGCCGCCTCGGTCAGCCGATCGACTTCGCACTCCTACGCCGCACGTTCGAGTTCCCCGACAGCTACACGCTCGACGAAACCCACGACCGCGTGCTCGAAACCACAAAGGGATACCTGATCGAAGGCCCCCAAACCCCGAACGACTGACCCCCCGCCCCACCCGACCGCGGCCGGCTGTTTCGCCTACGACCAAAGGTGCCGCCCTCGCCGGCGGCGCCACCGCGGCCGCGAAACGCGTCGCGCTCGGTTCGACGAGGGCACCATGGTCGCCCTCAACGCCGACGGCTGGAAACTCTTCGACGCCGCCGTCACCTGGACCGCTTCAACCGCCACCCTGGCCATCGCCGCACCACTGGCCACCGGGATCCAAGTCACCGTCACCGACCCCGGCGACGCACTCGCACAAGCCGAAGCCATCATCGACGCCGTCATCGACGGCCGTGCTGTTGTCGCTCGCGGTGGCTGCAGCCTCGCAGGTGTTGGTGGACGCGACGCTCCACAAGGCAAGCCGACGTCGGCCCGACCCGAACGATCCGGGCCGCCGACCCGAACCGCCCGATGATCTCGACCGGCCGCTGCCTTCGCGCCGGCCGACCGAACCTCCTCCGGGCTCGAGATCACGGCGCTTCCTGCTCGACATGGAGACGGTACCGGCGAACGTCGCCCTCACCGACCAAGGTTGTCGAATACCGCGCGCATCTCGTCCTGGCCGAACGCGCCGTCGAGGCGGGCCGTGATCGTGCCGTCGGCCGCGATGCCGAAGAGGAACGGTTCGGCGGGAAGACCCCAGTCCGTCACGGTCGGGACGAGGTCCTCGCTGCGCAGGTCTTTGTAGATCTCGATGTGCACGAACGTGATGCCGTCGTAGTCCTTCACGAGCGGCAGCATCGAGTCGAGCACGGGGCCGCAGTACTGCGACGCGCAGCGGGCCGGTGTCGCGAACAGTGCGACGACGGGTGTTCCCGCGCCGATTGCCGCGTCGAGCGACGTCGCGTGCAGTTCGCACATCGGGTTGCGGGTGCAGATCGGGTCGACGCCGAGCGTTGCGTCGGGAGTTGGTGACGGGTTCGTCGGCGCCGCGGAACCGATCGTCGGTGCATCGGCCTGCTCCTTCACCTGGAACACGAACGGCACCGTCTCGCCGTCGACGTCGACCACAGCGTCCCACAGGCCGGCCGTGGCGAGCGTCATCTGCGCGACGTACACACCGCGCCGTTCGGGCAGGCCGTCGGTATGGAGCGTCGTCTCCACGAAGTCGGCCGACGCGCTGCCTTCGGGCGCGGCCGCGACGCGTACGTCGCCGACCGACGCGTAGCCTTCCTTCGCCGTCATCGCGAACGCGAAGCGCTGCGGGGCTTCGGAGGCGTAGAGGTCGCTCGACAGCACTCCGGGCTGCAGTTCCGTCAACCCGTCGAACGGGTGGTCGTGGTCGAGGCTCGACTCCGCCGCGTCGTCGCCACCGCCGCCGCACGCGGCGAGGACGACCGCCCCGCCCGCGAGGCCGAGAAACGAGCGCCGGTCGAGCATCCTCCTATCCTGCCGAACCGGAGGTGGTCGTGACGGATCGGGTGTCGTTCACCTGCAACAACGGCGTCGTCGACGTCGACATCGAGCCGGGCGAGTCGCTGCTGTCGGTGCTGCGCGAACGCCTCGGTCTGGTGTCGGTGAAAGACGGCTGCGCCCCGCAGGGCCAGTGCGGGTGCTGCACCGTGCTCGTCGACGGCGACCCGCGCGTCGCGTGCGTGACACCGGCATTGCGCGTTGCGGGCCGATCGGTCACGACGGTCGAAGGGCTCGACCCGGCGGTCCGCGACGAACTCGCGGCGTCGTTCGTCGCGGCCGGGGGCTCGCAGTGCGGGTTCTGCACGCCCGGCATCGTGATGCGGGTGGCGAACCGGTCACGCGATCTCGACCGGGCGTTGGCCGCGCACCTGTGCCGGTGCACGGGCTGGCGCACGATCTACGACGCCGTTGCCGGGTGCTCGACCGGGCCGCGCGATCTCGCGGCCGCGGCGCGCCGCGCCGAACTCGAAGGCGGCGCACCCCAACACGTCGACGCCGACGTGCCGCTCGGCGGCGCGGCGTTCGCCGACGACACCGCGCCCCGCGACGCGCTCGTCGCGGTGCCGAGCGGCGACGAGTTCGTCGTCGCCGATTCGTTGTTCGAGGCCCGCCGGCTCGCGGGCAAGGTGCAGGGGCGGCGGACGACGGTCGAGGAACGGCCGCCGCTCGCGTTGCCCGACCTGCCCGACGGGGGAGTGCGCCTGGCGACGTCGTGGGTGGAGCCCGCGTACCTCGAGCCCGACGCGTCGTGGTGCACGCCGGGTGGCGAGCCGGTGTCGCCGCTCGCCAACGGCGGCGCGTTCGGAGGCAAGACCAAGTCGCGCGCCCCTGCGGCGGCGCGCGCCCTGGCCGACGAACACGGCCGGACGGTGCGCGTCGTGTATTCGCGTGAAGACGTCGTGCGGCTCGGGCCGAAGCGGCCGCCGATCGCGGCGACCGCGGTGGTGCGCGACGGTGTCATCGAGATCGAAGGCGTCGTCGCTCGTGGCGCCGACGTTCGCGTGTGGCCGACTGAGGGTGTCGAGGTGCGAGCGACCTGGACCGAGGCGAACGTCGACGGACCGCCGGTGTCGTCCGCCATTCGCGCTGCCGGCTTGGCTGAGCAGGCGGTCCTCGTCGCGGGCGCGCTCGGACGTGACATCCCGGTTGTCACGCCGAGCGGCGCGCGAGCCGTTGCCCACGTCGACATCGACGCCACAACCGGTGCGCTGCTCCGTGTCGACGTCCAACTCGCCGCCGGTGACCCGCTCGACGAGATCGTGCTGCGTTCGTACGCGGTCGGTGCCGCGCACATGGCACTCGGCTGGGTGCTCACTGAAGGTCTGGCCGTCGACCATGCGGGCGAGATCCACGACCTCACCATCCGCTCGTTCGGCATCATCCGGGCCAGGGACATGCCGCCCGTCGACGTGACGATCGTGCCCGACGACGCGCCGCCTCGGGCCCGGTCGTCCGACGCGGTGTTTGCCGCGGTCGCGGCGGCGACGTGGAACGCGCTCACTCGCGTCGAGGGAGTCCGGCCCGATACCTTCCCCGCACGCGACACACGCACCGCTCGTCTGCTCCGGAGGTAACCGATGCCCGTCTCCCCGGTCCCCACGCCGAACGCCCCACCGGTCGCGGGGCCGTACTCGCCGGCCGTGCGCGCGGGCGACTGGCTCGTGCTCGCCGGTCAGGTCGGCCTCGGCCGGGACGGTCTCGCCGACGGTGTCGAGGCGCAGGCCCGCCAGGTGCTCGCGAACATTACGGCCGTCCTCGGCGACTGCGGCGCGTCGCTGACCGACGTCGCCAAGTCGTTGGTGTTCGTCACCGACCTCGGCGACTTCGCGACGATCAACGCCGTCTACGCCGAAGCGTTCGGCGACCATAAGCCCGCCCGTTCGACGGTACAGGTGGCCGCGCTCCCCGCGGGCGCGCTGGTCGAGATCGAAGTGTGGGCCTACCTCGGATCGTGACGAAGCCCGAACCCGAAGTCCTCACAGTCAAGACCGCCGCGCGGTTCGAGCGGTGGCTCGCGAAGAACCACGCCACAACGCCGCAGGGTGTGTGGCTGCGGCTGTTTCGCAAGGACTCGGGCCTGGCGTCGCTCACGTGGACGAGCGCGGTCGACGTCGCGCTCTGTTACGGGTGGATCGACAGTCAGGTCAGGCGCTACGACGGCGAGTCGCACGTGCAGCGGTTCACGCCGCGTCGGGCGCGCAGCATCTGGTCCAAGATCAACACGGAGCGCGTCGAGCGATTGACGAAGGAAGGGCGCATGCAGCCGGCTGGGCTGGCGGCAGTCGAAGCCGCGAAGGCCGACGGACGATGGGCTCGCGCCTACGCACCTCCCAGCACGTCGGAAGTTCCCCAAGACTTCCTCGACGCGCTCGCGAAGAACAAGAAGGCGAAAGCGTTCTACGAGACGTTGACCAAGCGCAACACGTACCCGATCTCGCACCGCCTCGACACCGCGGCGAAACCCGAGACTCGCGCCCGCCGCATCGCCGCCATCATCGAGATGTTCGAACGCGGCGAGAAGTTCTACGACTGAGCGCCGTACTCGCGCAGCAACGCGATGAGGCCGTCGTGGTTGCGGAGGGCGGCTTCGTCCATGGGTGTGTGGTCGCCTTGCTGCTTGGCGTTCGGGTCGGCGCCCGCTTCCAGCAAGAGCCGGCACATCTCGAGGTCGATGCCGTAGGGGCGGGCTGCGGCCGCGTGCAACGGCTGTACCTTCATGTCGTTCTGCGCGACGGCGTTCACGTCGGCGCCGGCTTCGATGAGGACGCGCACCGAGTCGGCGTCGCCGAGGAACGCGGCGAGTGCGAGCGCGGTGAACTCGTCGTCGGCCACATCGTGCGCAAGCGACGGGTCGGCCGCGAGCAGCCGGTGCAGGGTTTCGCTGTCGCCGAGTGCGGCTGCCTCGAACACGTCGAGATCGGCCTTCGCGGCGGCCCGGTCGGCCTCTTCTCTATCGCCCCGGTAGAGGGCCTGGCGAATCTTTGACGTCGGGTTCATAGAGGCTCTATGTAATATGAATGCCGTGCCCGATGCAACCCCTGTCGCCAACCGGCTGCACTCGGCCGCTCTCCACCTGGTGCGGCGGATCCGCACGGTCGACGCCGAGACTGGCA
>JANNHK010000269.1:0-9266 GCA_031404355.1 Actinomycetes bacterium
GATCGTGAGCTTGATCCGGCGTGATGCCGTGTCGCCCGGCCCGTAGACGTGGGCGACGGTCAGGCGGTTGTCGGCCGATCCGGGCGCGCCGACCGTGAGTGCCATCGCGCCGCTGTCGAGGTCGGTCGTCACCGTCGAGGAGGCGGTGAAGTTCGCCGACGCGCTGTAGGAAAGGACGCCGAGGGAAACCAGAATCGTGGAAGCGACAACGCTCCAACGTCGCGTGTAGAGCCAGCCCCGGCCCGCCGTCGCCCTCACTCGCTGATTCCTCCTCGACCCGGTTCTCCCTTCCGCGCCACCTCGTTGTGAGGCGGTGGGTGAACCCGGTGCTGCAACGTTGTCGGCCGCCATGGTGCGTGCGGTTAGCTCGTCAGGACAGGCGTGTCACCTGTCACCCGTGACGCGGCTTCGGTCGGTCCGGCGTCCGGCGGTCCGGTGTCCGGCGGCGGCGCGGTCTCCTCGCCCTCAATGCGGTTGCGCCGAAGCTCCGCCCACGCGATCAACGCCAGTCCCGCGAACACGAGGAGGAGCGACTGGATCCGGCCGACGAACACCGCGAACGGCAGCCCGGCGTAGCGCACGACGTGCGAGACCCTCCACACCGTCTCCGGCAGCTTGATCACCAGCCGCTCGCCGCCGTCCACCTGGATCTCGTAGTACCGCTCCCACGAGTCGTTCACGGTGACGACCCTGCGGAAGCCGCGTTCGCCGCCCTCGATGTCGACATAGATCTCGTCGCCTTCGTCCAGCGACAGCGCCGGTGTCGGCTCCACGAGGACGAGGCTGCCCCGGTCGAACGAGACGCCGTCACCGACCGTACGGGCCGGCAGCGCCTGCCAGCGGCCGAAAGCGGCACCGAGGGCAAGACAAACGAGCACGGCCGTCATCACGGCCGTGCTCGTTCTGAGGACGCGTCGAGCGAAGGTCTTCACGGGACCATCCGCTCGGTGTGACGCCGAGCCAATGGCCACCGCCCCGTGGCCACCTGCTCTCTTCATGATGTGCTCTCCGCTTGCGGCGGGCTACGCCTCTGTCGTTACTTGTCCGTACCTGCTCGCTGGGCACCCGCCCACGAGAAGCTGAGCTGGGTCGTGAGGTTCTGGTAGGTGTCGTTGGCGCCGCTCGGGAAGCTGAGCGTGATGCGCACGTAGTTCGCACCCGAGAGCACGTCGTTCGACAGCGACGTCGCGCCGAGTGCCTTGAGCGCGCTCACCGACGTGCTCGCGAGCATCGTCGACGTCGCGCCGCTGCAGGTGTAGGTGTAGGGGGGCCCCGCCTCCGTCCACTGCACGGTGCAGCGCTCGATGAGGATCTGGAGGCCGGAGACGGCGTTCGTGTCGAGCAGCGACGAGGTAGGCGCCGTCAGCGTGAGCGCGATGTCGCTCATCGACACGGTGCCACCGGCGGTGATGGTCAGCGTGCGCTGCATCGTGTCGCCGGGCGCGATGTCGACTGAGGGGATGTTCATCCGGTTCGTCACCGAACCGGTGGCGCCGAGGGCAAGGGTCAGGGTGCCCGAGTTGACGTCGTGCGTCACGCTCGACGTACCACCGAACGTGGCCGACGCGTTGAACGAGAGCAGACCGAGCGCGACGAGCGCGACGCCAGTCGTGACCGTCCACCGTCCTCGCCGGACGAGTCGTTTCCGAGTCTTGAGGTCCACCGTTGCTCCTCCTGTGTCCGAGTGGCCATCTGAGCCACCCTGGACATGCGCGCCCACCGAGGGCGATGGATGAGATAACGGCACGGAGCGCGCGCTTCGTTAGCCCCGAGGGACCAGGTTCTTCATGGCATCAGTCACGCACGCCGGGCTCGCGACCGAGATGTCCGAATCGCGCACAGCGGAGAGTGACGGCGGTCACCGAATGGGCGTTTAGTCGTCCTGGGACCGCAGGAACTGTTCTATTTCATTGACCAGTTCGTCGCCGCTCGGGACGGGGCCCGAGTCGCGATCGAGCCGGTCGACGATGTCCTTCACGTCGGGACGAGACGCAAGGCCCTCTTCGACCCGGTCGCAGTATTTCCGGGCGCGGGTCTCGAGGCGGGTGAGATCGAGGTCGAGGCGCAGATGCTCGGCCGCGCGCGCCAGGAGCGCATGCACCGCGGGCGGCGACGGCGACCCGGACACGTACTGCGGGACCTGCACCCACAGTCCGACGCACGGGATACCGCCCGCGCCGAGCGCGTGCTGGAGGATCGTCTGCATGCCGGTCGGGCCGAAATAGTCGGGACGGAGCACACCCGCCTCCTGCGCGAGCGACCGTGTCGTCGCCGTCGCGAGCACCGGCAACGGCCGCCGGTGCGACACCAGCGCCGGCATCCCGCCCAGCGTGACGGCGTCGACGACCCCGAGCCGCCGCGCTGCTTCGACGATCTCGCTCGCGACGGCGGGCCACCGCAACGACGGTTCGGGCCCGTGCACGACGATCACGTCGCGACCCGCGCGCCCGTGCACGAATTCGATGCGAGGCCACTCGATAACGCGCAGGCCACCTTCGACGAACCGGGCCGTCGGCCGGGTCTGCTGGAGGTCGAGCACGTCGGTCAGATCCAGGGTTCCGAACGTGTCGTCGCCGGCGGCCAGTTCTCGCAGCGCGGTCACGGCCCCCTCCCCCGCGACGCCCGCGTCGACCCAGCCCGTGAGCGCGACGACGAGGACCGGGCGGTCGACGGCGGGCCAGTGGTCGATGGTGAGCACGCCCGCAGCGTACGCGCGCCTCCCCTTCCGGTCACTCGGGCGGAAATCCACCGGGAGTAGCGTCCGGCTCATGACACTCCGCTTCGGCGTACATGCCGGGCTCCAAAACACGACCATCGCCGAGCTGCGCGAACTGTGGACGCGCATCGAGGAACTCGGGTTCGACTGGATCTCGATCTGGGACCACTTCTACGCCGCCGACAACACCGGCAACCCGCATTGCCTGGAGGCCCTCACCACGCACGCCGCGCTGGCGGCAAGCACCGAACGGGTCGAGTGCGGATCGCTCGTGTACTCGGCCGGCTACCGCCACCCGGCTGTGCTCGCCAACGCGATGGCGACCCTCGACCAGATCGCCCGCGGGCGGGTCGTGTTGGGCCTCGGCGGCGGATGGTTGCAACAGGAGTACGAGGCGTACGGGTTGCACTACGGCAGCCCGGGCGAGCGGCTGCGCATGCTGAACGAGTACATCCAGTGTGTGCGCGGTCTGCTCACGCAGGATCGCACCGACTTCGACGGCGAGTTCTTCACGCTGCGCAACGCGGCGTGCGAACCGAAGCCGGTACAGGAACGCCTGCCGATCTGGGTCGGTGGCGGCGGCGAGAAGGTGACGCTGCGCATCGTCGCCGAACACGCCGACGGCTGGAACGTGCCGTTCATCGCGCCCGACGCGTGGGCGCACAAGGCCAAGATCCTCGACGAGCACTGCGCCGCGGTCGGTCGCGACCCGGCCGAGATCACCAAGACGGTCAACGTCGGCATGGCGTTCACCGACGAGGAACTCCGCGCCCAGTTCGGGCCGATGGCCAACTACGTGAAGCCGGGCGTGCTCTCGGGAAGCGGCCGGCAGATGGTCGACAAGGTCGGCGGCTACGTCGAGGCCGGCGCGCAATATGTGATCCTCGCGTTACGCGCGCCGTTCGACCGGGCCGGCCTCGAGCGGTTCGCCGCCGAAGTCATGCCCGCGCTGTCGGCCTGAGCCGGACCCCAGAGGACCTGAGCCTGGCCCGAAGGAACGAATCAGGCACCGTCCGGGGAGTCGTTCGACCAGAAGGGGTCGGGGTCTTCTCCCGCCCGCCGCTCGAAGAACGCCTCGAGTGCCTCCGGCGTGGGGCCCGGCCAGTTGTCGGGCTCGGAACCCGCCGGGCCCGACGGGCCGACGACGGGAGGCGGACTGATCAACGGCGGCGGGGCGGCCTCGCGACCGGTCCACTCGTCGTCGAGCCAGTTGTCGGGCATAGGTGGCGGGATGAACACCGGCGTCCGGGTCGTGGTCCCGCGCGCCGCGGCGACCGCATCGTTGATCTCGCCTGCGATCTCCTCGCGCGACTGCACGGACAAGTCGTCGTGCGTCGGGCGAGAACCGAAGGCGCTGCTCGTCGCCGCGGCCATTTCCTGCGGCTGCGGTTGCGGCGGCGGCGCTTCGGGATTGGGGGCATGGCGCGGCCGCGACGACGCGTGCGGCCGGTGACCGCGCCCGGTACCCGAGAGTGGTTCGAGCGGCGTCGGGATCGCCACGGTCACGCCGATCTTGTCGGCGAGGTGCTCGATCGCCCCGCCGAGCGCCCCGACCTGGGTGACGAGCGCGCCGAGCACGTCGGTATGGCGGGGATCCATCATCACCTGGAGCGTCGGGAACGCCGCCGGGTCGATCGGGACCGAGATGGGCCGGCGGTTGCGGAACAACTCCAGGAGGAACCAGACCGCCGCCGCGATCATGAGCGCGAGGATCAGCAGGCCCAGGATCGTCCCCGCGAGGTTTCCGCGGCCCGGCCCGGCAGTTGTTCCGGTGGCGGTCGGGGTCGCCGTCGAAGCCGTCGTGGCTTCCGGCACGGGCCCCGTGGCGTTCGGTTCGGGGTTGGCCGCCACGACACCGACCCAGGTCGCGATGTCTCCGTCGCCGTAGACGAGTTCGACCGCGACGTCGGCGCCGCGTACGACGTCGATGGTCTGCCATTCGACGAGGGTCGTGACCTCCTCGCGCGGTTCGACCCGCACGCGCAGTTCGCGTTCGAGTTCGCCACCTGGCGCCTTCACCGTGCCTTCCGCGTCGGTCACGATCGAACCCGAGTTGCGGACGGTCACCGCCAGATGCGTTGCGCCGTCCTTCTCCGCAGCCACGACCTTCGTCACCGCGAGCAGCGGTGTCGGCGCACCCGGCACCGCGATCGCGACCGGCACGGTCAGCGTCGGAACGTCGTCGAACGCGACGGGCGCGCCGGCGAGATCGGTTGCGCTCTCCGCAAACACGCGCACGCCGGCGACGAACGCGTCGCCGGCGGCGACGTCGCGCGGCACCTCCACGGTGAAGGGAACGGCGATCGACGCGCCCGGTTCGACGACGACAACCCCGACCGTCGGAGCCACGAACGTTCCCGAACCTTGCGCCGTCGCGGAGTCGGCGTACGTCACACCGTCGTTGCCGCGCATACCGTCGACGGAGACGACCCGGATCGCGAGCCTGCGATCGGTGGTTCCGTTCGTCACGTTCAGTGTCTGCTCCGCGGACTGGCCAGGCTCGATCGCCAGTGCGAAACCGCTGGACGCGCCGTCGACCGACGACCCGGGCGCCGGCGCGGCGGTGAGCGCACCCGCCGGGTTCGCGGGCGCGCTCGAACCCGCGGTCTGCCCGGCCGCCGGTGCGACCGGCAAGACGAGCAGCCCGGCTCCGCCGAGCAGCAACGCCGCAAGCTTTCTCTGCATGTGGTTCCTCGAACGAGCGCGCGCGCGTCCTATGCCCGCGCGCGGGTCCGAAGCCTGATCGGCGGGAAACCGGGCGAGTTTCGCCCGCCGCGGACTAGTTCGCGGCCGCGGGAACGGGCCGAGGGTCCGCACGCCGTCGTCGCAGGGCGAACGCGCCAAAAGCGCACCCCAGCGTGGCTAGGAGCCCGACCACGATGAGTGGCCACGGGAGCCCGGAATCGCCGCCCCCGACCACCCTGATATCGGCCAGCTCGTCTTCGAGCTGGCTCGCGAGGCCGGGCGTGATTTCGACCGTCCCGTTCCACGCGACTTGTTTGCCGTCGTAGCGCAGCTGCACCGCGACGTCGTGGACACCCACGACGACGTCTTCGGTCCAGAAGACCCGGTACTCGATGGCGGTGTTCGACACGAAGGTGTCGATGTCGAACCCGGTCCGCAGGCCGGTCGATTCGACCCGCACCGTGCCCGTCCCCTTGGCGAACGCGTTGCCCTCGTTCTCCATCGCCAGCAGCAGCGCCAGGCCATCAGGGGTCGCCACCGGGCGCACGCCCGCGACCGCGAGTTTCGCGGCGGCGGGGCCCGGGACGTTGACCTGCACCGCGATGACCCGCTGGCCCTGCAGGGTGATGCGCACGTCGGCCACGTTCTCCGGAACCGGCACCGTGGTCGTCGACGAAGCCTCGAGCGGGACAAAGGCACTCATGCCCGCGAGGTACTGACCGGGAGTTGCCGATTCGGGGACATGCACGGTGAACGACACCGGCAGTTCCTCACCGGGCTGCAAGGTCAGGACGGGGGTGCTCACGACGATCCACGTGCCGGTCCCCACCGGTGCCTTCCCCGGCGTCCCGTACCCGGCGCCGGTAGCGTCACGGGTGAACGCGTCGACCCCTTCGATGTGGGCCTCGACCGGATACGGGCGTTCGTTGTGGACCAGGATCGTCTGCGTGATCGTGTCACCGGGGTCGGCGTCGAGCACGAAGTAGCTGCCGTCGGGGTCGGTGCTCGACCCGGGCGCGACGAGCGCCGAGACGACATCGTTACCGTCCTCGGCCTCGGCGGGCCCAACGCCCTGCGTGACCGTTCCTACCGCTGCCGCGAGCATCGCCGCCGCCGTGAATCTCACCGCTCGTGTGACCGGCCCCATCGTGGTGCCTCCCGGGGTTGAACATGAGGAGTGGCCGGCCCCGGAGCCCGGAGCCGGCCACCTTCAGTTCTCTATCGGGTTACGGGCCGCTGACCATAGCTATGGTGCCCGCACTCACGTACGTCCCGGCCAGGGCCGTGACCGGCACGACCACCTTGATGGGCTGGGGCGAGACCGAGTATTGGCCCATGCCGTTGGTGGCCGTGGCCACCACGATCTTCTCGCCGGTGTTGAGGTTTCCGGCCGCCGCGGCGCCCGTGACACCCGCAATGTTCGACGTCCCGACCGCGGCCACGTTCGGCGCCTGCATCGCCATGGTCGACGCCAGGATCGTGTCACCACCGTTGACGAGGTTCGGCACGGTGAGCAGCACGTGCCAACCGGCCGCGCTCCCCGTCGAGTCCTCGGCGGTGAACGGAATGATGACCAGCGTCGATTGCTGGGGCGTTCCGTTCAGGGTGATCGGAGCGAAGTTACCGACCGTCGGTGCGACGCCGTCGAAGTTGAGCGACCCGCCGGTGACGACCAGGTCGGCCT
The DNA here is from genome assembly GCA_031404355.1 of Actinomycetes bacterium. Taxonomy (GTDB): domain Bacteria; phylum Actinomycetota; class Acidimicrobiia; order IMCC26256; family PALSA-610; genus JANNHK01. The sequence goes on from JANNHK010000269.1 coordinate 7,086, forward strand.
GAGCCGGGTTTCCGAGAGATGCGACCAGGAGCGCCGCAGAGCCCAGGGCCGTTATCAGCTTCTTTCTTGAGATCATGGCACCGATCCTTGGTGGGGTTGAGCAGAAGCCTCCATGCCCTGCCCGATACGCATCGACGCGTTGCAAGACCTCCTTGAGATTCGGTGACCGACAACCGCTTGACACGCGTTGCACCTGATCAGCCCCATGTTTCCGGCCGGGCGGGCCTGGCGCGCGACCGCGCGCAAGGATGGCAAAATGATCGAACCCAGCCCCGAGTTTCGCTTCGACCCGCTGACGCGGGAGTGGGTCAACATCGTCGGGCATCGCCAGGACCGACCGAATCTGCCGGCGCAGGGGTGCCCGTTCTGTCCGGGCGGGCTCGAGGCACCCGAGCCGTACGAGGTGCGCTGGTTCCCGAACCGCTGGCCGGCCCTCGCCGCCGCCGAGGTGGTGCTGTTCTCACCCGACCACGACGCGTCGCTGGCCACGTTGCCGGCTGCGCATGTTCGCCGGGTGATCGACGTATGGGCCGACCGGACCGAGGCACTGCTCGCCCGACCCGACGTGGAGTATGTGCTCGTGTTCGAGAACCGCGGGCGCGACGTCGGCGCCACGATCGACCATCCCCACGGCCAGATCTACGGCTACCCGTGGGTCCCGCCCGAGCCGCGGGCCGAGGCCGCGGTCGCGGCCGAGCACGGCTGCCCGGTGTGCACCGAGGTCGCCGCCGAACTCGCATCCGGCGCCCGCATCGTCGCCGAGCACGGCGACTGGGTCGCGTACGTGCCCTACGCGGCGGGCTACCCGTACGGGATGCGGTTCGCACCGCGAGCGCATGTGGGGTCGATCCCCGATCTCGGGCCGGCCGGGCGCGACGACCTCGCCGCGCTGCTCGTCGACGCCCTCGGGCGGTACGACCGGCTCTTCCGCGGGGCCGAGGTGTTCCCCTACCTGTTGTGGTTCCACCAGGCGCCCGCGAGCGGCGGCGGCGAGTGGCACCTGCACGCCCACACGGCTCCTCCCCTACGCGCCGCGGGCGTGGCCCGGTTCGTCGCGTCGGGCGAGTTGGGCAGCGGCACGCTTTCGAACCCCGTCGTCCCCGAGTCGGCGGCGCGGGCGCTCCGTGACGCCTGAACCCCGCCGGTTCCGCGCGCCCGGGCGCGTCAACCTCATCGGCGGCCAGGTCGACTACCACGACGGCCTCGTCGTCTCGCTCGCGATCGATCGCGACGTGGTCGTGTCGGCCACACCCCGTCCCGACGCCCGCGTCGTGGCCCGATCGACCGACCTCCCCGACGTCGTCGACGTCGCCGCCGACGGGACGGACGAACCCGCGGCAACGGTTCCGCCGTGGGGCCGACCGGTAGCGGGCGTGCTGCGGACCCTCGCCGGCGCGGGCCGCCCACCGGTCGGCGCCGACCTCGAGATCTCGTCGACCGTTCCCATCGGCGCCGGACTCTCGTCGAGCGCGGCGTTCGAAGTCGCCGTCGCGCTCGCCCTCGACGACGCCGCGATGTTCTCCATACCCGCACGCGACCTCGCGCTCGCGTGCCAACAGGCCGAGCACCTCGCGCTCGGCGTGCCGTGCGGTGTGCAGGACCAGCTCACGTCGCTCATGGCCCGGGGCGGCCACGCGCTCTACCTCGACTGCGGAACGCTCGAAGTCGAGCACCTACCGCTACCCCCCGACCTCCGCGTGGTCGTCGTGCACTCGGGCGTCGCCCGCACCCTCGAGGCCAGCCCGTGGTCGGCCCGGCGGGCCGAGAGCCTCGCGGTGGCGGCGTCACTCGGCCTTCCGACCCTGCGCGACGCGACCCCGGACCAGGTCACCGCCTCACCCCGGGGACGTCACGTCGTAGCCGAGATCGCGCGGGTGCGGGACTTCGCGGACGCGTTGCGAGCGGGCGACGTCGGCGCGCTCGGGCCGCTCCTCCTCGCGTCGCACGCGTCGTCACGCGACGACATGGAGGTCTCGATCCCCGAACTCGACGTTCTCGTCGAGTGCCTCGTCGAAGCCGGAGCGCTCGGCGCCCGGCTCACCGGCGGCGGCTTCGGAGGCTGCGTGGTCGCCCTGGTCCGACGCGACCGGGCGATCGCTATCACCGCCGCCGCGACCGCTGCGTACCGCACCGCCTCCGAACACGAGCCGACGGCGTGGGTTGTCACGCCGTCGGCTGGTG
>JANNHK010000270.1:0-17091 GCA_031404355.1 Actinomycetes bacterium
CTCATGGCGGCGAGTATTGCCCAGCCCCGAATTGTGTGCAAGGTGACTCTCGAAAAACGAGAACGTGATTGCCAACCGGAACAAGCCTGGTTAGGTTTCGCTGCATATGCGGATCGGCCTGATGATCGGCCCCGAACGGGGTCACAGCCGCGACAAGGTCGGGCAACTCATGGCCGACGCCGAGGCCGCCGAGCAGGCCGGCTTCGCCTCGATCTGGGTGCCGCAAATTCCCGCCGACTTCGACGCCATGACCGCGGTCACGCTCATGGGCCAGGCGACATCGCGCATCGAGATCGCCACCGCGGTTGTGCCGATCCAGACGCGCCACCCGATTGCCATGGCCCAGCAGGCGCTGTCGAACTCGGCCGTGTGCCAGGGCCGGTTCACGCTCGGGCTCGGACCGTCGCATCACTGGATCGTCACCGACATGCTCGGGTTGCCCTACGACAAACCCGCCCGCCTCGTGCGCAACTACCTCGAGGTACTGAACACCGCGCTCGCGGGTCCGGGCCCGGTCGACGTCGAGAACGACGACTACCGCGTCCACAATCCGCTCGCGATCACCGACATCGCAACGCCGGTGTTGGTCGCGGCCCTGGCGCCCTTGATGTTGCGCATCGCGGGCGAGCACGCGTCGGGCACGATCCTCTGGATGGCCGACGAACGCGCGATCGGCGGTCACGTGGTGCCCCGCATTACGTCGGCGGCAGACGCAGCAGGACGGCCCGTGCCCCGCGTCGTCGCCGGTGTCCCGGTCGCGCTGTGCCGCGCCGACGAGGTGGACGACGCGCGTGCGTGGTGCAACCAGGCGCTCGGGCACGCCGAGTACTCGCCGAACTACCAGCGCCTGCTTGAACACGGCGACGCGACCGACGTTGGCGACATCCTGGCGGCCGGTGACGAGTCGGCGGTGGTCGAGCGGTTGCGCAGCTTCCGCGACGCCGGGGTCACCGACCTCGCGGTGCGCGTCCTCCCGCTCGGACGCGACCGCGACGCGCGGATCGAGTCGAAGCTGCGTACCGAGAAGTTCCTCGCGTCCCTCTGCCCGGAACTGTGAAATCACGCGTCGTAGTCGACGACGACTTCCGCACTCGTCGGGACCGACTGGCACGTCAGGATGAAGCCTTCCGCCAGGTCGTCGTCGCCCAGGATGTTGTTGGCGCGCATGGTCACCGTGCCGGCGTCGAGATGCGCCATGCAGGTCGCGCAGTTTCCTTGCTCGCAAGAGGACGGCGGCCGCAGACCGCCGCGACGCGCGGTCTCGAGGATCGTGTCGCCCGGGTGGTACGCAATCGTGTGCTTCCGCCGTTCGAGGCGGACCGTCACCGCCTCGGGAACGTCGGACGCCATCCGGCGCAGCGTAGAACATCACTCTCGTTCGGTGGCAGGCTGGTTCTCGCGTGAACCGGTACGACACGATCCACGTGGCGCCGCTGGAAGGTGCGCTCGGCGCCGAGATCGCCGGTGTCGACCTCGCGACCGATCTCGCGCCCGAGACGTTGGCCGACGTTCGCCGGGCGTGGCTCGACCATCTCGTCGTGTTCTTCCGCGACCAGGAACTCGACCCCGACGCGTTCTTGGCGTTTGCCCAACGGATCGGTGAACCGGTCGAGTACCCGTTCGTCGGCGGCATCGACGGCTATCCGGAAATCATCGAAGTCACGAAGCTGCCGCACGAGACCGTGAACTTCGGCGGCATCTGGCACAGCGACACCGTCTACCTCGAACGCCCACCGATGGCGTCGATGCTCATCGCGCGCGAGGTGCCGCCCACGGGGGGCGACACGCTGTTCGCCAACATGTACGCGGCGTACGAGGCCCTCCCTGCCGGCGTGCAGGAGCAACTCGACGGTCTGCGCGCGGTCAACACGTCGGCGTTGGCCGACGTGTCGAAGACGAGGGAAGATCGGCGCCGTGACCACGGCACCGATGCCGACGACCGGGAGTACGTCGCAGTGCACCCGGTGGTGCGCACGCATCCCGAAACCGGCCGCAAAGCGTTGTACGTGAACGTCGCACACACCGCGCGCTTCGACGGCATGAGCGAAGACGAGAGCCGGCCGTTGCTGCAGTATCTGTTCGAGCACTCGGTGCGGCCCGAATTCACGTGCCGGTTCGTCTGGCGCCCGGGTTCGCTCGCGCTATGGGATAACCGGTGCGCGATGCACAACCCGGTCAACGACTATCACGGCTTCACCCGCCGGATGCACCGCATCACGCTCGCGGGAGACGTGCCCCGCTGATGCGCAGCAAAGTGACGTGGCCGACGATTCCCGCGATGTTGCGCGAGACCGCGCGTGTGCTCGGCGACGCGGAAGCGGTCGTCGACGGTGACCGGCGGGTCGACTACGACGCGCTGCGGGCAATGGTCGACGATGCCGCGCGGGCGCTCATGGCGGCGGGCATCGAACGCGGCGACCGCGTCTCGATATGGGCGCCGAACTCGCTGGAATGGATCGTCGCCGCGCTCGGCACTACCAGCGCGGGCGGGGTGCTCGTGCCGGTGAACACGCGCTTTCGTGGCGCGGAGGCGGCGTACGTCCTCGGCCGCAGCGGAGCGCGGGTGTTGTTCACGACGCGCGGGTTCCTCGACACCGACTATCCCGCATTGCTCGCCGAGTCCGGCGTCGAGTTGCCCGCGCTCGAACGCGTGGTGCTGCTCTCGGGTGAGCCCGACGCGACCACGACCGGCCTTGACGACTTTCTCGCAGGCGGTGTGGCTGTCGGCGACGCCGATCTCGACGCTCGCGTCGCGTCGATCGGGTCCGACGACCCGAGCGACATCGTGTTCACGTCGGGTACCACGGGCAATCCGAAGGGCGTCGTGATGACGCACGGCCAGACATTGCGCGCGTATCTCGACTGGTGCGACTTCGCCGACCTGCGCCCGCGCGACCGCTACCTGATCTTCAACCCGTTCTTCCACATCTTCGGCTACAAGGCCGGCTGCCTCGCGTCGCTGATGCGCGGCGCCACGATCTTCCCGCTCGCCGTGTTCGACCCCGCAGTGGTCCTCGAGATCGTCGAGCGCGAACGCATCGCCGTGCTCCCCGGCCCGCCGACGGTCTACCAGGCGATTCTCGACCATCCCGACCGCGCCAAGCGCGACATCACCAGCCTGCGGGTCGCCGTGACGGGCGCGGCCGACATCCCGCCCGAGCTGATCCGGCGCGTCCGCGAAGAACTGCCGTTCGCACGCATCCTCACCGGGTACGGGCTCACCGAAGCGGGCACGGTTTCGGGCAGCCGTCCCGGCGACGACTTCGAGCACATCGCGACGACGGTCGGCGTGCCCTGGGTCGGATTCGACGTGCGCACGGTCGACCAAGCCGGCGCCGACTCCGCGGCCGGCGAGCCGGGCGAAGTGATCGTGCGGGGCGAGACGGTGATGCGGACCTACTTCGACGATCCCGATGCGACCGCCGCCGCGTTCGACGCCGACGGCTTCTTGCACACTGGCGACCTCGGCACGTTCGACGCCGACGGGTACCTCCGCATCGTCGGCCGCATCAAGGACATGTTCATCGTCGGGGGGTTCAACGCGTACCCGGCCGAGATCGAGAACCTCTTGCTGGCCCATCCGCGCATCGCGCAAGTCGCGGTCATCGGCGTGCCCGACGAACGCCTCGGCGAAGTCGGCAAGGCGTTCGTCGTACTCACGCCGGGGTTGGAACTTACGCCGAGCGAGATCGTCGAGTGGTCGCGCGAGAAGATGGCGAACTACAAAGCGCCACGTACCGTCGAGTACCTCGCCGCGCTGCCGGTGAACGCGACGGGGAAAGTCGTCAAGGACGAACTGCGAGGGAGAACCTGATGGTGCGCGAGAACGCCCTCCAAGTGCCCGTCGCGGAAGGCGTGTTCACGTGGCCCGGCGACGACCCGCAGTTGATCGGGAGCCGGTGTACCGCGTGCGGAATCATCACGTTCCCGACGCAGGACTCGTGCCCTCGCTGCGCGAGCCCGGAGATGGCGGAACAGTTGCTGGCGCGCCGCGGCCGGCTGTGGGCCTGGACGACGCAAGACTTCCCGCCGCCGTCGCCGCCGTACCTCGGGCCGCGCGGCAAGGAGTTCGTGCCGTTCGCGGTCGGGTACGTGGAGCTGCCCGACGAGGTGAAGGTGGAGACGCGCCTCACCGAGAACGATCCCGAGAAGCTCACGCCCGGCATCGAGATGGAGCTCGTGCTCATCCCGTTTCGCACCGACGACGACGGCAACGAAGTCGTGACGTTCGCATTCCGGCCGGTCCAGGCGAACAGCGGAGGGAACTGAGATGGACGTTGCCATCGTGGGTGTGGGCCTGCACCCGTTCGGGCGTTTCGGCGACGTGACCGCGATCGAGATGGGCGCCATCGCGACTCGGCGCGCGTTGGCCGACGCGGGCGTCGAGTGGCGCGACATCCAGTTCGCGTTCGCGGGCAGCTACGAAGTGGACAACCCCGACGCGGTGGTCGCCCTCCTCGGGCTCACCGGTATCCCGTTCACCGACGTGTACAACGGGTGCGCGACCGCGGCGAGCGCACTGGCGCTCGCGGCGCAGACGATCCGCCTCGGTGACCACGACCTCGGTATCGCGATCGGCATGGACAAGCACCTGCCCGGCGCGTTCACCGCCGACCCGCGGCTGTACGCGTGCCCGTCGTGGTACGGCGAACTCGGGCAGTTCCTCACGACGAAGTTCTTCGGCATGAAGATCAACAAGTACATGCACGATCACGGCATCTCGCACGCGACGCTCGCCAAGGTCGCGGCCAAGAACTATCGCAACGGCGGCCTCAACGAGAACGCGTTCCGGCGCAAGCCGCTCTCCGAGGAGGAGATCCTCGCGTCGCCAATGTTGAACTATCCACTCACGCAGTACATGTTCTGTGCGCCCGACGAAGGCGCGGCCGCGGTGGTGTTGTGCAAGGCGGAGCACGCCCATCGGTACACCGACACACCGATATACCTGCGCGCGACGACGGTCCGCACCCGTCGGCTCGGCGCGTTCGAGGTGCACAGCCCCTGGCTGCCGATCGAGGAGACGGTGGGAGCGACCGTCGACGCCTCGCGCGCCGCGTTCGAGACGGCGGGCATCGGCCCGGAAGAGGTCGACGTCGTGCAACTCCAGGACACCGACGCCGGCGCCGAGGTCATCCACCTGGCCGAGAACGGGTTCTGCGGCGATGGCGACCAAGAGCGCCTGGTCGCCGACGGCGCGTTCGAGATCGGCGGCTCCCTGCCGGTGAACACCGACGGCGGCCTCATCGCCAACGGCGAGCCGATCGGCGCGTCGGGCCTGCGGCAGATACACGAGATCGTGGTGCAGCTGCGCGGGCAGGCGGGCGATCGGCAAGTGCCGGGCAACCCGAAGGTCGGCTACACCCAGCTCTACGGCGCACCCGGCACCGCCGGCGTCTCCATACTGTCGGTCTGACGCGGATGGCCACGTACGTCTTGGTGCACGGGGGCGCGCACGGCGGATGGATCGCGTGGATCGACACCGGTCACGACCTGATGATCTCCGAGCCCGAGGCGGTCGCCGACGCGCTCCTGCAAGTGGCGGTCGGCTGAGTGGACACGCGCGAGACGCCCGAGCAGTCGGAGTTGCGGCGGTCGGCCCGCCAACTCGCCCGCGAGCTTGGGCCTACGACCGTCGACGGTCTCGACGACGGGGCGAGGTCGGCGCGGCTCGCGACGGCGGTGCGTGACGCGGGGTGGCTCGACCTGCGCGCCGACGACGGGTCCGGCCGACCGCTGGCGAGTGGCGTCGAAGCCGCGATCGTGGCCGAGGTTCTCGGGGAGCGCGTGGCCGACGTCGCGTTTACGGGTGCCGTGCTCGCGGCTGATTTCGCGCGCCGGGCCGGGGTGAACGACGACGGATCCGTTGCGTATTCACCGTCTCTCACCAGTGTGGCGGTGGTGTCCGGCTCGGAAACGACGACCGCGTTGCACTCGATCGACAGCACAAGCGATCAGGCATACCTACTCGTCCCTCGCGGCGACGGGTACGAGCTGGCGTCGGTGCCCACCGGCGACCGAGACGACGGCGCTGACCTCACGCGTTCCGTGCGCGTCATTCCGGTGGGCACAGTCGTTCAGGAGGAGGAGCGGCTGCTCACGCGCGACGCTCTCGTCGCCTGGGAGGCGCTCGGGCTCGCGCTCACGAGCGCAGACCTCGTCGGTGTGATGCGGGGCGTGCTCGACGTCAGCGTCGAGTACGCCAAGGAACGCAAGCAGTTCGGCGTACCCGTCGGTTCGTTCCAGGCTGTGCAGCATCTTCTCGCCGACGCGCACTGCCTCATGGAGGGCTCGGCAAGCATCGCGTTGTACGCGTCGTGGGCCGTCGACAACCTCGAACCGCTCGCAGCCCGCGCCGCCGGACGCACCGCGAAGGCGTACTGCGCCCGCGCCGCCCGCACCGTGTGCGAGACCGCGGTGCAAGTCCACGGCGGAATCGGCAACACGTGGGAATGCATGGTGCACGTCTACCTGCGGCGGGCGCTGCTCTCATCCCAGTGGTTCGGTGACGACAGCGTCCAACTTCACGAACTGTCGGGTGAACGGCTGGGGGCGACGGTTGGACTTCCGTGACTCCCCGGCCGAGGCCGAGTTCCGCGCCCGATTCCGCACGTGGCTCGCCGACAACAACCCCGGCCTGCCGACGTCGTCGACCGACGACGAGTACTGGGCGCGACAGGCCGAATGGCACACCGCGCTGTTCGACGCCGGGTTCTTCGGGTTGAGCTGGCCCACGCGCTTCGGTGGCCACGACCTCCCGACGGTGTTCGACGTGATTCTCGACGAGGAACTCGCGACCGCGGCCGCGCCGCCGCGTCCGAGCCTCGGTTACCTCGTGCAGGGCATCTCGCACCACGGTAGCGACGCGATCCAGGACCGATTCCTGCCCGGTCTGATCAGCGGGCGCGACCGCTGGTGCCAGGGTTTCAGCGAACCCGACGCCGGATCCGACCTCGCGTCGCTGCGCACCACCGCGACGCGTGATGGCGACGAGTACGTGATCGAGGGCCACAAGGTCTGGACCAGCTACTCCGACGTCGCCGACTGGTGTTTCCTGCTCGCCCGCACCGATCACGACGTGGCGAAGCACAAGGGCTTGTCCGCGTTTGCGGTCCCGATGGACCAGCCGGCGATCGAGCAGCGGCCGTTGCGGATGATCAACGGCATCACGACCGAGTTCGGCCAGGTGCTGTTCGACGGTGCGCGGGTCCCGGCCGCGAGCATGATCGGGGAGCCGGGCGAGGGTTGGCGCGTCGCGATGACGATCGTGAGCCACGAACGTGAACCGGGTGAGCTCGGGTACGTCGCCCGCTACGCGAAGACCGTGAACGAACTCGAACGCATCGTGCGCGCCGATCCGGGCGCGTTTCGCAGCGACCAGCGCGAAGCGGTCGCGTGGGCCGCGGTGCAGGTCGAGATGTTGCGCCGCCACGTGTGCCGGCGCTTGTCGGAGCGCCTCGATGGCGTCGAACACGGACCCGGCGGCTCGATCGACAAGCTGCTGATGACGTGGGTCGAACAGACGGTCGGCGCCGCGGCCCTCTCCGTGGCGGGCGCGCAAGCCGTGCTCGACTCCGACGACACCGCGCTCAAGGTCTACCTGTACAGCCGCGCCCAGAGCGTCATGGGCGGCACGTCGCAGGTACAGAAGAACATTGTCGCCACTCGCATCCTCGGCCTCCCGACGGCCTGAGAAGGGACCCTCATGTACGACCTGCCCGATGTCATCCGCGTCGAAGCCGACGGTCCCGTTCGCGTCGTGCGGCTCAACCGGCCCGAGCAGCTCAACGCGATCAACGACGAGTTGCACCGCGGCCTGACGGACCTGTTCCCGCAACTCAGCGCGGACGTCGACGCGCGCGCCGCGGTGATCACCGGTGAAGGGCGCGCGTTCTCGGCCGGCGGCGACTTCGATTTGCTCGACCGCATGGCCAAGGACCGCGCACTGCGCACGGACGTGATCGCCGAGGGCCGGGAGTTGGTGCTCAACATGATCCGGTGCCGGGTTCCGGTCGTCGCCGCGGTCAACGGACCCGCGGTTGGGCTCGGGTGCAGCGTGATCGCCCTGTCCGATGTCGTCTACATGGCGGAGTCGGCGTACCTTTCGGACCCGCACGTGACCGTCGGCCTGGTCGCGGCCGACGGCGGGCCGTTGACGTGGCCGTTGCACACGAGCCTGCTGATCGCCAAGGAGTACGCGTTCACCGGCGACAAGATTCGCGCCGCGCGTGCGGCCGAGATCGGCCTCGCCAACCACGTGTGCGCCGACGGCGAAGTGTTGTCCGCGGCACTCGCGGCCGCGCACAAGATCGCGGCGCTGCCGCCGCAGGCCGTCGAAGCGACGAAGCGCGTGCTGAACCTGCACCTCGAACGCGCCGTCCTCGCCACGATCGACTTCGCCATGGCCGCCGAAACCGCGTCCTTCGACACACCGGAATTGCGTGCGAACGTGGACACGTTCCTCGGGCGCCAGGAGGAGAAGAAGTGAGCAACTTCGACGAGATCGACTTCTTCCGTGACCCCGCGCCCGTCGCCGACCCGTACCCGTACTTCGAGTATCTCCGCGGGAAGTGTCCGGTGCACCGGGAGTCACATCACGACGTCGTGATGGTGACCGGCTACGACGAGGCGATCGCGGTGTACCACGACACTGCCACGTTCTCGTCGTGCAACTCGGTGACCGGACCGTTCCCCGGGTTCCCGGTCCCCCTCGTCGGCGACGATGTCAGCGCGCTCATCGAACAGCACCGCGACGAGTTGCCGATGAGCGACCAGCTCCCGACGCTCGACCCGCCGGTGCACACCGCGCACCGCGGGTTGCTCATGCGCCTCATCACACCGAAACGGCTCAAGGAGAACGAAGAGTTCATGTGGCGGCTCGCCGACCGCCAGCTCGACGAGTTCGTCGCCAACGGCTCGTGCGAGTTCGTGCGCGAGTTCGCCAAGCCGTTCGCCATGCTCGTGATCGCCGATCTCCTGGGCGTACCGGAAGACGACCGGGAGCGCTTCCGCAACGCGTTGGGTGGCGGACGCACCGGCGCGGTCGGGAGCACGGGCTCGGACGCACTCCAGCACAAGCCGTTGGAGTTTCTTTCGGAACAGTTCACGGCGTATGTCGAAGACCGGCGCCGAGACCCGCTCGACGACGTCCTCACCGGACTCGCGACCGCGACGTTTCCCGACGGGAGCACACCCGAGGTCATCGACGTCGTGCGCATCGCCGCCAACCTGTTCGCCGCCGGTCAGGAAACGACCGTGCGTCTTCTCGCAACCGCCCTGCAACTGCTCGGCGAACGCCCCGAACTGCAACAACTCGTTCGCAGCGAACCCGGCCGCATCCCCAACTTCGTCGAAGAGACGCTGCGTTTCGAGAGCCCGGTCAAGGGCGACTTCCGCCTCACGCGGGTGCCGGCGACCGTCGGCGGCGTCGACATGCCCGCCGGGACCACGTTGATGGTGCTCAACGGCGCCGCCAACCGCGACCCGCGCCGCTTCGAGGAACCCGACGAGTTCCGAGTCGACCGCACCAACGCCCGCCAGCACGTCGCGTTCGGCCACGGCGCCCACACGTGCCCCGGCGCGCCGCTCGCACGCGCCGAGGCGAACATCAGCCTCGAACGCATCCTCGACCGCATGCACGACATCCGTATCGCCGAAGCCGAGCACGGCCCGCCCGATGCTCGCCGTTACGAGTATGCGCCGACGTACATTCTCCGCGGCCTCCAACGCCTCCACCTGGAGTTCACGCCCGCGTAGATGGCTAGAGGTCGATCAGCGTCGGAACCTTGCGCGTCGCGAGCAGCCCGTGCCCGATGTCGAGAACAATCGCGTCCGACGACCCGAAGATGCCGTCGAGGACCATCGTGCGTTTCATGAACGTGTGGAACGGGTGGTCGGTCGTGAAGCCGATGCCCGCGAGTACCTGCTGGCAATGGGCCGCGACGCTGCGGGCAGTCTGGCCGGCGAGCGCCTTCGCGAGCGCGGCGGTGCTGGGGTTCGGATCGTCGCCGGCCGCGGCTACCGCCGCTTCGAGCGCCTCGATGGCGACCAGCGCTTCGGCCAGCCGGTGCCGCACGGCCTGGAACCGGGCAATCGGGCGACCGAACTGCACGCGCTCCAACGCGTGCGTGCGGGCGAGGTCGAGCATGGCGCGACTCGCGCCCGCGATCTGATGCGCAAGCGCGCGCCGGCCGAGCGCTACGGCTGAGTCCCACGCGTCGGACGGCGAGACGACGCCTTCGACGCGCACGGAATGGAAGCCGGCGTCAGGATCGATGCCGCGCACCGGCGTGACGGCGACGGCGGAAATAGGAACTGTGGTTGCCCCGATGAGCAACTCGGTTGCCGTCGCAACTCGCGCGGTCGCGAGTCCGGAGTTGCTCAGTTCCCACGCGCCGAACGGCGGCAAGAACACGGCGAGATCAGGACGCGGCTCGATGCCGAGGGCCGAAGCGACCACGTCGTCGAGTACGGGTTCGGCGCTATTCGCCGCACCGAGCGCGGTGAACACGATGTCGATCGCGGCGCGCGGTTCGGCCGCCAGCATTTCCCGCCAGCCGATCTCGTCGAGTGCGCCGGGAGCGCCCGCGAGTGCGTCGCGCACTGCGACGGTAAGGAGCTCGCGCTCGGCCGCGTCCATCAGTCGTCGGTCCCGAGATCGAGGAGGCGGCGGGCGATGATGTTGCGCTGCACCTCGGCCGTGCCGCCGTAGATCGTCGCCGCGCGCGAGTACAGGTACTCGATGCGCCAGCCGTCGGCGTCGGCGTTGTCGTCCATGGCGACGACGCCCGGAAGGATCCGGCGTACGGCGTCGTACGTCGTCTGCTCGGCGTTCGCGACGAGCACCTTGTCGATCGACGTCTCGGCGCCGAGGGTCTCGCCTGCGGCGAGCCGGTGCTGCGTCGCGCGCGATCGCGCGCGCACCGCATGGAGTTGCAGGTACGCGTTGCCGATGACCTCGGCGGTGCGGTCGTCGTCGGGCGCGACTTCGACGAGGCGTTCGAGCCGGCGGTAGAGGTACGCGATGCGCTGCCAGAAACACGACGAGCGCTCGTAGGGGAGGATGCTCATCGCGACGGACCAGCCACCGTGCAGCTCTCCGAGCATGCGCTCGGCCGGAACCGCGACGTCGTCGAAGAACACCTCGGCGAACTCACGCTCCCCGTTGATCATCTCGAGCGGTGCGACGGTGATCCCGGGCGTGTCCATGTCGACGAGGAACGCCGTGATGCCCCGGTGGCGCGATTCCGAGTCACCTGTGCGCGTGAGCAGCACGCAGCGGTCGGAGTACTGCGCCAGGCTCGTCCACGCCTTCTGGCCGTTGATGATCCACATCGCCGCGGTGGCGGCGTCGCCGTCGGGCACGGCTCGGCACCCGAGCGCCGACAGGTCGCTGCCGGTGCCGGGCTCCGAGAACCCCTGGCACCAGAGTTCGGCGCCGGAGAGCAGGAGGGGTACGACCTCGGCCGCGACTTCCGGCGGCGCGTAGTCGATCAGCGTCGGCGCGAGCACCTCGATCAGCGAGAACAAGCCCGGGTCGGCGAGGTCGCGCGCGGCGAGGGCCGCGCCGAGTTCGGTGCGCAGCATCGGCGAGCCGCCCAAGCCGCCGACGCGCTCGGGCCACCCGTACCGCATCCATCCTGCGTCGAACAGGATCGACTTCACCCGCTGCATCTGGGCGATGTGCTCGTCGAGCGTTCCGGGCGGGGCGTACTGCGGCTCGAGTTCGTCGTGGTGCGCGTCGAGCCAGGCGTGCAACTCGGTGCGGAACTCGGCGATGTGCATGCGGCCCGATCAGGACGAATGAGGATGTGAGAACGTGGCTTCCGTCTGGCGGTGACAGGCGTTCTCAGTTACCGTAATCGTCGCATCGGAGCCGGTACCAGGAGGCATGGTGACGATCTGGCACGAGGACCGATTGCTCGTCGACGGCGAGTTGGTAACCGCCGAGAACGCCAAGACGTACGAGAACATCTCGCCATCGACCGAAGAGGTGTTGGGCACCGCGGCCGACGCGAGCGTCGCCGACGCCGACCGCGCCATTACCGCGGCGCGACGCGCGTTCGACACGACGGAGTGGTCGCGCGATCACGGGCTCCGGGTGCGTTGCCTGCGCCAGTTGCACCAAGCGCTTCTCGACAACGCGGACAAGCTCGGCGACATCCTCGTGAACGAGGTCGGCGCCCCCGTCTCGAGCATCAGCGGCCCCCAGCTCGCGGGTCCGACCGGGATCGTGGACTGGTACGCGGACCTGCTCGACAGCTACGAGTTCGTCGAGGAACTCGGCGAGCGCGACACGATGGCCGGCCGCGCCCACCGTTGGGTCGAGAAGGAAGCCGCCGGCGTGGTCGGCGCCATCGCCGCGTACAACTATCCGATCCAGCTTTCGCTCGCGAAGCTCGCACCCGCGCTTGCGGCCGGGTGCACGGTCGTGCTGAAGGGCGCGCCCGACACGCCGTGGGCGACGCTCGCGCTGGGCAACCTCATCGCGGAAGCGACCGACATCCCGCCGGGCGTGGTGAACGTGCTCACGTCGTCGGACAACGCGGTCGGCGCCCAGTTGACGACCCATCCCGACATTGATGTCGTGTCGTTCACGGGTTCGACACCGGTCGGCCGCCAGATCATGGCCGCCGCCAGCGCGACGGTGAAGCGCGTGTTCCTCGAACTCGGCGGCAAGTCGGCGTTCGTGCTGCTCGACGACGGCGATCTCGCGATGGCCGCGCTGTTCTGTTCGTACGCGACGATTTCGCATTCGGGCCAGGGGTGTGCGATCACCTCGCGCATGGTCGTCCCGCGTGCCCGGTACGACGAGGCCGTCGAGGCCGCCCGGGCGACCCTCGCCGGTGTCGCGTACGGCGACCCGACCGACCCCGCGCACATGATGGGCCCGCTCATCAACGCCCGCCAGCGCGACAAGGTCGCCGGCTACGTCGACCGCGCCGTCGCCGACGGCGCCAAGGCCGTGATCGGCGGTCGCCGTCCCGAGCACCTGCCGCGCGGTTTCTACTACGAGCCGACACTGATCGCAGGCGCCGACGAGAACTCGGCGATTGCCCAGGACGAACTGTTCGGCCCGGTGCTCGTCGTGCTCCCGCACGACGGCGACGAAGATGCGGTGCGGGTCGCGAACAACTCGATCTTCGGGCTCTCCGGATCGGTGCTGAGCGCCGATCGCGAACGCGCGCTCGCGGCCGCCCGCCGGATCCGTTCGGGCACGATGAGCGTGAACGGTGGCCTCTGGTACGCGCCGGACGCGCCCTTCGGCGGCTACAAGCAGTCCGGCATCGGCCGCGAAATGGGCGCCGCCGGCCTCGACGAGTTCCTGGAACGCAAGACCCTCGCCGAACCCGCGTGAGCGGGGCGCGGTTGCGTGTGGTCCAGTGGGCCACGGGCAACATCGGCAGCCGCGCGCTGCGCGAAGTGATCCGGCACCCGGGGCTCGAACTCGTCGGCGTGTTCGTCTACGACGCGGAGAAGGATGGTGTCGACGCCGGGCTCCTCTGCGGTGAGGAACTGTGCGGTGTCACGGCGACGACCGACCCGGCAGTGATCCACGCGCTGCATGCCGATTGTGTGCTGTACATGGCCCGTGCGCTCGTTCTCGACGATTTGGTCGCGCTGCTCGAAGCCGGTACGAACGTGGTCACGACGCGAGGGGAGCTGTTCGCCGGGGGTGCGCGACTGGGCGACGACGACCGGGAGCGTGTCGTCGACGCGTGCACCCGCGGCAGGGCGTCGATCTACGCGACGGGGAGCAGTCCGGGGTTCATCACCGACACGCTCCCGTTCGCGCTGTTGTCGATGCAGCGCCGGGTCGACTGCATCGAGATCGAGGAGTTCGCGAATCTCTCACGACGCGACTCGCCCCATCTGTTGTTCGAGCTGATGGGGTTCGGGAAGCCGATCGACTCGTTCGACGAGCGCCGGCCGGCGTATCTCCTCGGCGAGTTCGGGCCGCCGCTCGGGTTGCTGGCCGAAGCCGCGGGCCGGCCGGTCGACGACTGGTCGGCTACCGGGGCGGTCGCGACAGCCCGGGCGACGACGACACTTGCCGCCGGGGAACTACCGGCGGGAACCATCGCCGCGCAGCGCACCACGATCGTCGGCAGGAGCGGCGGCGACGAGGTCATTCGTTTCAGCGTGAACTGGTACTGCACGACCGACATCGATCCGGCGTGGGACCTGCGCCCGACCGGGTGGCGGGTGCGCGTGCACGGCGACGCACCGTTCGACGTCGAGCTCCCGTTCCCGATCCCGCTCGACGATCTCGGCGCGTTTACGCCGGGCTACACGGCGAACCGGCCGGTCAACGCGATCCCGTACGTGTGCGATGCCCGACCGGGAATTCTCGTCAGCGCGGATCTCCCGCCGATCACACCGGCGGGGCGTTAGGGGCGACAGAGGTGACGGCCCAACCAGTCGGCGATGTCACGCCGGCACTGCTGCGCGACCGGCGCATCCGGCGCCATCAGGTTGAACCCGTGGCACCCACCCGGGTACACGTGCAGCTCCGCGGGCACGCCCGCCTGATTGAGCCGCACGGCGTAGTCGACGTCTTCGTCGCGGAACCCGTCGACTGCTCCGACTGTGATCAACGCGGGCGGGAGTCCCGACAAGTCGGTCGCGCGTGCCGGCGCCGCGGTGTAGGGCACGTTGTCGCGTCCGTAAAGATCGCCCAAGTACGACTGCCATCCGAACGTGTTGGAGTTGCGGCTCCACACCGCCAGCCCGTCCTGTTGACTCGACACGGTGCGCCGGCGGTCGTCGAGCATGGGCTGGTCGAGAAGCTGGAACGCGATCGGCACCTCGCCGCGGTCGCGTGCGAGCAACGCCAACGAAGCGGCCAGCCCGCCACCTGCGCTCACGCCCATCACACCGATGCGGCTCGGATCGATGCCCAACTCCTGCGCATGCTCGTAGGTCCAGCGCAGACCTCGGTAGCAGTCCTCGAGCGGACCGGGGTACGGCGTGTCGGGCGCCAACCGGTACTCCACCGACACGCCGACGAACCCGAGCTTCGGGCACAGCGCGTCGAAGAACGGGTCGTCCATGTCGTAGCTGCCGATGACGTAGCCGCCGCCGTGCATCGAGTACACGCACGGCAGCACTCCGTCGGCGCCGCGGGTGCGGTGCACGCGCACCGCCACGTCGGGATCACCCGGCACGACGTGTTCGGTCCGCTCGACGGCATCGGAAAGCGGGAACTGCATCACGGCGAACTGCCGAACGGTTGCGAGTACCTCGGCGTTCAGGTCGTCGAACGGGATCCGCTCGATCGCGGCCGCGACTTCAGGATCGAGCAGGTGGCGCATGTTGCTCAGCGTACGACGACCCGGTTGCGGCCGTTATCCCCCGACGAGTTCGAAGTCTCTCTTGTCGCCGTTCCAGGTGAAGAGGTATGCCAGCGGGTTGCCGTCGCCCGCAGGTGCAGGCCCGTACACGCGCTCGCCCGGGTCACCCGGGACAACCAGCGTGAGGCCGTCCATGGCCGCCTGGAGGGTGCCGTAGTTCAGGTCCTCACCCGCGGCTTCCAGGAGTGCAGTCACGAGCGCCATGTTCGGGCACGCGAAGAACCCGGCCTGGTACGGCTGGTTCGACCGGTCGTTGACGTCGAAGTCGTCGGGCGGCGGCGATGTCGCGCCGGCCGCGTCGAGAATCGCGACGCAGTCGGCCATCGCTTCCCAACGCGCTTGGTCGGGACCGTACGGACCACCCGAAATCGAGGTGTCGAGCTGCGACGTGTCGGCGACCGCGGCGTTCGTGCCGAATGCGCGCGCCGCGACGACGTCGAGGAACAGGAGCTTCGGCCGGTAGTCGCTCTCGACCTGGTACAGCGGCCAGTTCGCGGCGGCCGGGCCGACCAGCACGATGGTGTCGGCACCGGACGATTCGAAGCGCTCGGAGATGAGTGACACATTGCTTTGCAGTGCCGCCGTGTCGTCGACCGGCGCGTCCATGACCGCAGTGTCGACGGTCTCGATTCCGAGTTCGTCGAGCTTGGGCAGGACGATGTCTTCCATCGTCGTGCGGTCTTGCGTTGCCGCGAACACGGCGACGGAGCCGTCGAGTTCGCCGGTTTCGGCCAAGGTCTCGAGCACGGACTCGGGCAGGTCGGTGTCGGGCAGGTCGGTGATCCAGGGTGCCTTGGCGAGCTCGACCCGCGCCGGTGTCATCATGCCGCCGACGACGGCAGTTTCGTGCGCGTCGAGCGGGCACAGGACCGCGTCGTTCAGGAAGAACCCGGTAATCAGGAACACGTCGTCGTCTTCGGTGAGCTTGAGGCACGCCGCATCGGCCGACGTGGGGCCGGTCGGGTCGATCGGTGCGAACACGGCTTCGAGCATCCGGCCGTTGATACCGCCGTCGGCATTGATGGCGTCGAACAGCGCCTGATACGCGCCCTCGAAGTCGCCGAGGTCGTAGTTGAGCCCGACCGCGACGAGCGCGCCGGTGTCGACGTAGTTCACGCCGATCTTGACCGTGTCCTCGGTGACCCCGGGCGCGCGGTCGTCGGCCGGCGCGTCGGTGTCCGCCGCCGTGTCGTCGGTTGCCGTGTCAGATGTGTCGTCGGCTTCGACGTCGGCCGAGTCGTCGTCGTCACCGGACGTACACCCGGCAATCGACAATGCGACGACAATTCCGAGACACGCGAACTTGCGGCTTCGCACCACGTTCCCCCCGTGATTCAACGCTGTTTTCTAACAGCGGCGTCACTGTAACCTTGCCGCGATGGCGAGGCAACGCGGCGCCTCCGCCGGTTGGTCGGCGAGTCCGGGGGGACGTAGGTGACGAGCGTCGAGGACGAGGGCGGCGTTGCCACTGCCGGCCTCGTGCAGGTCGTGCTCGACGCCGAGGCCGACCGTCAAGCGCGCCAACGCAGATCCGCGGACGAGATGCTGCTGCCCGACGACGTCCTCCCCGGGGTCGGCGCGCAGGAGATGTCCCTGCGGGACGGCATCCGCCGCGGTGGAGTGTTCGCCTTCGTCATGCTGGCGCTGCTCCAGTTGTTCGGCGAGCTGGAAAGCGCCGCCTTGGCGGTGCTGGCGCCGAACATCCGCGACACGTTCGGAACCGACGACGGCACCATCGTGT
>JANNHK010000271.1:0-25583 GCA_031404355.1 Actinomycetes bacterium
TGGGGGTCGTCGACGTAGAAGTTCCCGTCGACGAGGTCGATGTCGGCGCGCGTCGGGTGATCGGGCACGGCGATGACTCAGGTCAGCTGCGCGTCGAGGGTGATGGTCGTACCAGTCAGCGCCTTGCTCACGGGGCAGTTCATCTTCGCGTCTTCGGCCATTTCGGCGAACTGCGCTTTGCTCAGGCCGGGCACCGTGCCCTGCACCGTCAGGTGGATGCCCGTGATGCCCTCGCCGGGCTGGAAGGTGACGTCGGCGCTGGTGTCGAGCGCTTCGGGCGCATGCCCGGCCTTGGCGAGCGC
Source organism: Actinomycetes bacterium (assembly GCA_031404355.1). Classification (GTDB taxonomy): domain Bacteria; phylum Actinomycetota; class Acidimicrobiia; order IMCC26256; family PALSA-610; genus JANNHK01. Next base: position 303 of record JANNHK010000271.1, read on the forward strand.
GTTCGAGAACGCCATCGAGTAGCACGACGAGTGCGCGGCCGCGATGAGCTCCTCGGGGCTGGTCCGGCCCTCCGGGTCGTTGGCCCGTGACGCCCAGGTCACGTCGTGGGTGCCGAGTCCCGAGGACTCGAGCGTGACTTGGCCGCCCCCTTCGATGAGCGACCCTTCCCAATGCGTACTGGCTCGGCGGGTTGTCGCCATGACGGGGTACCTCCGGTTGGTCGAACGTTCCCCCGACCTTACGGCGCGGACAATCCGCCGGTCGAAGGTAGCGATTTCGGCCGCCCGCCCTCGTCGGATACTTCGCGCAACAGCGCGGTGACCGGAGGGCCGGCCACCGCGCTGCTTGCGTCAGGAAGCTGTGACGCTTAGTGATTCGACGAGACGGTCGCTCCGATCATCCGGTCGGGGCCGTCTGCGTGCGGTAGTCGAGCGAGGCCGAAGGTAGGCAGCCGGTCTGACCCCAGAAACATGTCTGCGTCGTCACGAACGCGTGGATCGTCCCTGTCGTGTCATCGAGGATGAACTCTCGTCTGAGGACTGCCGAGGCGGTGTACCCGAGAACCTTGAGCTCGAAGTTGCACCACGCGGCGCTGACGGTGTCCTTCGTGTTGCCACCAACCGGGTTTGTGATCGGGTCTTCAGCCCTCGCGCCGAAAATGAAGGCGAGAGCGGGATCGAGCAAGCATCTGACCTTGTTATTGTTCGGAATACTGACCGTCACCCCGGAGTACGTGTTCCTCGGACCTCTGACCGATCTCCTGACGAGGGCGCCGTTCCTCGTGTCGCGGACTTCCATGCGTGTCGACACCGACTTCTTGGTCGCACACACCAGTTGCCTGGGCATCGTGAGGTCGAAGGGCTTGCCTTCGAATCGTGTAATGCGGATGCGTTCGGAATAGGTCTGCTCCGGCATGTCGAGGCAGTACTCCTGCGTCGTCACGTCCGTCGCGACGCAGCGCAGGCGCCGGCCTGCCTGTATCAGTTTGCACGTAGATGTTGTCGCACTCGGCGTTGCGGTCCCGTCGACGGCGGAGGCGCTCGACTCCGCTGCCTGAGCCGTCGGAACCACGCCGACGGAACTCGCGACGAACGCGCCTGCGATCGCGAGGAGAATCAGTGGTCGAACCAGTTTTCGCTTCTTCATGTGTTGCCCTTTCGTAGGGTTGGAAAGAGGTCGCGCGCGACCAACGCGTCCGCTCGTGAGAACGTCAGCAACCAGGGTCGGTCGCCGGGCACGGGTAGTAGTGCCAGTACAAGTCGGCGAAGCCACCCGCGGGCACGTCGATGTAGACCCGATCAGTCCATTCGTGCACCGGGTCGTTGTGGCAGCCCACGCTGTTGTAACAAAGTGTGTACCCGACGTACCAGCCACTCGGATCCTCGACACGAACGAGATGGCTCCCGGCCGTCAGGTTCGAGAGCACGTACGGGTTGGCACCTTGCGCCACCTGCACCTCGTCGAGATACACCTTCAGCGCTCTTACCTCCGGCCAGTCGTACGTTTCCCAGACGTGGTCGATCACCTTGAACCCTTGGATCGTGCCCGACCTCGCGAAATACCACCGCACGTCCAGGTACTGACCGGGATCGGGATTGGCGGTCACGGTGTCGCCGGGGACCGGTGTCTTGCCGCTGTGGCACGTCGTGTTGTTGGCGCACCCGGTGTAGGCGACGGTGTAGCCGGCCGGCACGATGACCCGGACGGTGTGTTGGTTCGGGAAGTCAGCGGGGAGCGTGTGGTTGAACGAGCCGTTGGCGCCGTTGGGCACTGCCGCACCGTCGACGGTGACGGTCGTGGCGGGCAACGACGAACCGTCGACCGTCACCCTCGTGCCCTGGACCCGCCGGGCCGCCGGTGCGGGAGGTGAGGTGGTGGGCGTCGTGCCCCCTCCGCCATTCGCCGACAGCGTCTCGGCCGAGTCGTCGCAGAACGGCGTGTAGCAATACTTGTGCACGTCCGTCGATCGCGTGACGGTGTGCCGGTGGTTCTCGAAGACGATGCCGCCGGAGAATCGGCACCTTGCCCGCATCGTCGCCGTGTATGAGGGAGTGAAACCCCCCACACCGCGTGCTTCGACACTGACGTCCGGTATGCCGGCCGAGGAGCCGTCGAGATTCGTACAGGCGGAGCCGTCCCGGCCCACAGATGTGATGACCGCGTTCTCCCAACACGCGGTCGATCGGAACTTCAACGTTCCGAGGTGGGTAACAACGGTGTGTTGCCCGGTCCAGCACCTAGCCGCGGACGGCTCGCCGGGTGGGATGGGCACGCAGGCCGTGAGGCCGATGACGGTTACCGCGACAAGGGCTGCGGCCACCAGGGCGCGCTTCAAGGAAGGCACGTGCACTTCTCCCCGCGGACTCCTGGGGTGCGCTACTTCGCGCGGGCGGTCCCATTCGTCCTTTTGGTACATAACGAATGAACACCCTGAAAGCCCTATAGGTCATATTTACTATATACCCGCCGAACGGCACTATTTCGGCGCCATCCTGATCCCGGCATCGAGGCGGATCACCTCGCCGTTGAGGTACGGGTTGCGCACGATCTCGAGGACGAGCGACGCGAAGTCGGCGGCGGTGCCGAGCCGTTTCGGGAACAGCACCGTTTGGGAGAGGGCATCGCGTGCGGGGTCGGGCAGTGTGCCGAGCAGGGGAGTGTCGATCAGCCCGGGGGCGACGGTGCACACGCGGATGCCGGCCGCCGCGAGGTCGCGGGCCGCGGTGAGGGTGAGCGACACGACCCCGCCCTTCGACGCCGCGTACGCGGCTTGCCCGATTTGGCCGTCGTAGGCGGCGACCGACGCCGTGTTCACGATGACGCCGCGGGCGCCGTCGGCGTCGGGTTCGTTGCCGTTCATGCCCGATGCCGCCAGTCGCAGCACGTTGAACGTGCCGACCAGGTTGATGTCGACCACCTTGCGGAACGTGTCGAGGTCGTGGGGCGAGCCGTCGCGGTTGATCGTGCGCTGCGCCCAGCCGATGCCCGCGCAGTGGATGCACGTCCGCAGCGGCGCCAGTTCGACGGCGGCGCCGACCGCGGCGCGCACCTCGTCCTCGCTGGTGACGTCGGCCGGCGCGAACAGCCCGCCGATTTCGGATGCGATCGTGGGCCCTTTGGTCGCGTCGCGGTCGACGACCACGACCTGGGCGCCCTGGGCGGCGAGGGCGCGGGCCGTGGCCTCACCCATGCCCGACGCGCCGCCGGTCACCAGTGCCGAAGTTCCAGAAAGAGATGACCCAACTGATGACATGGCGGGGGAAGGTAGTCGCGTTGCAGAATCATCCTCGTGTCGATGCTCTCGTACGCCCGCCGCCTCGCGAACCATGCCGCGGCCGACCCCGACCGCCCGGCGCTGACCGACGAGCATCGGACGGTGACGCGGGCCGAGCTGGAGTCGCTGGCCAACCGCACCGCCCGGGTGCTCGCGGCGCGGGGCGTGGTCGAGGGCGACAACGTCACGATCGGGTTGGCGAACTGCATCGAGTTCATGGCGGCGGCCATCGCCTGTTGGAAGCTGGGCGCGGTACCGCAGCCCGTGTCGGCGCGGCTGCCGGAGCGGGAGTTGGAAGCGATCATCGAACTCGCAAACTCGAAGGTCGTCGTGCGTGACGTCGCCGACATCGCCGCGGGCGCCGACGTCGACGACGGCCCGCTGCCCGACGCGGTGTCGCGTCCGTGGAAGGCGATGACGTCGGGCGGCAGCACGGGCCGCCCGAAGTTGATCCTGGCGGGTACGCCGGGCGAGATCGACCCCGACGCGCTCCCGGGGCTGCAGATGAAGCTCGACGGCACGCACCTGATGCCGGGTCCGCTGTACCACAACGGTCCGTTCGTATGGTCGACGACCGCGCTCCTCGCGGGCAACCACCTCGTGCTGGGCGGCAAGTTCGACGCCGAAAAGACGTTGCAACTCATCGACGAACACAAGCCCGACTCGATGTACGTCGTGCCGACGATGATGGCGCGCATCTGGAAGCTGCCGATGTCGGTGCGCGACCGCTACGACGTGTCGTCGTTGAAAGTGGTGTGGCACCTCGCGGCGCCGTGCCCGCCGTGGCTCAAGGAAGCGTGGATCGAGTGGCTCGGCGCCGACGCGATCTGGGAGCTCTACGCGGGAACCGAAGCACAGTCGGTCACGATCATCAGCGGCCGGGAATGGATGGAACACCGCGGCACCGTCGGCAAAACGCTCGCGGGCGAGATGAAGATCGTCGGTCCCGACGGCGAAGACCTCCCGGCCGGTGAGGTGGGCGAGATCTTCATGCGGTCCTCGGCCGACGGATCGGTGAAAACGTACGAGTACGTCGGCGCCCAGGCCAAGACCCTGCCCGGCGGGTGGGAATCGCTCGGCGACATGGGGTACATGGACGCCGACGGCTACCTGTTTCTGAGCGACCGCCAGACCGACATGATCCTCGTCGGCGGATCGAACGTGTACCCGGCCGAGGTCGAGGCCGCGCTCGACGAGCACCCGCACGTGAAATCGAGCGCAGTGATCGGCCTGCCCGACGACGACCTCGGCAGCCGCGTGCACGCGATCATCCACACCGACGACGGCAAACCGATCGACGACGACGAGATGCGCACGCACCTCGCCGACCGGCTCGTCCGCTACAAGACCCCGCGCACCTACGAGTACACCGACGAGGCACTCCGCGACGACGCGGGCAAGGTGCGCCGTTCAGCGTTGCGCGACGAACGGTTGTAGCGCCCAACTCCAGCGGTAGCGGCCGGGCCCGATGCGGTACTCGGGGAGCGTGTCCGGCCCGCACGACAACGTGCCGAGCCCGCGGTGGCGATGGTCGACGTGCACGAACACCTCGGGCCGGGGCGCAAGATCGACGTCGTGAGTCGCGACGGTCAGGTCCGCTACCGAATAGTGACTTGCGGAAAACGCGAACGGTTCGGTGCCGGTGACCTCGACACCCACCACGCCGTCGTGCAGCGCGAATCGGCGGGTGTCGACGTGCAGACCGTGTTCCTGCGGCATCACGTACGGCACGTACTGGTCGGTGACCGTCGACGTGAAGCGCCCGACGGCCGCACCCCGGTGCCGATCGGGATACGACTCGTGCGGCCCGCGGCCGAACCACGTGAGGTGTTCCAGTCCGGGCGCGAGCGCGAACCCGACACCGATGCGGGGCAGGTCGGTGATCGATTGCGGGATGCGGACGTCCTCGTCGACCCGGAGCGCTCCACGCGTGAGCGTGTACACGGTCTTGTGCGTGATGTCGCCGTACGCGGCCCGCACCGTCATCACTCCTTCCTTCACGGTGACCTTGGTGAGGGTGCGTTCCAACGTGTCCAGGCCCCACTCGCGCCAACGACCGAGCGGCTTGAACTCCTGGAGCGGTGCGAGCTTCAGGCCGTCGTTGTCGGTCGGTGCCCGCCACAACGAGAGGCGGGGCGGCACGACGAGCATCTCGCGGTCGCCGACGCGCACCGATCCGACCACACCGTGCGTGCGGTCGAACTCGGCGTCGACATCGACCTCCGGAATCCGGGCCCGTCGTGACCTGCGCGTGCGGGTCGGCAACGCGAACTGGTCCCAGCCGACCTCGAACCCCTTCGGTGCCCACGGCAGGTCGCGTGCGGTCTCGAACCGAACCGTGAGCCATGCCTCCTGGCCCGGACCCGCGTCGGGTGTCAGCCCGGCGATCTCGACTTTGGCCGACGTACCCGGCGCGATCGCAGGCAGCCGCAGTGGTCCGCGCTGCACGACGTCGCCGTCGACGGCGACCTCGTAGCGCGCCCGCAGCCACGAAAGGTCGGCGAAGTGCTGCACGTTGTGCACGCGCACGCCGGTGCGGCGCAACTCGACACGCGCCGGGCGCGCGAGGTGCTTGTGTTCCCACAACGCCGGCTTCGGGCGCCGGTCGGGCCATACGAGACCGTCGATGCAGAAGTTCACGTCGTTCGGTTCGTCGCCGAAATCGCCGCCGTACGCGAAGTGGGCGCGCCCGTCGGGGAGGCGCCGGCGCAATCCGTGGTCCCACCACTCCCAGACGAACCCGCCCTGGAGCCCGGGCCACGTCTCGATCGCGTCCCAGTACTCGGCGAGGCAGCCGTTGCTGTTGCCCATCGCGTGCGAGTACTCGCACATGATCAGCGGCATGGCGGGCGGCGCGCCCTCCTCGGCCCAGTGCACGATGTCGGCGATCTCGGGGTACATCGGCGGCAGCACATCGGTGACGGTCTGCTCGCGTTTCCAGTCGAGAAAGATGGCGCCCTCGTAGTGCAGCGGCCGCGAAGGGTCGTAGCGGCGGATCCACGCCCCCAGCGCGTCGTGCATGGCGCCGTACCCGGACTCGTTGCCGAGCGACCACATGACGACGCACGTGTGGTTCTTGTCTCGTTGCACCATGCGCATGCCGCGGTCGAGGAGGGCCGACGCGTAGCGGTCGTCGTCGCAGAGGCTGAAGATGAAGGCGTGCGACTCGAAGTTCGTCTCGTCGACGACGTACATGCCGAGTTCGTCGCACAGGTCGAGGAAGCGGGGGTCGTTGGGCGAGTGCGAGGTACGGATCGCGTTGAAGCCGAACTGTTTCATCAACACGATGTCGGCTCGCATGGACTCGACGCTCACGACCCGGCCGGTGTCGGGGTCGAAGTCGTGGCGGTTGACGCCCCGGAACAGCACCGGTTCGCCGTTCACGAGGAGTTCGCGGTCGTCGATCTCGATTCGGCGGAAGCCGATGGCGAGTTGCGTGCGTTCGTGGACGCTGCCGCCCGGGTCGACGAGGCTCACATCGATGCGGTGCAGGTGCGGCTGTTCGGCTGACCAGGGTGAGACGCGCGGAATCTCGGCGTGGACGTGGCCCACATGTCCGCGGAACACGTACGCGGCGCGCGACTTCGGTATCGGCGTGCTCGTTCGGGCGAGAACCTTCCCGCGTTCGCTCAGGCACACGACATCGACGGTCCAGCCTTCGGTGCGCTCGTGGTCGGCAAACGTGACGTGCACGCCGACGTCGAGGATGCCGGTCTCGAGATCGTCGGCCAGGCCGGCCTTGGCGTGCAGGTCGGCAATGTGGGTACGCGGCGTCGCGTAGACGAAGACCTCGCGGTGGATGCCGGCGTGCCACCACTGGTCCTGGTCTTCCACGTACGACGCGTCGGACCAGCGCACCACCATCGCGTCGAGCGTGTTGGCACCGACCGCGCGCACGTGGTCGGTGATGTCGAACTCGGCGGCCAGGCGTGAGTCCTTGCTCATCCCCACCGCCGCGCCGTTGACCCACACGAACAACACGCTCTCGGCGCCGCCGACGTGCAACACGATGCGCCGGCCCGTCCATTCGTGCGGTACTTCGAACCGGGTGCGGTACAGGCCGGTCGGGTTCTCGTCGGGAACGTCGGGCGGCAGCAACCGGAACGGCATCTGCACGTTCGTGTAGATCGGCGTGTCGAACCCCTGCATCGTCCAGCACCCGGGGACGTCGACGTCCTTCCAATCCGAACGGTCGAAGTCGGGTTCGGTTGTCGGCCGGTCGAGCAACGCGAACTGCCACAGACCGTCGAGCGAACGGAACCACGGGCCGTCGCGGTCGACCAACGGCGTGTGCATCGGTTCCCGACCGACGGACGTGACTTCGGGTTGCTCCCAGAGGCGATCCACCGCGGGAGTTTCGCGCGTGCTGGTACCGTGAAGTGAAACACGTTCTAGGTATGCCAACGGGGGTGGATCGTGGCGACCGTCGATTTCGACGCTTTCGACGCCGACAACCACTACTACGAGGCGACGGATGCATTCATCCGGTATCTGCCTCCGCACCGCTCGAAGCTCGTGCAATGGGCGACGATCGGCGGCAAGCAGCGCATGGTCGTCGACAACAAGGTGTTCCGTTTCATCCCGAACCCGACGTTCGACCCGGTCGCGCGGCCGGGATCACTCGACGACTACTTCCGGGGCAAGACCGCAGGCGACGACATCCGCGACGCGTTCGGCGAACTCGAACCGATCAACCCCGCGTACCGCGAACCCGAGGCGCGGGTGACGTTGATGGATCAGCAGCGCCTGGCCGGCTGCTTCTTGTTCCCGACGCTCGGAGTCGGTGTCGAAGAGGCGTTGTTGCACGACGTCGACAAGGTCCACGACGTGTTCCACGCGTTCAACGAGTGGATGCACGACGACTGGACGTTCAACTTCCGCGACCGCATCTACGCGGCGCCGTACGTGTGTCTCCAGGACCCCGAACGCGCCGCACAGGAAGTCGACTGGGCGTTGGAGCGCGGCGCGCACGTCGTGGTGTTGCGCGCCGGGCCGATCCGCGGCCCCGGCTTCAGCCGTTCGCCGGGCGACGAGGTGTACGACCCGGTGTGGGCGCGCATCGCCGAGGCCGGCATCGTCGCCGCGTACCACTCGGGCGACGCGGGCTACGGCCGCTACGCCGACGAGTGGGGCTCGGGCGGCGACTTCCAGGCGTTCCGCAACGACCCGTTCCGTTCCGTGACCTCCGGGCACCGGCCGATCTACGACACCGTCGCCGCGCTCGTGTGCCACGGCGTCATCCGTCGCCACCCGAACCTGCGTGTCGCGACTATCGAGAGCGGGTCCGACTGGATGCCCGGCCTCGTGCGGACGCTGAAGAAGTCGTACGGGCAGACGCCGGGCGCGTACGAAGGTGTCGACCCGGTCGGCCAGGTGCGCGACCACGTCTGGGTGTCGCCGTACTACGAGGACGCGATCCCCGAACTGCGCGACACGATCGGGGCGGAGCGCATCATCTTCGGCAGCGACTACCCGCACGCCGAAGGTTTGGCCGACCCGCTGTCGTTCGTCGACGACCTCCCCGGCTTCACCGATGCCGAGGTGCGCCTCGTGATGCGCGAGAACGGCCTGGAGCTTTCGCAGCCCCGCCGTTAGCCGCCGGACGTGTCATCATCTCGGCGTGGACCGTCTACGACGGATGATCAGTGGGGGGCTCGTCGTTGTGCTGGCGTTGGCCGCTGCGAGTTGCAGCGGCGGCGACGACGATGACGACGACGGCGCGAGCGACGTCGAGGTCACCGGCGACGTGTTCGGCGCGTGTGACCAGCTCGAAGTGCTCGCGTTCGCGATCGAGGGTGTGCGGGCCGCGGAGACGATCGACGAGGTCGAGGCGGCCGTGGCGCAGCCCTTGGCCGACTACGCGACTGCGGCCGAAGCGAGTGGCGACGACGATCTCGTCCCGCTCGCGCGCGATGCCGAAGGCGCCTGGACCGTGTACCTCGGAGGAGGAGTCGTCGTCAGCGACACCGGGGACACCTTCGACGGACTGATCGACCGGTCGCTGGCCCGCTGCCTCGAACTCGGCGCGCAGAACAACTTCCCGACCGCGCCGGCGATCTAGTTCTGCGCCGCGTACAGCGCCCAGCGGTCCGGGACGCCCTTGAGTGCGTGCTCACCGCGTTCGGCGAACGACAACCCGGACCCGGCGACAAGGTCGCGGACGGTTCGCGACACGAGGACCTCGTTCGGTTCGGCGAGCGCCATGACCCGCGACGCGATGTGCACGCCGATCCCGCCGATGTCGTCGCCCCGCAGTTCGATCTCGCCGGTGTGTACCCCGGCCCGAATACCGATGCCGAGGTTGCCCACGGCGCCGGAGATTGCCAGGCCGCACGACACGGCGCGGGCCGGGCCGTCGAACCGGGCGAGCACGCCGTCGCCGGTGTGCTTCACGTGCACCCCGCGAAAGCGCGTGATCTCGTGGTTGACGACGTGGTCGTGGCGATCGAGCAGGTGTTTCCATTCGGCGTCGCCGACGTCGACCGCCCGTTCGGTGGAGCCGACGATGTCGGTGAACAGGACAGTCGACAGCACCCGGTCGACGGGGCGCGCGGGCCGGACGCCGGTGACAAACTCCTCGTACTCGTCGAGCCACGCCTCCGACTTCGGGTCGGCGTCCATCGTGCCGTGGGAGTTGCGGTCGATCGGGACGAACCTCGCGCCCGGGATGTGTTCGGCGAGGTAATGCCCGCACTCGACGGCCCCCGTTCGCCGGCCGCGAGCAACGTGATCGCTTCGGGCGTGCGTTGTTCGGCCGGCATGAACGTCGCGAGGACCTGACCGGTGCCCCAGAACCTGTCGATCAGGGCGCGGGTCTGCGCTCGTTCCTCGAGCGTCGGCATCCACGGGTGGTCGGCGCGGATCACGAACGACGCAAACGATCCGTACAGCAGGAGCGACTGGGTTCGTTCGGGGAACGTCGCGGCGAACAGGATCGACATCGGCCCGCCTTCTGACATGCCGACGAGCGCGGCCCGTTCGGATCCGGCGGCGTCCATGACTGCCCGGACGTCATCCATGCGCACGTCGAGGGGGGCGATCCCTGTCGACCGGTCGCTCAGGCCCGTGCCGCGCTTGTCGAACGCGATGACTCGGGCAAAGGTCGCGAGGCGGCGCAACACGTGGTTCCCGACAGTCCCTCCCTCGTCGGAGAACAGGTACTCGACATTCGACACGAACCCGGGTACGAACACGACGTCGATCGGTCCGTCGCCTTCGACGCCGTATGCGATGTGCACGTCGCCGCTGCGCGCGTACCGGATGTCTGCCGCCACCCGGCGAGCCTACGTCAGATCACTCGGGTGCGAACCCCTGGCGCACCGTGTTCTCGCTCACGGCACGCGGGTCGACGAACTGGTGGAGGTAGTCGGGTCCGCCCGCCTTCGAGCCGACGCCCGAGAGCCCGTACCCGCCGAACGGTTGGCGGCCGACGACCGCGCCGGTCGTGCCCCGGTTGAGGTAGATGTTCCCCGCCCGCAGTTCGCGGGCCGCGCGTTCGAGGTGCGACGGCGTCCGCGAGAAGCAGCCCGCCGTCAGCGCGTACTCGGTGTCGTTCGCCATCGCGAGCGCGCTGTCGAAGTCGGACGCGCGCAAGATGGCAAGGACCGGACCGAAGATCTCCTCGCACGCGACGCGCTTGTGCAGGTCGTCAGGGACGACGAGCGTCGGGCCCGCGTACCAGCCACCGTCGGGGATGCCGGTGCGCTGCAGGACGACCCGCCCTTCCTTGGCCGCGAGGTCCTGATACGAGTGCACTCGCTTGAGCGCGTCGGCGTCGATGAGCGGGCCGACGACGGTACCGGGGTCGCGGGGATGGCCGATCGGGACGAGTTCGGCCGCGCCCCGCAGGCGTTCGACGAGCGCGTCGAACACGGCGTCGAGTACGACAAGTCGTGACGCCGCCGAACACTTCTGGCCCGCGTACCCGAATGCGCTCTGGACGATGGCGGGTACGGCTTCGTCGAGATCAGCGTCGGCGTCGACGACGATCGCGTTCTTGCCGCCCATCTCGGCGACGACCCGCTTCACGTGCCGTTGCCCAGGCTGCACGACCGCGGCCCGGCTCATGATGTCGAGCCCCACGGCCTTCGACCCGGTGAAGGTGATGAACGACACGTCGGGATGGTCGACGAGGCTCGGCCCGATCTCCTCGCCAATACCGGGGAGGAACGCGAGGGCGCCGGGCGGCACCCCGGCTTCGAGCAGTATCTCGACGAGCCGGAACGCGATGCCCGGTGTCTGCTCCGCGGGTTTGAACACAACCGTGTTGCCGGTGACGAGCGCGGCGGTGACCAGGCCGGTGGGAATCGCCAGGGGGAAGTTCCACGGCGCGATCACGACGCCGACGCCGCGCGGTTGGTAGCTGTACCGATTCGCCTCACCCGGTGGTTGCAGCAGTGGTGCGCCGTCGGCCAGCCGGAGCGCCCCGCGTCCGTAGTACTCGCAGAAGTCGATCGCCTCGCACACGTCGGCATCGGCCTCGGCGACGGGCTTGCCCGCTTCGAGCACGCACAGCGCGGCGAGTTCGTCGCGCCGGCGGCGCATGATGTCGGCGGCGCGGAACAGCACCGCGGCGCGGTCGTGCCAACTCGTCGTGGCCCAGCCCGGGAATGCATGGTGCGCCACGGCGACCGCCCGCTGCGCGTCGGCAACGGTTGCCGACGCGCTCGCGCACACGACGAGGTCGGTGCGACCGGGGTCGACCGACGTGATCGACCGGTCGGTGTCGGTCACCCGGCCGTCGATGAGCAGCGGCGCACGGAACCCGAGGTCGCGCTCGACCCGCTCGACCGCGTCGACGAGTTGGTCCTGCACGTCCGCGCGCCGCAGTTCGGCGGGTGGCTCGTTGGCGAACGGACCCGGGTGGTCGGCATCGGTCGGCGGTCTGCGCTCGATCCGAAGCGGCTTCGGTGCCGCCTGAGGCGCGGCGACGAGCGTGTCGATCTCCCACCCCTCCGTGTAGCGGTGACGGACGAACGACTCGTTCGACGTGTTTTCGAGCAGCCGCCGCACGAGATACGCCATGCCCGGGACGAGTTCTCCGATCGGCACGTACACGCGCGTTCTGACGCCGAGGTCGCGGACCGCGTCGTGCAGCGGGGTCGCCATGCCGTGCAGGACCTGCACTTCGATCGCGTCGTCGGCGAGCCTAGCGGCGCGCGCCGCGGCGATCGCGTACGCGATGCTGCGCGCGTTGTGGCTCGCGAACGCGGGCCGGATGTCGCCCGCGTGCGCGACCATCAACGACGCGCACGCCTCGTACGACGCGTCGGTCGCGTCCTTCTCCGGCCACACCGGCGGCCGCCACCCGTGCGCCCGGGCCCTGATCGTCTCGATGTCCCAGTACGCGCCCTTCACGAGCCGGATCTGCAACGGTCGTGCGAGCGTGTCGGCCGACCACTCGATCAGCGCCTGGAGGTCGTCGCGCGCGTCGAGCCGGTAGGCCTGCACCACGCAGCCGAACTGCGGGCCCTCGGGATGGCGGGCGCCGAGTTCACGCACCAGCCGGAAGGTGACGTCCTTCAACTCGTCGTGTTCGGTGTCGACGTGGATCGTCGCGTTGGCCGTGCGGGCGGCATCGACGATCGGGTCGAGTCGTTCGAGCGCCTGGGCGATGCCTTCCTCGGGAGTCGTCGGTGACAGCAACGGCGCGAGCGCACTCGCCTTCACCGAGATGTTGACCCGGGGGAGCGGCCCCCAAGGGTCGTGGTCGAGCAGCGGCCGGTCGGACCAGGCCGGCGCGGCGGGAGTAAGTGCGTCGAGCATGGCGCGCACCCGGGCGGCGTACCCGTCGGCATCGGCGAGCGTGAGCGTCTTCTCGCCGAGCAGGTCGACGGAGGTCGCGAACCCGTCGTCCCACAGCGTGCGGGCCCGGTCGACGGCATCGTCCGGGTTGGCCCCGCCGATGAATTGCTGCGCCATCCGCGTGATGCCGCGCCGGGCCAACGCGGTCGCCGCCCGCGCACCGAACGGCACGCCGTGCGCGACCTTCACCCCGGTACGAATCAGCCGGGGCGCGTCGTCGGTCGCAACGTACTCGTCGAGGTGGTCGAGCACGTCGTGAGGTGTCCGGCACGCCGGGAACACGTCGACGAAGCGGAACAGCCCGACCTTGAACGCAGGCTTCTTCGTCGTCCATGCGAGCAACCGGGCGTTGACGTCGAAGGGATTGCGACGCGGCGACGCGTCCTTGAGGATGCGGCGCGCGAGCGCCTCGACCTCGGCCTCCGGCGGAACGCCCCGAGCCATGTTCGGACGGTAGTGGCTGCGGGGCAGCGACTGGTGCCCAGACCGGGGTTACAGGTCGACCATTACAAGTCGGGCAGGCCGAGTTCGAGGTTGGCCTCTTCGAGACCGCCGTCGATCTCGAAGAGCTTTCCGGTCACGAAGCTCGCGGCCGGCGACGCGAGGTACAGCGCGCACAACGCGATGTCCTCTGGTTGGCCGAGCCGTTTGAGCGGCGTGCGGCGCACCATCTCGTCGTGGATCTCCTGGTTGTCGAGCACGGTCTCGAGCGCGCTCGTCGCGATGGATCCAACCGCGATCGCGTTCACCCGCACCTTGGGCGCGAGGTCGGCGGCCATGAGCCGGGTCATGTGCGAGAGCGCGGCCTTGGCCGTGCCGTACGCGACGAACCCGCGGTCGCGCAGGCGGCCGATGGCCGAGGAGATGTTGACGATCGATCCGCCGCCGCCCTCGAGCATGTGCGGGATCGCGGCCTTGCTCAACACGAACGCGGTCGTGACGTTGAAGTGGAACGCACGCTCCATGTATCCCGCGCTCGTGGCGAGCAGCGGGCGCGGCATCGAGCCGCCGGCGTTGTTGACGACGATGTCGATGCGGCCGAACTCGGCCATGGCCTGGGCAACGATGTCCTCGACCGCTTCGTTCTCGTTGACATCGCACGGGATCACGAGCGCGCGTCGGCCGTGGGCGCGCACCTCGTCGGCCACGGCGTCGAGCTGTTCCTTGGTGCGGGCCGCGAGCACGATGTCGGCACCCGCCTCCGCGTACGTGCGGGCAATCGAGGCGCCGATACCGCGCCCGGCCCCGGTGACGATCGCGACCTGCCCCGGAATGAGGAAGGCTTCGACCGTCACGCGAGGTACCGGCTGACGGCGTCGACGACCGCGGCGGGCTTGTCTCCGCCTTCGATCTCGATCGTGATGCGGGTGGTGGCCTGCACGCCGCCGGGCACTTCCTTGGCCTCGATGATTTCGCCCGAGCCCCGCAACTTCGACCCGACGCGCACGGGTGCCGGGAAGCGCACCTTCTCGGTGCCGTAGTTGATGCCCATCGAGATGTTCGACACGTGCACGAGCCGGCTCAGGAAGTGGCTCGCGAGCGACATCGTGAGATACCCGTGCGCGATCGGCGCGCCGAACGGTCCCGCCTCGGCGCGCGCGACGTCGACGTGGATCCACTGGTCGTCGAGGGTCGCCTCGGCGAACTTGTCGATCTGGTCCTGGGTGATCGTGATCCAGTCGGTGGTACCCAGCGGGGTGCCGACCGCGCCCAGCAGGGCCTTCGGGGAGTCGAACGATGTGGTCATGGCCGGGAGCCTATTCACGGCGGCTGTTGTCACGTTTCCGGCGCACCCTTCACGTACCCTCGGGCGGTGGCTCAGGCGAGAGGTCCGGAGGCCCGGTCAGTCCTTCGACGTGCATCGCGAGATCGAGGGCCGGAGGCCGGAGCCGCATGAGTAAGGACGGGTATTCGGCCGAGCACATTCAGGTGCTCGAGGGGCTCGACCCTGTGCGCAAGCGGCCGGGCATGTACATCGGCTCGACCGGGCCGACGGGGCTGCACCACCTGGTCTGGGAGGTCGTCGACAACGCGGTCGACGAGGCGATGGCGGGAGTTTGTACCCGCATCGATGTCGTACTCCTGGCCGACGGTGCGTGCCGGGTCGTCGACAACGGGCGGGGCATTCCCGTCGACGAGCACCCGCAGTACAAGGGCAAGTCGGCGGCGGAGATCGTGCTCACCACGTTGCACGCGGGCGGCAAGTTCGGCGGCGGCGGCTACAAGATGGCGGGCGGGTTACACGGTGTCGGCGTGTCCGTCGTGAACGCGCTCTCCGAGAAGCTCGTCCTCGAAGTCGACCGCGACGGCTCCACGTACCGCCAGACGTTCGCGGTCGAGAAGGCGAAGGGCGGCGTGCGGCCGGGCGTGCCGCAGGGGCCGCTGAAGAAGGTCGCGCAGTCCAAGCGCGGGTACACGGGCACGACCGTGACGTTCTGGCCCGACCCGAACGTGTTCGAGGAGGTGGAGTTTCGCGCCGCGACGATCATGGAGCGGTTGCAGGTGATGGCGTTCCTCAACCGCGGCCTGACGATCGTGTTCAAGGACGAACGGCCCGGACACAAGGCCGAGCACACGTTCCACAACGACTTCGGCATCGTCGACTTCGTGAAGCACCTCAACGGCACCAAGGAGCCGCTGTTCAAAGATGTCGGCTACTTCACCGACTCGGGACCCGAGGGCGAAGTCGAAGTCGCGTGGCAGTGGAACACCGCGTACAACGAGGGGCTCCACTCGTACGCGAACGGTATTTCCACGACCGAGGGCGGGATGCACGCCGAGGGGTTCAAGCGGGCGTTGACACTGGCGGTCAACCGCTACGCCAAGGCGCGCGATCTGGTGAAGGCCAAGGACGCGGCGTTCCAGGGCGACGACGTGCGCGAGGGCCTGACCGCGATCGTGGCCGTGCGGCTCGCCGACCCGCAGTTCGAAGGCCAGACCAAGTCGAAGCTCGGCAACACCGAGATCCGCACGCTCGTCGAGCGCGCGACCAACGAACACTTCGGCCGGTGGCTGGAAGAGCACCCGAATCCGGCCAAGGCGATCGTGGCCAAGGCGACGAACGCGTCGAAGGCGCGGAACGCGGCGAAGCAGGCGCGTGAGCTGACGCGGCGCAAGACCGCGCTCGACGGTGTCGGCATGCCCGACAAGCTCGCCGACTGCGCGGCCCGCAACCGCGAGGAGACCGAACTGTTCATCGTCGAGGGCGACTCGGCCGGCGGCTCGGCGCGTGACGCGCGCGACCCGAGACAGCAGGCGATCCTGCCGTTGCGGGGCAAGTTGCTGAACGTCGAGCGGGCGTCGATCGACAAGATCGTGGCCAACGCCGAGATCCAGTCGCTCATCGCCGCGATCGGCGGCGGTATCGGTGCCGACTTCGACATCACGAAACTGCGCTACGGCAAGGTCGTGATCCTGGCCGACGCCGATGTCGACGGCGGCCACATCCGCACGCTGCTGATCACGTTCTTCTACCGGCAGATGCAAGCGCTGGTGGAGCACAAGCGGCTGTATGTCGCCCAGCCGCCCCTCTATTCGGTCGAGATCGGCGGGGCGAAGCAGTACATCGCCGACGACGCGGCCCGGTTGGCGCTGGTCGAGGCGCACCCGAACCGCCAGCTCACGTTCGCCCGGTTCAAGGGTCTCGGCGAAATGGACCCGCACGAGTTGCGCGAGACGTGCATGGACCCCGCGACCCGCAACCTCGTCCGCATCGAAGTCGAAGAAGCCGCGACGGTCGACGACGTGTTGTCGCGCCTCATGGGCGACGACGTCGAAGCGCGCCGCACCTGGATCCAACACAACGCCAAAGACGCCCGCTTCCTCGATGTCTAACGCCACCCAAAGGGATGCGTCGATAGCTAACACTCCAGTGTTGGCTATCGACGCATCCCTCGTGAGTGAGGGAAATGACGATGGTTCGTCGTAAGAGTTCCAATGCGCAATTGACGCTCGAGGCGCCCGACGACATTCCGTCGCGGACGCTGGCCGAAGAGGTGGAGTCGGCGTTCCTCGAGTACTCGATGAGTGTCATCGTGAGCCGGGCGCTGCCCGACGTGCGCGACGGGCTCAAGCCTTCGCAGCGCCGCATCCTCTGGGCCATGCACGACGCCAACTTGCGGCCCGACCGGCCGTTCGTGAAGTGTGCCCGGGTCGTCGGCGACGTGATGGCGAACTACCACCCGCACGGCGACACTGCGATCTACGACGCGCTCGTGCGCATGGGCCAGTCGTTCTCGTTGACCGGTTTGCTGATCGACAAGCACGGGAACTTCGGTTCGCCGTCCGACCCGCCCGCCGCGTCTCGCTACACCGAGTGCCGGCTGTCGCAACTCGCGACCGAGTTGCTCGCGGGCATCGACGAGGGCACCGTCGACTTCGAGCCGAATTACGACGCGTCGCGCACCGAACCGCTGGTGCTTCCGGCGCGGTTCCCGAACCTCGTCGTCAACGGGTCGCAGGGCATCGCGGTCGGCATGGCCACCAACATCCCGCCCCACAACCTGGCCGAGGTGTGCAACGCGGCGTTGAAGCTGATCGACAAGCCCGACCTCACGCTGTCGGAGCTGATGCGCACGGTGAAGGGACCCGACTTCCCGACCGGCGGACTCATCATGGGCGACGAGGGCATCAAGGATGCGTACCGCACCGGGCGCGGCACCATTCGGGTGCGGGCCCGGCACGAGATCGAGACGTCGAAGCGGGGCGACGCGATCGTGCTCACGGAAGTGCCGTTCCAGACGAGCGTCGACGCGATCGCGGGCAAGCTCGCCGAGTTGGTCGAGTCGGGGAAGATCGACGGCATCCGCGACATCCGCAACGAGTCGGGTCAGGGCAAGACGCGTCTTGTCATCGAGTTGCGGGTCGACGCCAACCCGCAGATCGTGCTCAACAACCTGTTCAAGCACACCGCCGCGCAGAGCACCTTCCCGGTCAACATGGTCGCGCTGGTCGACGGTGTGCCGCGCACGATCACGGTTGCCGATGCGCTGCGCGCGTGGATCGACCACCAGATCGTCGTTGTGCGCCGCCGAACGCAGTTCCGTCTCGAGAAGGCCGAGGCCCGGCTCCACATCGTCGACGGGTTGGTGAAGGCCGTCGACATGATCGACGCGGTCGTGAAAGCGATCCGCGCGTCGAAAGACCGCACCGAGGCCCGCGGCAAGCTCATGGCGAAGCCGTTCGACTTCTCCGAGATCCAGGCCAACCACATTCTCGACATGCCGCTCGGGCGGCTCACGCAGCTCGGGCGCGACGAATTGCTGAAGGAACAGAAGGAGCTCCAAGCCACCATCACCGTGCTGCAGCGCATCCTCGCCAAGAAGGACGTGCTGATGGGCGTCATCCGTTCCGAACTCACCGAGATCCGCGACGCACACAAGCGGCCCCGGCGCACCGAGATCGTGACCGACGACACGGGGACGATCGACGTCGTGTCTCTCGTCGAGGACGACCCTTACGTCGTGACGGTCACGGCTCGCGGGTACGTGCGCGCCGTGCCCGAGCGGGGCCGGGCCGGCAAGACCGTGAACGCGGGGGAGCGCGACGCGATCGCGCAGGTGTTGGAGACGACCGCGCTCTCAGGACTGTTGCTGTTCACCGACCGAGGGCGTGCCTACCGCGCGACGGTGCACGACTTGCCGAAGGACCGGCTCACCGCCGCCCAAAACCTCTTCCAGTTCGGCGACGGCGAGAAGCTGGTCGCGGTCGTCGACGCGCGCCCGCAGGAGGACCACGAGCACCTCGTGTTCGTCACCGCGAGCGGTGGTGTGAAGCGCACCGCGCTGGCCGAGTTCGCCGACGGATCCGGCCGCAAAGACGGGCTGGTCGCGATGAAACTGGCCGAGGGCGACCGGGTCGTGACCGTGTTCCTCGGGTGGGACGAGTACGAGCTGTTGCTGGTGACCAAGAACGGTCAGGGGATCCGCTTCGCCGAAGAGGACGTGCGCCCGGTCGGCCGGAGTGCGGGATCGATGCGCGGCATCAAGCTCAAGGGCGACGACCAAGTCGCGGGCGCCTGCGCAGTTGCCCACGAAGAGGTCGTCGTGATCGCGACGCAGGCCGGCTACGCCAAGCGCACCGATGTCGACGAGTTCCCCGTGCAGGCGCGCGGCGGATCGGGGTTGAAGGCGGCCAAGGTCGACAAGGCCCGCGGCCCGATCGTTGCCGTCGCCAACTCCGACGGCGACGTCGCGTTCCTCACTGCCGACGCGACGTTCGTCGTACCCGCCGCCTCGGTGCGGGCCGCGGCCCGTGACGGCGGCGGCTCGAAGGTCACCGCCGTAACGGGCGACGTCGTCCGCGTCGTCCCCGTCGCCGTGGCGAAAGAAGGTGTGTGAAGCCAGCTGGTTGCTCAGCAACCGCTTGGCTTCAAACACGATTAGGGCGCGGGGTTCTCGATGGTGCGCCACGCCCGCGTGGTGAGGTAGGTGTTGAACGACGACCCGATGTGGACCATGTCGTCCATCGTCTTGGGGTGGCGGATCTCGTAGAGGTGCGGGAAGCGTTCCCAAGCCTTGACGAGGTCCCACAACGCGAGTGCGTCGTCGCCCGTCGGCGCGGGGACGACGACGGGGCCGTACACCGCGTAGCCGTTGCCGCCCGCTCCGAGGGGCCGCTCGGGCCCGGGCTCGAACACGATCGTCGGCACACCGTGCGTGCCGTACGCGGTGGCCGCGTGCTCGTGCTCGGCGCGGACTTCGGCGCTGGTCGATTCGTCGGCGATGGCGCGCTCGACGAGCGTGGAGTCGAACCCGTTGTCGCCCAACAGTTCGGCGTGCACCTCGGGGACGAACGTCTTGACGCCGTCTTCGAAGAACGACCGGCCGACGACCTCGTACCAGCGGCCGAGCTCCTCGTTGCCCTGCTCGCGGCGCAGCAGTGCGCCCACCCGCATCTGGCCCCAGCCGTACGACCACGGCCGTTCCCACGGGTGCTTCTTGCCCTCTTCGCGGTTGACCTCTTCGAGCGAGAAGAACAGCCACTCGACCTCGACGCCTTGGGAGTCGCGGATCTCGCGCATCCACTTCGACGTCTGGTGCGCATACGGACACATCGGATCGAACGAGAAGGAGACGTTCATGGCAGGATTCTGTCATGAACGAGCCGATGATCGACCTGCTGGCCGCTGTGTGGACCGACACCCTGGAGTTGGCGGCCGACCTCACCGAGGATGAGTGGAACCGCTCGACCGACTTGCCGGGTTGGAGCGTGAAGGACAACGTCGCCCACATGATCGGCACCGAGTACATGCTCGAGGGCGAACAGCCGCCGCCCGCCGACATCGGCGACCCCGCCCACGTACGCAACGACATCGGCAAGTTCAACGAGCAGTGGGTCGCGGTGTTCCGCGACCGGCCCGGGAAAGAGGCGCTCGACGACTTCCGCGTGATCACCGACCGCCGGCTCGCGACGTTGCGCGCGCTGCCCGCGGAGGAGTGGGACAAGGAAGGGTTCACACCGGAAGGGCCGGGCCCGTACCGACAGTTCATGGAGATCCGCGTCTTCGACTGCTGGTATCACGACCAGGACATGCGCGAAGCGCTCAACCGCCAAGGCTTCCTCGAAGGCCCCGCGGCCGATCTGTCGCTCGGGCGCATCCCTCCGAAAGGTCTGCCCTACGTCGTCGGGAAGAAGGCGGGCGCGCCGCAGGGTGCGAGCGTGGTGTTCGACGTCACGGGTACGCCGCCGATCGTTGCCGCGATCGCGGTCGAAGGCCGCGCCGCGTTGCTCGACGCACCGCCCGCCGACCCGACGACCACGCTCACGATGGATCGACGCACATTCGGCCGGCTCGCAGGCGGCCGTTGGAACGGCGACCGGGCGCGCGCCGCCGGAACAGTACGCGTCGCCGGTGACACCGAACTCGGCAACCGCGTGCTCGACAACATGGCGTTCACGCTCTAAGGATTCAGCGGCTTCGGTCGGAAGAACAGCGGCAGCCCGTGGTCGTCACCCGTCACGGGGCGGTATGCGCCAACTCGCCGATCGCCTCGGCGGTGCGGTCCCGCGACCGCTCGAACGCACCGCGCTCGCCACTCGTGAGCTCGGGGTCGGTGAGCGTCTCCTCGACGGGAAGAATGTGGAACGTGTCGCGGTCGACAATCGTCGCGGTGTACGTGATGTCGTCGACGGTGAACTCGTTCGTGCCCGGGCCGGTCTCGGTGAAGCGGAACCGGACTATCACGCCGTCCTGGCTCGCGGCGGGGCAACACTCGCCCTGACTCTGGTTGGTAAGGAAGTTGCCGAGTCCGTACGCGACGACGAGGTCGCCGACGCGGGTGATCGGTTGCACGACGTGCGCGTGATGCCCGATGACGAGGTCGATGTCGGGAGACTCCGACAGCCGTTCCGCGAGTTCGACCTGCGCGTCGGTCGGCTCCGACTCGAACCGGTCACCCCAGTGCAAGCTGACGACCACGACCTGCGCGCCGGCGCGGCGCGCCCCGGCCGCTTCGTCAACGATGCGGTCCGCGTCGATGGTGGCGACCGTGTACTCGGCTCCGTCGGGGAGTTCGAGGTCGTCGGGGTACGCGTACGCGAGGTGCGCGACGCGTACGCCCTGCGTGTCGTACCCGCGCGGCAGGATCGCTTCCTCCGAGGTCCGCGCCGTGCCCGTATGACCGAGGCTCAGCGAGTCGAAGGTGTCGAGCGTTGCTCGGACCGCCTCTTCGTCGCCGTCGAGCGCGTGGTCGGACGCGGTGGAACACCCCTCGTAGCCGGCGTCTCGTATCGCCTCTGCGAGTTCCTTGGGTGCGACGTACTTGTCGCCGCCGCTGACGTCGTCGGGCGTGGGCGCGAGTGGATTCTCGAGGTGGCACAGCGCGATGTTGGCGCGCGAGAGCATCGGCGTCACCTGCTCGAACATCGGCCGGAAGTCGTAATCAGCACCCCAGAAGGCGCCCGACTCGGCGGCTTGTGCGTTCACCGCGTCGCTCATGAGCAACTCACCGGTCGCGGCCAGCGTGAACGAGCGCGCTTCGGGAGGCGCGGATGTGGTCGTGGTGGAGTCCGGGGTTGGGGAGGCAACTGGTGCCGGATCGGGGTCGCGCGACGCGCTGGTGTCGTCGACGAACGACAGGACAACCAGTAGGGCGCCGGCTACGAGGAGGGCCCCGCCCGCGCCGAAGAACACGTTCTCGCGACGGATCGTCCTCTGTCCCCTCCGCTCGGACATCGCATTCGACGTTAGGCCGAGCGTCGCGATCGTGCCGGGATGTACGGTCCCATTTCGTGAAGGCATTGCTGTACGGCGTGAAGCCGGAACCCACCCCCGTCGCCCCGGACGCGAACCACCTGCTGAGAGGGCTGGCGCACACTCCCATGCGGCTGGTCGACGACATGGCCGACCCCGGGTTCCTTTTGCCCGACTGGGTCGTGACCCGGCCGCGTTTGACCGGTATCTGCGGATCGGACTCCAAGCAGGTATTCATGGACTGGGGCGAGGTCCAGTCGCCCGACAACCCGATGAAAGCGTTCTTCTCGCTGCCGCAGGTGCTCGGCCACGAAGTCGTCGCCGACGTCGTGGCCCTCGGACCCGAAGCGGAAGGTCTCGACATCGGCGACCGCGTTGTGCTCAACCCGTGGTTGTCGTGCGGCCCGCGGGGCGTCGAGCCGGTCTGCCCGGCGTGTGAGACGGGTGACTACAGCCTGTGCGCGTCGTTTGCGGTGGGGCCGATCGGGCCCGGTATCCACATCGGCACGTCGAAGGATGCGAGCGGCGGGTACGCGGAGTTGATGCCCGCGCACGACTCGCTCCTGTTCAAGGTGCCCGCCAACGTTTCCGACGAGCTCGCGGTGTTCGCCGACCCGTTCGCGGTGATGCTCCACGCGGTCACGCGCAATCCACCGCCGCCCTCGGGCAAGGCGATGGTGTACGGCGCGGGCGCGCTCGGCACGTGCGCGACCGCGATCTTGCGGGAGTTGTACCCGGATGTCGATGTGCTCGTCGTCGCCCGGTTCGACGCGCAGGCCGCCCTCGCCCGCACATTCGGCGCGACGGTCATCGGGCACGAACCGGCACTCGCCGTCATCGAACAGGCGGCCGCGTGGTCCGGTGGCGTGCTGCGCGCGAGCGACGGTATGCCGATGGCCTTCCCCGGCGGTATCGACGTGGTGTACGACACGATCGGCAAGCAGGAGACGTTCGAAGTCGCGAGCCGGGTACTGAAGGCGCGCTGCACCCTGGTGAAGGCGGGTGTGCACGGCCCGACGTGGTGGGAGGACACGCCGCTGTACTTCAAGGAGCTGGCGATGGTCGGCTCGAACGCGTTCGGCTTCGAAGAGATCGACGGCGTGCGCAAGCACGGGATCGACCACTACCTCGACCTCGTTTCGGCCGGCCGCATCGACCTCACCGGCATGCTCACCCATACGTTCCCGCTCGACGACTGGCGCAGCGCGTTCACGGCGTTGGCCACGCAGGACCACAGCGGAGCGATCAAAGTCGCCTTCGACTTCAGAGGAGATGGCAGTGGCTGACCAAGTGCTCGTCGACGTCAAGGATCGCATCGCGCTCATCACGATAAATCGTCCCGAGCAACGCAACGCGTTGAATCGCGCCGTACGCAAGGCCATACCGACTGCGATCACCGAGTGCGAAGAACGTGACGACGTGGATGTCATGATTCTCACCGGCACCGACCCGGCCTTCTCGGCCGGTATCGATCTGAAAGAGATCGCGGCGGGAAACGTCGGGGACAGTGACGACCCGGCGCGCCTTCCGTACAACGGATCGTTCCCGCCCCGCACGAAGCCACTGATCGGGGCGATCAACGGGGTGGCCGTGACCGGCGGCTTCGAATACGCACTCAACTGCGACTTCCTCGTCGCGTCGGAGCGGGCGCGGTTCGCCGACACCCACGCGCGCGTCGGCGTCATGCCCGGCTGGGGGCTCACGGTGCTCCTGCCGCAGCGCGTCGGTGTCGCCCGAGCGCGGGAGCTGAGCCTCACGGGGAACTACCTCGACGCGCCGACCGCGCTGGCCTGGGGTCTCGTGAACCACGTCGTCGCCCACGACGACCTGCTCCCGGTCGCGATGCAACTCGCGGCCGACATCGTGTCGAACGACCAGATGGGTGTGCGCCGCATGTTGAAGACCTACGACGAGGCTTCGCTCGTGACCCTCGACGAAGCGTGGGTCATCGAAGACAAGGTCAGCCGGGGCTGGGAAGGCCCCGGCTTCGACCCGAAGTCGATCGCCGAACGCCGCGAGCAAGTCACGGCCCGGGGGAGAGCCCAGATCGGCGGTTGACACAGTCGTCTGAAAACGTCATTCTCACTGGCGACTATGACGTTTGCGGAGCAGGCCGCGGCCCGTGGGGTCGAGACGCACCGGGCGCGGGCCGCAACCGAGGTTGCCGCGCTCGTCGAGGCCGGATTGACCGTGCTCAAGCGCGACGGTGTGAGTGGGCTGACCGTGGCCGAGGTCCTGGCCGAGGCGGGGTTGTCGACGCGGGCGTTCTACCGGCACTTCGCGTCGAAGGACGAGTTGGTCCTCGCCATCTACGAGCAGGACTCACACCGGGCCCACGACCGCCTGCGGGACCGGGTGCGGGCCGCCCGCACGCCGCGGGCCGCGCTCGAGGTCTGGATCGACGAGACGCTCGCGCTCGGGTTCGACGCCCGCCGGGCCCGGCGCACCCGCGTGCTCGCGGCCGAGGGCGCGCGGCTCCAGGCCGAGCACCCGGCCGAGTTCGCGGTGATCGTGCGTGGCGTCCTCGAACCGCTGGTCGAGGTGCTGGCCGCCATCCCGAGCCCCGATCCTGAGCGCGACGCCCGGTCGATCCACGCGATCACCTGGCAGTTCGTCGTCGACAAGTTGCACGGCTCCGATATTGCGCTCGCCGACGCGCGCGCCCACGTGTTGCGGTTCGCGCTGCCGGCGTTGGGCATCACACCGTGAATCTGCCGCCCGTCGACTCGGTGTTCTACGACACCGAATACGAGACGATGCCGCGCGACCAGATCGCCGCGCTGCAAGAAGAACTGCTCCTCGAGATGATCCCGCACGCGTACGAGCACTCGGCACTCGTACACGAGACGTGGGAGACCGCCGGGGTTCACCCGCGCGACATCAGGAGCATCGACGACTTCGTCGAACGGGCGCCGTTCATCGACAAGGACGCGCTGCGCCGGTTCCGCGACGAACGCGGCGACCCGTACGGCGGCACCAACACCGTGCCACCCGACGAACTCACGGCGA
>JANNHK010000272.1:0-4344 GCA_031404355.1 Actinomycetes bacterium
CGCCCCTCGTTACTTGCATTGCGTGCGGTTCGTTACGCGGCGCGGATCTGGGTGTGCTCGCCGAGCGTCTCGTCGCTCGCCGCACGGTCGTGCGTCAGGTAACCGAACACGGCCCGCCACGGGACTGTGAGGCCGGCAACCATGAAGCCGGTGACCCAGGCACCCATGTCGGCGTTGCGAATGTCGATGCCCCAACCCGCGAACACCGAGTAGTCGAGCAACACGGTCGCGCCGACTGCGACGACGAACGTCAGCAGGGAACGGAACTTGCGTACTGGCTCGACGACGTCAGTGACGTAGTCCACGAGCTTGAGGGTCGCGAGCGCAAGGAGCGCAACAATCGCGAAGTCGTACATCGTCCACCTCCGGGTGGTTGTGGAAAGCTCCGTGCCTTCCAGACCGTTCAGACCCGAGGTGTGGTCATGCGGTTACATCCTGTGAAGTGTGATGTGTGATGTGTGACGTGTGATGTGTGACGTGCGTCTCAGAGCTTGCCCTCGGCTTCGAGGGAGTCGAGGCGGGTGCGGAGCTGTTCGAGAAGTGAGGCCGCCGAGCTGAGGTGGCCCTCGATGCGGGCGACGTACGCGTGGGGTGACGTGTCGGGTTCCTCTTCCTCGGGTGTCACCTCGTTGACGACGGACCACGCGAACTCGCTGTGCTCGTCGGAGACGATGAGCACACCGGTCGCGTCGCCTTCGGTGCTCGACCATTCGATCATCACCGCGACGCCTGCGCTCTCGAGCCGGCCCCGCAGGATCTGGGCGTGGAGCCGCGACCACTCGCCCAATTCGACAAGCGACTCCTCGTCGCCGCCGCTCCCGCTACCGGAAGTGAGCGTCGACGGCTTGTAGCTCACCAACGCCACCCGGCAGTCGGCGCACTGGTTCGAACCGGGCCGGTACTCGGCGCCACACGAGGGGCACCACACCGATGGGCTGTCCGTGCTCATATGGCTCCCTCGCTGCGCCGTCCCATCACTCTCGCTCCCGTCGCTCCCGTCCGAGGGGCCTTCGGCATGCAGGACTCCGTTGCGTCCGCACGCTGGAAGTCTCGCAGAATCCCGCCGGTACGATGACCGGCTGTGTCTGCTCCCCGGCGCTTCTACGTCGAAACGCTCGGCTGCCCCAAGAACGCCGTCGACTCCGACAAGGTCGTGGCGTCGCTGCTTGCCGACGGGCTGGTAGCGGCTGACAAAGCCGGCGACGCCGACCTGGTTGTCGTGAACACGTGCGCGTTCATCGAGGCCGCGCGCCGGGAGAGCATCGACACCGTCCTCGCGCTGGCCGACGTGAAGCGCGACGGCGCCCAGCTCGTCGTCACGGGCTGCATGGCCGAGCGCTACGGCGACGAACTCGCGAGCGCCCTCCCCGAAGTCGACGCGGTCGTCGGATTCGGCGGCGAAGGTGTACTGGCCGACGTGGTCTTGCGACGCAAGCCGTCGGGCGTGCGCGACCTGCTCGAACTGCCGCGGCCGGCGCCGAGCGCGCCGTGGGCGTACGTCAAGATCGCCGAAGGCTGCGACCGTGCGTGCGCGTTCTGCGCCATCCCGTCGTTCCGGGGTGCCCAACGCTCGCGCACGCCCGAATCGATCGAAGCCGAGGCGCGCGGGCTCGTCGAGCAAGGCGTCGCCGAACTCGTGCTCGTCGCCCAAGATCTCGCGTGGTACGGCCGCGACATCGGCGCGCCCGGAACGCTCGCACCGCTGCTCACGCGCCTCGACGCGCTGTCGGCTATCGGGCTCGCCCGCATCCGGCTGTTGTACCTGTACCCGTCGGAGGTGCACGACCCGCTCGTCGCGACGATGCTGGAGCTCCCGACGGTCGTGCCGTACTTCGACCTCTCGCTTCAGCACGCGTCGGCGCCGTTGTTGCGGGCGATGAAACGGTGGGGGAGCGGCGACAAGTTCGCGAAGACCATCGACGACATCCGAAGCCGTGAGCCCGAGGCGACGTTCCGGTCGTCGTTCATCGTCGGCTTTCCGGGTGAGACGGAAGCCGACCACGAACAGCTCCTGGCATTCCTCGAACGGGCGCAGCTCGACTGGGCCGGCTTCTTCCCGTTCTCGCGCGAGGACGGCACGGCCGCGGCCGATCTCACCGACACGGTTCCCGACGAGCTCATGACCGAGCGGTTGCGCGAGTGCGCCGAAGTACAGGAGCCGATCACCAACGGCGCGCGGGCGGCGCTGGTAGGGCAGACTGTGGACGTGCTGGTCGACGGCGTCGAAGACGGCGTGGTCGTGGGCCGGACCCACCGGGAGGCCCCCGAGATCGACGGAGTCGTGCGACTCACCGCCGACTTTGCGCGCCCCGGCGCGATCGTGAGCGCACTGGTAACCGATTTCGAAGGACCCGACCTCGAAGCGGTCGCGCAGTGACGGCCGCGCGATCGGCGCGACGGTTCGGGCAGGGGGCGATCCTCACCCCGGCCAACCTCGTCACGATCGCCCGTATCGCCATCGCGGTCCCGACCCTCGCGGTCATCCACGACCGGGGCGCGTCATGGCTCGCGTGGGCGTTGTGGTTCGGCATCACCGCGTCCGACAGTCTCGACGGGTGGATGGCCCGCCGCGACGGCGCCACCCGGTCGGGCGCGTTCCTCGACCCGATCGCCGACAAGTTCATCGTGCTCGGCGGGCTGGCGGTGGTTGCCGATATCGGCGCGTTCCCGTGGTGGCCCGTCGTTGTGATCGCGGTGCGCGAGTTCGGCATCTCGTTCTACCGCTCGCTCGCGGGCCGGCGCGGCATCGTGTTGCCCGCGCAACGGCTCGGGAAGTACAAGGCGTTCCTCCAGTACTGCTCGGTCGGGTTCGTGGTGTTCCCGCTCACCGAAACCGCGTACTTGTTCCAGGACCTCGTGCTCGGCGCGGCGGTGGTGCTCACCGTGGTGTCGGGCCTCGAGATCCTGCGGCGGGGCTGGACCGACTGGAAGCCGGTGGAGACCTAGATGCGCTGCGAAGTCCTCGCGATCGGCACCGAGTTGCTGCTGGGCCAGATTGTCGACACGAACAGTGCGTGGATCGGCGAACAGTTCGCGGCGTCGGGTATCGACTCCTACGAGCACCGCGTGCTCGGCGACAACCAGACCCGTATCGTCGACGCGCTGCGCGATCTGCTCTCGCGTTCCGACTCGGTGCTGATCTGCGGCGGGCTCGGGCCCACGCAGGACGACCTCACGCGCGACGCGATCGCGGAGCTCATGGGAGTGGGACTCGAGCGCGACATGGAACTGGCCGAGACCATCGCCGCCATGTTCCGCACCCGGCTGCGCGACATGCCCCAAAACAACTTGCGCCAGGCCGACATCCCCGTCGGCGGTGCCGCGATCCCGAACCCGATGGGTACCGCGCCCGGGCTGATGTGCCCCGTCGGCGACAAGGTCATCTACGCGGTGCCCGGTGTCCCGTACGAGATGCAGGAGATGGTGCGCGCGCACGTCATCCCCGACTTGTTGCGCCGTTCGGGCGAGGCATCGGTGATCGTGTCGCGCTCGCTCAAGACGTGGGGGCAGTCCGAGTCGGGCCTGGCCGAGATGATCGCGCACCGGGTCGACGTCCAGACCAACCCCACCATCGCGTTCCTCGCGCGGGGCATCGAAGGACTGGTGGTACGCATCACCGCGAAGGCGGCGACCGAGGCCGAAGCGCGCGCGCTGGTCGACGCCGAGGAAGTCGAACTGCGGGCGATCATCGGGCACCTCGTGTTCGGTGTCGACGACGAGACGATGGAACACGCCGTGCTCGCGCTGCTGGCGAAGCGCGGGTGGACCCTCGGCGTCGCGGAATCGCTCACGGGCGGTCTCATCGGCGCCCGCATTGTGAGCGTCCCCGGCGCGAGTGACGTGTTCCGGGGCACGATCGGCGCGTATTCGACCGACGTGAAGCGATCGGTGCTCGGGGTCATGGCCGAGTCGGTCGTGACCGAGGAGGCGGCGCGCGAGATGGCGCAAGGCGCGCAACGCGTGCTCGGCGCCGACGTCGGGATCTCGGTCACGGGGGTCGCGGGGCCGGCCGAGCAGGACGGTGTCGCGGTCGGAACGGTGTTCTTCGGCGTCGCGCTGCCGGGCCGCCCGACGGAGTCGGTGTCGTTCCGGTTGCCCGGCGACCGTGAGCGCATCCGGCAGTTCTCGACGATTTCGTTGCTGAGCATCGTGCGCCAGCGCCTCGAAGCCTTCGACGCGTGAGAGCGTGACGAGCGCGTTCGTCGCGATCCACCCGCCCGAGTCGGTGCTCGACGCCGTCGCGGCGCGTTCCCGAACCCGCGACGCGGTCATGTCCTTTGGCTGGGCCTCGCCGAGGGCACGGGACTCCTGCAGGAACTCGCGAGCGCGGTCGGTGCCCGCCTC
>JANNHK010000273.1:0-2217 GCA_031404355.1 Actinomycetes bacterium
TGCTCTTCTCCGGCGGCAAGGACTCGATCGTGATGCTGCGCCTTGCCGAAAAGGCGTTTCGCCCCGACCGCTTCCCCTTCCCGCTCGTGCACATCGACACCGAACACAACTTCCCCGAGGTAGTCGCCTTCCGCGACGCGCGCGCGGCGGAGCTGGGTGAGCGCCTGATCGTGCGCTCGGTGGGCGAATCGATCCGCCAGGGCCGCGTGCGCCTGCGCCACCCCGGCGAGAACCGGAACCCCCACCAGACCGTGACGCTCCTCGACACGATCCGGGAGCTCGGCTTCGATGCGTTGTTCGGCGGCGCGCGACGCGACGAGGAAAAGGCACGAGCCAAGGAGCGTATCCTTTCCCACCGCGACGAGACCGGCCAGTGGGATCCGCGCAACCAGCGCCCGGAACTCTGGAGCCTGTTCAACGCGAAGCTGCACCCCGGCGAACACCTGCGAGTCTTCCCGATCTCAAACTGGACCGAGCTGGACGTCTGGCAGTACATCGCCCGTGAGCAGCTCGCCGTGCCGCGCATTTACTACGCCCACGATCGCGAGGTGGTGGAGCGCAACGGCCTTCTCGCCCCGGTCACCGAACTCACGCCGTCGCGAGCCGGTGAGAGCGTCGTCACGCGCAGTGTTCGTTTTCGCACCGTGGGCGACATCACTTGCACCTGCCCCGTGGCCTCGGACGCCGACACCGTCGCGAAAATCATCGCCGAGACAGCCGGCGCGACGATCACTGAACGCGGAGCGACGCGCATGGACGACCAGACCTCGGAGGCCTCCATGGAACTGCGCAAGCGCGAGGGGTATTTCTGATGGATATCGACACCCTGCGCTTCACGACGGCCGGCTCGGTCGACGACGGCAAGAGCACCCTCATCGGACGCCTGCTCCTCGACTCAAAGGCGCTGCTGGAGGATCAGCTCGCCGCCGTCGCACGCACGACGGCCAGAAACGGAGGCACAAGCGGACTGGACCTGTCGCTCTTCACCGACGGCCTCACCGCCGAGCGCGAACAGGGCATCACCATCGACGTGGCCTGGCGCTACTTCGCCACGCCCCGTCGGCGTTTCATCATCGCCGACACCCCGGGCCACGAGCAGTACACGCGCAACATGGTGACCGGCGCCAGCACCGCTTCGCTTTCCATCGTGCTCGCCGACGCCTCGCGTGGCCTCACGACGCAAACACGCCGCCATGCCGCCATCGCCTCGCTCCTCGCGATCCCGAATGTGGTGCTTGCGGTGAACAAGATGGACCTTGTGAGCTGGGACCGCGCGACCTTCAAGTCGATCGCCGCCGAATTTGCCGCGATCGCCCGATCTCTGGGTCTTGCGCGCGTGACCGCGATCCCGTTGTCCGCGCTCGAAGGCGACATGGTCGTCACGCGCGGTTCCAACCTTTCCTGGTACGAGGGACCGACGCTGCTCGACGCGCTCGAGACGGCATCGCCCGTCGACCCCGTCACGGATCTGCGCTTCCCCGTGCAACTCGTCTCGCACTCGCGATTCGGCGCGGGGGCCGACTTCCGCGGATACCTTGGCCGCGTCGAATCCGGCACCGTGGCCGTCGGCGACACGGTCGTCGCCTGGCCCGCGGGGCTGGAGGCGAAGGTGTCCGAAATCGTGACGCTCGACGGGATGCTCGAGCGAGCCGGCACCGGCCGCTCGGTGACGATCGTGCTCGACCGGCAGATCGACGTGGCGCGCGGCGACGTCCTGACCCACCGCAAGGACGCGCCCGCCGTCGCCCGCAAGTTCACCGCACGTCTCGCCTGGCTCGACCGCGAATCGCTCGCAACCGGCCGGCGCTACTGGATCAAGCAGGGCACGAAGACGGTTCGCGCAACCGTGGAAGAAGTCCTGCACCGGCTCGACCTCGCAACGCTCGCGCCCGATGCGTCAGCGACAACGCTCGCTTTCAACGACCTCGGCCTCGCGCGGCTCGCCGTGGCGAGTCCGCTGGCAGTCGACTCCTACCGCAACAACCGGCACACCGGAAGCTTCGTGCTCATCGACGATGCGACGCACCATACGGTCGCGGGCGGGATGATCGAGCACGTCGTCCGGGAAAAACGCGTACCTCGCGAGCACTGCTAGAACGCGGCGCCTATCGATGGCAGGGCGGGATGGGACCGGAGAAGACGATCGTCGCGTACTCCGCCATCTGCGCGCACAAGCTCACCTACCCCACGCGGCAGGTGAGTTTCATCGGCTACCGG
>JANNHK010000274.1:0-6918 GCA_031404355.1 Actinomycetes bacterium
CGAGCGAGTACCCGAGTGCGGCTGCCGTCGTGCAGTGCTCGACGACGAGGTTGCGCGCCGAGGGTGCGAGCGGGGCCGGGGCCCGGGGCTCGATGGTGATGGCATTGCGGGCGAGGGGAACGTCGAGAAATGCGGCGAGGTCGGCCCACAGTTCCTGCGGGCTGGTGAACCAGTCCTCGTACCGAACCGTGAGCACGTTCGGCCGCGCCAACATCGGGAGCAATCGCGTGTGGATGTAGTCGAAGAGCAGCACTCGCCGCACTCTGACGTCGTCGGTCGCGGCGAGGAGCACCTCGTTCATCGCGCGGTTGAAGGGCACGTCGTACTCCAACCCGCGGGCGAGTCGCCCGCCGACCCGCTCGTACGACCCGATGACCTCGAACGGATGGCGCAGGCAGACGACGAACTTCGTGTCCGGAAGCCGATCGATGTACCGCCAGAACGCGGGCCACTTCACACCCAGCGCGTAGCCGGGTGCGGTCGACACTTCAAATGCCGACGCGTGTTCGGGAAGCCACGCGATCGCGCCGTCTCGCGTCAGCTTCGACACGTCGAGCCGGCCGCGACGCATCCGGCCGGTCTCTTCGATTTCGCATCGGAGGGAAGCGAAGAGCTCGGCGGGCGGCAGCCGAAGGCCGTCCCAGGGTTCCATGACGGTCACGATCTCCGGAGGCTGCAACAGCATCCCCGAGAGCAACGACGTACCCGTACGCGGGGAGCCGCACACGACGAAATCGCGCGGGCCGGGCGGCGCGATCGGGTCGGTCAGCAGATCGGGGTCGATCGTGAGGCTCCGAAGCAACCGCTGCCACCGCCGGTGCCGTGGTGAAACGACTCCGGCGACCTTCGACGCGAACTTCTCCCAAACGGGAGCCATCACTCAGTCCGCGAAGCGGCCGCGGAAACGCCATCGTGGAGACGGTTCGGCTGCGTCGTCGGTCGCCAAGTAGGGATCGGGCTTGATCAGTGCGAGCAACGGCGCGGTGACAACCGTTGTGGTGACAGCCATCAGGACGAACAGCGAGTACAGCTCCGTGTCCAAGACCCCGAGCTGCAGACCCACACTCAGGACGATGAGTTCGGTGAGACCGCGCGTGTTCATCAGCGCGCCGATGCCGAGCGCATCACGCGGCCGGATGCCCTGAGTTGTCGCGCCGAGGATCGCCCCGGCAAACTTGCCGCCGAACGCGACGAGCAGGATCAGCGGGAACGCCCACAACGCGTCGCTGCTCAAACCGCGAATGTCGACGTTGAGACCGGCGGTCACGAAGAACACCGGAAGCAGGAACAGCGTGACCGTCTCGAGCCGGCTCCGGATTTGGTGTGCGAGTTCGCCGCGCGGGAAGACGGCGCCGAAGAGGAACGCCCCGAAGATCTCGTGAATGCCGATCGCGGAAGTCGCGAAGGAGCACACGAAGACACCGACGAAGACGAGGGACAGAATCGTCGGGTCCACGTCGCGATCGGCAAAGCGGCGGAGGAGTGGCCTCACGACCTTGATCATGATCACGGTGAACGCGACCGCCAGCGCGCAGATCACCGGAAGGTCCCACGCGCCGTTCGAGGTGATGATCGCGACCACGAACGCCAGCCACGACCACGCCAGCACGTCGTCGATAGCTGCGGCCGCCATCGCGACGACGCCGAGCGGCTTGTCCCATATGCCGCGCTCGACGAGGATGCGCGCGAGCACCGGGAACGCCGTGATCGACATCGCGAGTCCGATGAACAACGCGAACGGGAGAAAGTCGGCGTCGTCGTGCATCGGGTAGAGCGCGTACGCGAGCGCGATTCCGAGCGCGAAGGGCAGGAGATTCCCTCCGAGCGCGACACCACCCGCCAAGCGGCGACGGTCCCGGCTGAGGAGCCCGAGATCCAACTCGAGACCCACCAGAAACATGAACACGACCACGCCGACCACGGCGAGCATGCGCAGCATCGGCCGGGCATCGAGCGGGAACAAGTCCTCGGAGAACCCACCGAGCAGGGTCGGTCCGAGCAGGATGCCGGCGATTACCTCACCGATCACACGCGGCTGGTGCATGCGGACGAAGAGCCAGCCCAGCGCGCGCGCCGCGAGGATCACGACGCCGACGCCGAGCAGCGTGAGCGCGTAGTCGTCGTGCTTCAGAAATTCGAATGTCGTCGCGATGCTCACGCCAACCCCGGCGCCGGCCCCACTTCGGCGTCGACGGCGGGCACTGCTCCGGGGACGCGCGCGATGTAGCGGTCGAAGAGTGGTCCCGTCATCATCGTCGTGATCAGCGCCATGAGGACCGCACCCGTCTGGAGCTGCGCCGAGATCACGCCCTGGTTGAAGGCGATCAGCGCGACGACCAGGATCAGCAGGCCCCGGCAGTTCATGAGGACGCCGAGCGTGTTGCCCTCCTGCCACGTCATTCCGGCCGCTCGGGCGCTGACCGCGCCGCCGACCCACTTGCCGACGATGCCCGCGACCAGGAATATGGCGATGCCGACGATGAACGCGGCGCCGAGCTTCGTGAAGTCGGTGGCGAGGCCGGAGAAGGCGAGGAACACCGGGAGCAGGACCACGAGGGTGACGTCGCGCAGTTTGGCGGCCATCTCGCGGTACATCAGCTCGCGTGCGGGGAGGATCGCGCCGACGAGGAACGCGCCGGGGATGACGTTGATGCCGATCCGGTCGGCGGCGAACGCGCCCGCGAACAGCAGCACGAAGATTGTCCCGAACATCATCTGCGTGACCTCACCGCGCGCCTCGGCGGCGCGGCCGAGGGGCGCGAGCAACGGGCGGACGACGAAGAACAGCACCGCGATGAACACGCCGGCAATGACCCACTTCCCGACGATGTCGGTGGCCGACTTGTGGGCGGCGACGCCGGCGGCCGTTGCGACCGCCAGGAACATGAGCACGCTGAGTACCGCGGTGGAGGCGATGCCGATCGATCCCATGCGCCCGCGGCTCAGGCGCTTCTCCTGCAGCATGTGGGCCATGACCGGGAACGCGGTCACGGCGAGCATGGCGCCGACCATCAGGCCGAACGCCATCCTCGACGGTTCGGCCGGGGTCCCGAAGCCACCGACCCACTTCGAGTTGTACAAGAGGGGTCCGATGAGCAGGCCCAACGCGATCGGGATCAGTGTCGCACCGGCGGCGACCGTCATGATCGGCTTCGCCTTGCCCTTCAGCATCGAGAAGTCGAGTTCGAGCCCGACGAGGAACATGTAGAGGATCAGCGCGATTTGGCCGATGACACCCAGCGCGGAGCGCGCCTGCGGCGGGAAGAAGCAACTGCTGATACTCGGCGTTCCCGCCGTCGCGGCGAGCGAGACGTCGCAATGAAGGAAGCCCCACGAGTTGCCCCACGTAAACACCGTCGCGCCGAGCAGCGTCGGCCCGAGGAGCACGCCCGCGATGATCTGACCGACCACCGTCGGCTGGCCGACCTTGCGGGCCAACGCGCCGAACAGCATGGCGGCGAGCACGATGATGGTCAGGTCGAAGAGCACGAACCCGAGGACGAAGTCGGGCTTCAGCGCGGGCAGGGGTGCCGCGCTCGCTTGGCCAAGGATCGCGGTAATCATGCGACTACACCGAGAGTTCTTCGCGCATCCACTGCTCGGTGGTCTCGACACTGTCCAGCGCCGAGTTCCACAGCGGGGCGCGTTCCTCGTGGAATCGCGAACCGATCGGAACCGAGTACGCGCCGTCGTCGTCGTAGGTCCGTTCCCGCTTCAGCAGCTTGCGGAACGAGGCCACCGCCTTGTCGCGTCCGTCGTGCGGCATGCCGTCGTAGATACGGCCGGCGAACACGTCCATCATCGGGCCGCGGTAGCGGTTGTGCACGAATACCGAGAACGCGAGCGGGTTCTCCCAGAACGTGTCGAGCACGTCTTCGAGAATATCGATCGCCTTCTCCGTGTACGTCATGTACTCGTTGAAAGGATCGTCGGAGTCGCGTCCCTTCCCGGCGAGGTAGTCGACGACGGCGTCGGCGGCGAGCCCGGCTTCCTTGATCGCGACGTAGAGCCCGAAGGAGAAGATCGGGTCGACGAAGCGGTGCGAGTCGCCGACGCAGATGTAGCCGGGTCCCGCGAACTTGCGGACCTGGAACGAATAGTTGGGGATGACGTGCGCGGGCTCGACCAGTTCGGGTTCGCCGACGCGTTCCGCCAGGCTCGTGTTCTGCTCTCGGAGTTCGCGGCACACGAAATCGTGCTTCGATTCGCCGCTGTCGCGAAAGACCTGGGCGGGGACGACGATGCCGATGCTCGTGATGTCGTCGTCGATTGGGATGGCCCAGGACCAGTGGTACTTCTCCTTGTAGAAGATGTGCGTGTTCCCGGGCTGGTGCTCCCGTTCTTCGCCGTTGTCGCGCTGATAGCCGGCGACCTGTGAGAACAGCGCGATCTGCTTGTCGTAGGCGCCGAGGTACTTCGGCCCCGTGACCTTCTGGTTGGCGAGGAAGCTCGCCTGACCCGAACAGTCGAGCGTCATCGTTGCCTCGACGTCGACGGTCGAGCCGTCTTCGAGGCGTACCGTCACGCCGCACAACGTCGTGCCGTCGTCGCTCATGATCGGCGCGACCGCGCGTCCGGGCATCAACTCGGCGCCGCGCAACAGGGCCTCGTCGAGCAGCATCTTGTCGAACTCGCTGCGGCGAACCTGCCAGGTGAACTGGTCGCGCAGCTCGCCCGATTCGAGGCGTTGCATGACCGGCAGCCACCAGTCGGCGCCCTTCTTGCCGAACACGGCCACGCCGTGCTTGACCGGATGCCCGGCCTCGAGCATCCGGTCGCCGAAGCCGAGTTGGCGTAGTAGCGCGCCGCATTCTCCGGTCATCGACTCGCCGATGTGGTAGCGGGGGAATGTTTCGCGCTCGACGATCAGCGGGGTGATCCCACGCTCGAGCAACCGCAGCGCGGCCGTCGCGCCGGCAGGACCGCCGCCGATGATGAGCACTTCGTTCCCGGTCTGTTCAGGCATCCGTGTTACCCCCACTTCATCCATCCGACTCGGGCACGTTGCGGCAGTGCCGATCGCTCGTCGCGCGCCGGTTCTCACCGCGAGCGCGGAGCGTACCGACCCGGGCCATGACCACGCAACGTGGCAAACTTGACGTCTCACGTTGCCCGCAGGTCGCTCAGAGAGCAGAATCGTCCCTCCCAACACCCGGTGAGGAACGCTGTGAAGACGGATCTCGAGCGCGACGTGGTCGTCATCGATGGGGACCGGCCGGGTCGCGGTATCACCCCGGGCGTCAGGCGCTGTGGAACGCCGACCTCGACAGCGTCGAGACAACCGAACGCTGGATCCGCAACCTCGACTGACAACCGCCAGTGTGGTCGCTCAATCCTCGAGCGCTGAGGGCCGGCTCAACAGTTCGATGAGCGCGGCGTTCGGTGCGGGCGGCTCGTTGAGGCGCTGCTGGAGCGTGTTCCACGCGGTCGAACTCAGCGTGAAGACGCGCCGATCGGCCGGGTCTGCGGTGTCCATCTGGCGATTGTGCCGTCAGACCAACGCGTGGGCCAACGGATTTCTGCCGCTCAGGCTGCCGTTGACTGCGTACGGGCGGAAGCGGATGAAGGCCGACTCGTGGTGGAACGGTTTGGTGCGGTCAGCCTGTATCGCCCCGGGGTGCGGTTCTCCGTCGGCGCCGAACGCATAGGCCGCGATCGCTTCCGAGTTCTCCCACAATGAACACGTCGCGACGAACGGCGGGCGCGCCATCGCGGTTCCCCAGATCATTCCCTTCGCGTCGTACGTCGCGGCCTCGGCCTTGGTGCTGGCGCGCAGGAAGCTGATGGCGCGCGGCACGCGCACGCGCCCGAGCGTGAGCACGGCGGCGGTTCCCTCGTAGTCGACCTTGCGCTTGTGGGAAAGGTCGGGGTCGAGGCCGGGCCAGGTTCCGTGCGACCGGAGCGGCTCGAGCCGCATCCGCCAGCCGTCGGCGAACGGAGCGGCCGCGTCGTCGGCGGCTTCGAACGCGTCGAGCGCGACGTCGTCGTCCCAGAACGACACGAGCGCGACGCGGCTGAAGCCGAGCTTGGGTGCGAACGACGTGCGCAACGGCGTGACGAGCGCGACGCGCGCCATCCGCAACCCGGGCACCGAAGCCGGATCGGGGGCCCGACGGAGCACCGCGAGTGTGGTTCGGGGCTTCACGTCGGCCATGTGAACGGATGCGAGCATGGGGCCTCCCGGGAGTCGTCGGCATCCTCGCCTCGGGGAATCGAGCAATGCCAACCGGGGCGAAGAACTGCGCGAGGGGCCGATTCGGCAGCGAGTATCGTGACGCCCCAATGACGGCAGTTTCGAAGCATCAGAACGACGAGTTGTACGCGCTCCGCCACTCGGCTGCGCATGTGCTGGCGTCGGCGGTTCTCGACCTTTTCCCGAGCGCTCGGCTGGGTATCGGGCCGCCGACTGCCGACGGCTTCTACTACGACTTCGATCTCGACGAGCCGCTGACCGCGGAAGTCATCGATCAGATCGAAGCGCGTATGAAGGAGATCATCGCGGAGCGCGGCAAGACGTTCGACTACCGAGAGGTATCGCCCGACGAGGCCCGCACGCTGTACCGCGATCAGCCGTACAAGCTCGAGCTCATCGACGACATCCTCTCCCGCGGCACCGACGAGTACGGCAACGCGTCGGAGACGAACGTCTTGTCCACGTACAGCATCGGGACATTCGAGGACCTCTGCCGCGGTCCCCACGTCGCCGCGATCGACGACATCGACCCCAACGCCGTCAAGCTCCTGCGCACGAGCGCCGCGTACTGGCGGGGCAACGAGAAGCGCCCGTCGATGCAGCGCATCTACGGGACGGTGTGGCGCACCGCCGAAGACGCAACAACCCGTTCAGCGGCAAGGCCGGGCCGAGTGCGCAGGGCCTGGCGCAGATGGATGCGCCGGTGGGCACGCTGCTGGCCTTCG
>JANNHK010000275.1:0-8075 GCA_031404355.1 Actinomycetes bacterium
GACCGCCTGCGTCTCGGCGTTTTCGTCATCGTCGTCGCCCACGCGCCGCAAACCTAACGCCTGGTCGCGGCCAGGCCGCGAGACGCCGAAACATCGAGGGTGACGACGGGATGCGACAAGAACCACTTCCGCCGGCGACCAGCCCGATCCCATGCACCTCGATAGCCACGACCGCACCCTCTCCGACAGGCCGGAACCCCTGCCAGATGCGGACTGATCAAAACCGCGATCTGCAGCCCAAAGTCAGACGCAAACCAAGCGGCGGAGCGCTGCCGCCATTTGCCGACAGTCGTCGGATTGCAGCCCAACTCGGCCGCGATCTCGGCGTGCGTGCGATCCGCCTCGGCGCAGGCCAGCACGATCGCACCGCAACGCCGACCCCTGCGACGACGAATGCCGGCGCGCCCACCGTTTCAGCGTCTTGCGCTCCTCGCTGGTGAGCGTGATCTCAACGGTCGGTCGTCCGCGACGTGCCATAGCGTTCCTCCGATGTTGGTCGACAACACCAGACGAACGCGGCCCAACCGCAAGAATTCCCGATCAGCCAAGATTGGCGGAACAAGCTTCCGGAGCGCTAGGAGCCGGGGCCCGGGTCGCCGTCGATCACCTCGGCGATCTCCTCCAGGCCGATCTCCTCGACGATCGCGACTGCGAGGATGGCGCCGAGAAACAGCAACAGCGCGCCCATGAACCCGTACAACTCGAGCCCGACGAACATGGCGAGGGCGGCGAGGAACGGTCCGACGTGCACCGACTGGCGTTCCGCGCTCCGGGTGATGAACCACTCCCCGACGCCGATCGCGACGAACGCAAGCGCGACCAACACGGCCGTCGTCGTCGACTGCGCCGCCGCGAACGCCACGATCGGCACCGCACCGATAAACAGCCCGGCGATCGGGAGCAACGTCCACAGCGCAACCCACACACCGAACGCGGCCGGGCCGGGCACGCCGGCGGCGCGGGCGATCGCGTACGCGAGCACGCCTTCGATCACGACTTCGCCGAGCTTGATGCGCGCGTAGAACAGTCCGCGCCGCAACCCGGTGCGCAACTCGCGCTCGATGCGCCGCCGGCGCCGTTCGTCGCGAATTTGGGCGAATCCACCGTCGACGAGCCGCGGGCCGTAGGCAATGAAGAAGAGCGTCAACACGATGCCGACAACGAGCGCCAGCCCACGGTTCGCGGCGGACCGGATCGCTTCCGCGGTCGTGCCGCCGCGCAACCGTTCCGGAATCGCTTCGACCAACCGTTCGACGCGGTCGGTCAGCTCGATCTCCTGGAGGAGTTCCGAGTCCTCCTCGAGTTCGGCGGCGCGCGCGGGGGCGAGTAGCTTCAGCCGGTTCGTCTGGTCGGTGACGTCGTCGACGACCTGGTACACGACGTAGCCGGCCGAGCCGAGGACGACCACGACGACGACCAGCACGGCCAGCGCGCGCGGCATGTACCGGTCGAGCAGCGTGATTGCGGGATTGACGAGCGCGGCGACCGCCGCCGCGGTGAGGGCCCACGCGATCACCCGCCGGGCGTCGGCCGCGATCTCGAGGACCAACACGGTCGCGGCGAAGGCAAACGCAATGGCGAGTGCGGTCCGCAACGAGATCCACACTCGGGGAACGTCGTCGATCCGCGCCGGCTGCGCCATCCGCCCGTACGCTACCGACGTGTCGAGCGGCGAGAGCGGACCCCCGACGCGCATCGATCTCGACACCCGCTCCGCACTCAACCTCGCGATCGCGTTTGCCGTGCTCGCGATCACGGTGTGGTTCGTCCGGTCGGTCCCGCGCACGCTGACCGCGCTGGCCATCGGCGGGCTCTTCGCGCTCGCGTTGAATCCGGTGGTGGAGCTCGTGCAACGCCGCACCCGGTGGTCGCGCACCCCCGCGGCCGGCGTGGTGCTGCTCGGGTTCGCTCTGATCTTCGCCACCGCCTTGGCGCTCATCACCGTGCCCACGATCCGCCAGGTGCGCGACCTCGACGACGACATCCCCGGCGTGGTCGACGATCTCGGCGACCTTCCGTTCGTCGGCGATCGCATCAGCGAGGATGACGCGCACCGCGACGTCGAGCAGTGGCTCGACGACCTCCCGGAGCGCCTCAGCGGTGACGACACGCCCGTGGTCGACGCGGTCGGCACGATCGCCGACGGCATCGCGGCCGGGTTCCTCACAATCCTGCTCGCGGCCGCGCTGCTCCTCGACGGCGAGAACCTCGCCCGGCGGGCCCGGCGGCTCGTACCGTCACATCGGCGCGACGACGCCGACCGCCTCGCGCAGCTCGTCTACGAAGTCGTCGGCAAGTACATCGCGGGCTCGCTCCTCGTCGCCACGCTCGCGGGCACGGTCATGCTGAGCGCGTCACTGGTGCTCGGCGTGCCGCTCGCACCGCTCGTAGGCGCGTGGGTGCTGATGACGAACCTCATCCCCCAGATCGGCGGGCTGCTCGGTGCCGTGCCGTTCGTGCTCCTCGGCGCGACGCAGGGCGCGGGCACTGCTCTCGCCTGCATCGCGATCTTCCTCGTGTACCAGAACATCGAGAACCATCTCATCCAGCCCCTCATCGTCGGTCGGGCCGTGAGCCTCACACCACCGTCGACGATGGTCGCCGCGCTTGTCGGCGTGTCCGCCGGCGGGGTCGTCGGCGCACTGTTCGCGGTGCCCCTGCTCGGCGCGACGAAGGCCGTGTACCTCGCGGCGCGCGCAGGCCGGTTCAGCGCGTCGCGCTGAGAGGCGCGCGGAAGAACCCGCGGTGCACGATGTGGGCGACGGTGTCGAGGGTGCGCGCGTCGTCGAACTCGAGGCGGCGCGAGACGAAGAAGTAGGCGAAGCGTTCGAGCATCGCCATGAGCGCCGAGATCGACACCTGGTCGCCCCGCCCGCCCGCTTCGCGCATCCGACGCGCGAACGCAGTCGCGATGTCGGTGAACGCCTTGACACCGAGGTTGGATACGTCTCGGTCTTCGACGTGCCCTTCCATCCACGCGCGGATCACCGGGCCGTAGTTGCGGTAGGTCGACACGAACCCGGAGAGGAACCGGCGGAGTTCCTCGTAGCCCTCACGGTCGGGTCCGATCGGTCCGAGTCGTTCGGCGAGCGCATCCATCTCACGCGCGCATTCCACCGCGAGCGCCCGGAGCAGATCTTCCTTGTTGGAGAAGTACAGATAGAACGTCCCGTGCGAGGTGCGGGCCGACCGCACGATGTCGTCGACGCGTGCGGCGTGGTAGCCGCGCTCGGCGAACACGCGGAGTCCCGCGTCGAGGAGCCGGGCCATCGTCTTGCGGCCCTGGGCCCGCAGTTCCCGGCCCTGGGCCGGCGTACCGGGCACCGTTTCGCCGTCGCGCCGGCGGGCGACGCGTCGGGCACCGTTGGGTCGCGGCGACTTGTGCGCTTCGGCCACGGTGCACGATCCTTCAAACCTGATGCTGCCGGCGACAATCACCGAAGCGGCCCGACGGTTCGGCGATCGTACTGCGTACGTCGCCGAGGCCCGCTGGGACCTGACCTACGAGGCGATCGACCGCATCTCGGACGAGGTCGCGGCCGGACTGGCGCGGCGCGGGCTCGGACCCGGAGACGTCATGGCGCTGATCCTGCCGCCCGGGCCCGAGTACCTGCTCGCGTACTGCGGTGCCGCCAAGCTCGGCGCGATCACCGCGGGCGTGAACGACCGGCTCTCCGACCGCGAACGCCAGGCGATGCTCGACCTCGCCGCGCCGGCGGTCGTGCTCACCGCGGCCGAGTTCGCCGCGGCCGACAGCGCCGACGCGGTCCTCGCCGACCTGCGGGTCACCGGCGCCCCGCCGAGTCCCCTTGCCGACGACCCCGAGCGACCCCTCGCGATCATCTTCACGTCGGGCACGACCGGGCTACCGAAGGGCGCGCTCTACTGCAACAAGCAGATCGCGTTCATCACCAAGACCGACGTCGGCGACATATGGGACG
This sequence comes from Actinomycetes bacterium, assembly GCA_031404355.1. Lineage (GTDB taxonomy): Bacteria > Actinomycetota > Acidimicrobiia > IMCC26256 > PALSA-610 > JANNHK01. The sequence goes on from JANNHK010000275.1 coordinate 3,942, forward strand.
GCGGCGGCCGGTCGTTCACGGGCACGTCGTTCGCGCACCTCGGGTTCATGACGAAGCTCCCCGGCAACCTGCGCCGGGGCGGCACCAACTTCATCATGACGCGCTGGCGGGCCAAGGACGCCCTCGCGCTCCTGGAACGCGAGCACATGGCATCGGTCGGCGGTGTTCCGAGCCAGGTCGCGCTCATGCTCCGCCGGCCCGACTTCGACAGGTACGACCTCTCCAGCGTGCGGTTCATCGTCGTCGGCGGTGGCCCCGTCACGCCCGGGCTCGCGGAGGAAGCGCGGCGGCGCTTCGGCGCCAAGCTCGCGACGCGGTACTCGTGCACCGAAGCCGGGATCGGACTCGGGACCGGCTTCGACGATCCCGACGAGGACGCGATCGAGAGTGTCGGGCGCCCGCACGCGAGCGTCGAGCTGGCCCTGCGCGGCGAGAACGGCCTCGACGTACCCGCGGGCGAGGTCGGCGAGGTGTGCCTGCGCTCCCCGGCGGTGATGGCCGGCTACTGGCGCGACCCCGAGGCGACCGCGGCCGCGTTCACGGCCGACGGGTTCGTCCGCACCGGCGATCTCGGCTGGCTCGACGATCGGGGCCGGTTGCGCCTCGTCGGCCGCAGTAAGGAGATGTACGTGCGCGGCGGCTACAACGTGTACCCCGTGGAAGTCGAAGCCGTCCTGTCGACCCATCCCGACATCGCCGCCGTCGCGGTCGTCCCGCGCCCCGATGCGGTCATGGGCGAGATCGGAGTGGCAGTCGTCGTCGCCCGCGACCCGGCGCGCCCACCCGCCCTCGATGCGTTGCGCGCGTACGCGTCGGACCAACTCGCGGGCTACAAGTTGCCCGAAGCCGTGCACGTCGTCGACGCGCTCCCGCTCACCGTCGGCGAGAAGGTCGATCGGCGCGCCCTCGCGGCCGAGGCCGGCGTCTAGTGGAACTCGAATTCACCGCCGACCAGGAACAGCTACGCGACGCGATCCGCGCCGTGCTCACGAACGAGAGTCCCGTCACGCTCGCGCGGTCGGTCGTCGACGGCGGCACCGGTGCGCGCGACCTGTGGGCCACGGAGGTGGCGCTCGGCTGGCCCGCGCTGACGGTTCCCGAAGCACACGGCGGCATCGGCCTCGGCATGCTCGAAGCCGCGATCCTGGCCGAAGAACTCGGGCGCGTCATCGCACCCGGACCCCTGCTCGCGACCGTCACGCAGTTCGTGCCCATGCTCGCCGAGTGCGGCACCGACGCACAGCAAGCGCGCTTCCTGGGCGCGGTCGCAGCGGGCGAGATCGCGGGCACGCTCGCGATCGGCGCGTACGACCCCTCGGAGGCCTCCGCGTCGCTCACCGGCGATGTGCTGACGGGTGAAGTGCGCGGGGTGATCGAAGGCGACGCCGTCGACGAGATCGCCATCGTCGTACGCACCGGTTCCGATGTCGGCGTTGTCGTCGTTCCCGCGGCCGACGTCGCCGCCACGCCGGTGCGCACGATCGATGGCAGCCGCCGCGTCGTGCACCTCCAGCTCGACAGCGTGCGGGTCGCCGATGACCGCATTCTCGGCCGGGCTTCGGCCGCAGCCGTGCGTCGCGCGCTCGCACACGCGACCGTCGGGCTCGCGCTCGAGATGGTCGGTACCGCGCAGACGATCTTCGACGTGACGCTCGACTACGCCAAACACCGCGAGCAGTTCGGTGTGCCCATCGGCTCGTTCCAGGCGATCAAGCACAAGTTCGCCGACATGCTCGTCGCCCTCGAACGGGCCCGCGCCACCGGCTACTTCGCCGCGCTCACCATCGCCGAGGACGACCCCCGCCGCGCGAGTGCCACGTCAGTCGCGAAAGCCGCGGCGGGCGACTGCCAGCGCCTGCTCGGCAAGGAAGGCATCCAGATCCTCGGCGGCATCGGCTACACGTGGGAGCACGACATGCACCTGTACGTGAAGCGCATGAAGTCGGGCGAGTCGATGTTCGGTTCAACAGCCTGGCACCGAGCCCGTATCGCCGACGCGCTCGGCGTCTAGCGCCTCGTCAATTCGCGAGCAGGACTTCGGCGACGACGTAGAAGAACAGGATCAGCCCGAGGCCGGTGTACATCGCGTTCTTGTGGGTCTCGTACAGCATGTTCATGCCGCCGTTGCCCCGCCCGCTGATCTTGCCCAGCGCATTCAGCTCCATGACCACCGCGACCACGATGCCGAGCAACAGGTAGATCATGACGTTGGTGCCCGACGGGTCGAAATCGAAATCGCCGCCGACCGGGAACACGTGGCCGCTCGCGAGCATGAAGAACAGCACCGGGAACGAGAAGATCGTGTTCTGGCGCGACGCCATGAGGCCGGCCCGCCCCGCCGCGGGTGCGTCGGGGTTGGCATCGCCGCCGCCCTGCACGTTCCGCGCGTTGGCGATGACGATCTGCTGCTTGGGCCAGATCACCATCCACACGTTGGCGGCCATGATGAACGCGAAGATGATCGCGATGAGGAGCCCGGCACCCGACGGCGAACTCCAATAGGCCCACGCGTCACCGTCGGGGAAGTAGCCGTCGGGCAGCGCCCCGACGATCATGATGCCGAGAATGAGGGTCGCGGCCGCGGCCCACCGGAACCACCACAGCGCCCGCCATGTCAGCTTGTCGAGCGCGTTGTTGCGAGCCGCAGGATCCATTTCGGCGAACGCGGGGACCTGCACGAAGTTGAAGAACCACAGCAGGCCCATCCACATGACCGCGGCGAACACATGCGCGATACGGAAGGCGTTCGAGAAGCCGTAGTCATTCAACAACCACATCGGCGTTATCCCCCAGAGACGGCAGTCACACGAACGGCCGGAACCTAGCAGGGGTCCCGGTTACCGGTCAGGTAACTCCGGCGCCTCGCCGTGCGCGAGCCACCAGGCGAACAGGGCGGCGAGGTCGCCGTCGGCGGCGACCGCGTGGCCGAGGAGGCCGCGGTCGTCGACCGTCCACCACATCGACGCGTGACTGTCGACCACCGCGCAGCGGTAGCGGCCTGCCGCCCGATCGGGCAGCTCGGGTCGCGACCAGGCGCGTTCCTCCGCCGCGCCCTGCGCACAGCGGGCCGGGCCCACGGCGGCGACGCCGTCGTCGGGCGCGACGGCGCGGTACGCCGCGTCGAGTTCGGCGGGTTCGCGCACTTCGACGTCGATGCCGTCGACCGTCGAACGGGCAACCGGTTCGGGCGCGGGCGGCGCGGCAGTCGTTGCGACGGCGCGGGGCGGGCTCGCCGGTTCCGACCCGGGCTCGCCGCCGAACCGGCCGGTCACCAACACGGCGAGGACGAGAGCGCCGACGACCGTTCCCGCCGCGACCACTCCGAGCCGCCGCGGGGGACGGGGCGGCAGTTCGGAGGGGCGCGGCGGGAACGGCACGGCGGGCACGTCGGCCCCCAACGATCGGTCGAGCAGCGAATCGAGAGCCGCAGTTGCGTCGCTCGGGAGCATGAACCCGGACGATACATGCATTCGCCGTTTGACACAATCTCAGATGATCTGACATGGTGAGCACGTGAACTCTCAGACACTCGACGAAGCGACCCGGCTCCTCGGTCAGACCGCGGCGCTCGTCGCCGTTGCCCTCGGCGCGTGGTTCGTGCTCGGGGCGCTCGCCTGCGCGGCGACGCGGGTCAGGCCGCAGCTCCGGGGCGCCGCGCGCCTCGCCCGCTGGTCGCCCGGGGTCGTCCGCCGGCTCGCGGGCGTCGCGTGCAGCGCCTCGGTCGTGCTGGCGCCCCAGGTCGCGCTCGCCGCCGACCGCCCGCCCGTCGCCGTGGTCGTCGCCGACGAACCTGTGGTGCGCGCGCCACACACCGAACCGGCCCCGGCGCCGACCGCGCCCCCGGCCCCGACCCCGACCGCGCGCACGCACGTCGTCCAGTCCGGCGAGAACCTCTGGCAGATCGCGCGCGCCGAACTCGCCGATCCGTCCGACACTCAGGCCGTCACGCGTTACTGGCACAGCGTCATCGACGCGAATCGAACGACGCTGCGGTCGGGCAACCCGAGCCTGATCTTTCCCGGCGAAGCCATCGTGCTCCCCCCTTCGGGTGGTTGACCCTGACGCGCGCGTCAGGTGATACTCCGGCCCCTTGGGACTTCTCGACGGCAAAGTGGCGCTCGTGACCGGCGCGGG
>JANNHK010000276.1:0-6198 GCA_031404355.1 Actinomycetes bacterium
TGCACCGAAGAAGATCGGCATGCGCTCGCCCATGTACGCCGACATGTCGACATTGCCGGCGACCGCGCCGGTGACGAGCACTCGGGTTCCCGCGGATTCCTCGATCGCCGGGAGCACGTCGGAGCGGAGGCGCGTGACGAGTTCCGTCGTCGATTCGTCTTGCGGTCCGCCCACCGGTGTGACGGCCCACCGAACTGCGGTCGGATTCTCGGGGTCGTTGCGTTCCGGCCCGAAGATGCCTTCGACATCAGCATCACCCTCGACTGCGCCCGTGACCGCCATGAGCGCGTCGACCTGCTCCGCGCCGTCGACCGACGCGACGAGGTAGATCGGTCCGGTGAAGCCCTTCCCGAACCCTTCGACGATGAGGTTGTACGCCTGCTTGGTGGTGGTGTCTTCGGCGGAGTTGCTCTCGTCGGAGAAGCCGAGCCGGAGTTGCAGGAATGGGAGGGCGAGGATGAGCAGGAAGAGCGCCGAAGCGATCGTCGCGGTCCACGGCCGGTGCTGGATCACGCGGCTCCACCGATACGCGAATGTCTCTCGCCGCGGTTTCGGTGCCCGGGTCGGCACCTCTCGCTTCAGCGGCACGACGAAGAACCCGAGCACGATCGTGACGACGGCGAGCAGGAAACCGACCCCGGCCACGGCGGGAATCTTGAGACCGGCGCCCGCGAGCCCGAGGGCGACGAACCCGGCCGCGATGAGTCCGCGCCACTTGGTGGTTTCGATCTTCTCGCCCGCGAAGCCGATCAGCGCGGGGAGCAAGGTCAAGGAGGCAGCGACGGTGGCGGCCACAGTGAGCGAAGCGGTGATGCCGAGGCCGCCGATGAAGCCGATGCCCATCAACAGCATGCCGAGCAGCGAGACCACCACGGTCGCGCCGGCGAACAGCACGGAGCGGCCCGCGGTGTCCATCGCGATGGCGACCGACTGCCGTACGTCATATCCCGTGTGCAGCTGTTCTCGGTAGCGGGTGACGATAAGGAGCGCGTAGTCGATGCCGACTCCGAGGCCGATCATCACGCCGACGAACGGTGCGAAGTCGGGAACCTCCATGATGTGGCTGGCCACGATGACGAACGCTCCGCCCAAGCCGATGCCGGCCAACCCGACGGCCACCGGCAGACCCATGGCGATGACCGACCCGAACGCCACGATCAGGATGATGATCGCAAACGCCAACCCGAACAGCTCGGCCGACGGCTGCTCGAACTCGGAGAAGATGAGCCCGCCCAACTCGACGCGGAGACCGTCGACTTCGGGAATCAGGTCGCGTATCTCGTTGCCGATCTCGGACGCGCTGGTGAAGTCGATGTCCTCGGGAAGGTTGACGGTCGCGTACGCGATACGACCGGCGGCGTCGCCGCGATCGGAGACCTGGCGTTGACCGCCCGGCGCGTACGGGCTTTGCACTGAAGTGACATCGTCGAGCTCCGCGACCGCCGCGAACATCTCCTCCATCGCGGCTTGTACCTCGGGGTCGTCGACGCCCTGCTCGGCCGTGAAGACGATCTGACCCGAGACCGGCGACCCGCTGCCGTCGTCGAACTGCGTTTCGACGAGCTTGAACCCTTCCGTCGACTCGAAGCCGTCGAGCGAGAAGTCCTGGCGGTACGCGTCGCCAATGGCGCCGGCGATGCCGTTGCTCGCGAACAGGGCAACGATCCAGAGGATCAGCACCATCTTGCGGTGATCGTGGCACCACGTCCCGAGGCGGCTGAACATTGGGGGGTCTCCTTTGGCCTGACTTCGACGCGTCCGATGTTATGCAGGCGAGCACGACGCCACGGGCGTCCGGGTCGACGACCATCGCGGCGACCTGTCGTTGCTCCAGTTCACGACCTACGACCGGCCAAGAAACGCCAGCAGCGGGGTACGCGCACCTTCGCACGCGGCCGCCAGGCCCGAAGCGCGTTCGGTCGCGGCGCTCGCGGCGGCCGATTTCCCGGCGGTGCGCAACGCGGCGGCGGCCGCGGCGACGGACTCCGCCGCGTCAAGCGAGAAGCCGAGCACCTCGAACCTGGTCGCGACGTCGAGCAGTGCGGCACCGTCGCGTCCCGTGATTGCCACCGCCTGGTCGCGATACAACGATGCCAGCACGCCGTCGAAGGCGGCGGCGAGTTCGACGAGGCGCGCGACGACGGACTCGGCTGCCCCGTAGCGAGCCAAGTCGTGAAGAACGGGCAACTCGAACAACGGTCCCGCGGCCCGGGCGTCGGCGACGTGCTCGCGCAGCAGCGCGCAGGCCGCGGTCGACGAGCCCTCACCGGCAAGAAACGCGGCCCGCACTCGTATCTCGGCCACGAGCGGCTCGACGGTGGTCACCTGCGCACGACGCGCCTCGGCGAGCAGCGCGGACATTGTGTGTTCGTCGCCTCTCATCGCGCTCACCAGGGCCAGTTCGAGCAGAGCCGGCCTGAGGCCGCCGTTGTCGCTGATTCGGAACGTCGCTACGGCGTCGGAGAGGTGGGTCTCGGCAGCCTCGAGATCTCCGCGCGCCAGGGCGACCAGACCCAGCACTTCGACGACGTGGGCATAGATGGTCGGGCGCGGATCCGTCACGGCCGATTCGAGGTCGGAAGTCAGCACACTCTCGACTGAGTCGAGGCGGCCCGCGGCGAGGAGCGCGAACACCCGACACGATCGGACCGAGAGCATGGGTAGCGCCACACCCGCGCCCGTTTGCTCCGCCCGAATGTCGACCGCGGCTGCTTCGTCGAGCACCGTCTCGAGCCGGCCGGCGGTGATGCGGTCGCGCGCCGAGGCGATCCAGGCCCAGACCGGTGCTTCGTCGACCGCGGGACCCGTTTCGGCGCCTGGCGCGACCTCTATGTCGCCCTTGTCGCCGGTCGGTACCGAGAGCGCGGCGCGCACGGTCGCGAGCAGCGCGCGCAGTTCGTCCGGGCAGGGTTGGTCGACGAGCGAATCCCACGTTGCGACGGCTTCGCGGTACCGACCGCGATCGAGGAGCGCCGCACCGAGGAGAAACGTCGCTTCGGCGTCGGGGCCCGAGCGCAAGGCCATCGTGACGAGCCGCTCGACGAGCGCGGGGTCGTGGGCGGCGCGCGCCTCCCAGGCCGCGGCCACGAGTGCAGCGGGCGCGACCGGCGAGCCCGCCGCGACGCGGAGACTGGCGACGCGCAGCCTGTCGTCGCGCCGTCGCCCACCATGCGCCTCGATCTCGTCGGCGAGCGCGATTCGCAGCGTCGCGGCGCGGCCGGCGGGAATCGCGGCGCGCACGACCTCTCCGTACAGCGGGTGACTCAGGAACACGGCCCGTCGTTGCCCGTCGGGACGAACCTCGACCAAGCCGCTTTGCGTCAGCGTTCCCAGTACTCGCGCGCCGGCGACGCCGACGAAGTTCGCCATGGGAGTGGGTTCGCTGATCGCGATCGTTTCGAGTACCTCGCGTTCGTCCGGCGCGAGATGCCGGAGTCGTCCCGCGATGAGATCGTGCAGGGACGGCCCAATGGTCAGCTCGCCCCGCAGTACCCACGTGTCGTCGGCCTCGGTGATGAGCCCGCGTGTCAACGCGTCGCCGACGAGTTCTCGTAGGAAGAGCGCGTTTCCGCGTGTGGTCTCCCACAGCGTGTGCACGGTGGCGCGGTCAGTACGGCCGCCCAGGAGCAATGCGAGGAGCTGACCGACTTCTCGTTCGCTCAGCGCCTGGAGTTCGATTCGAATGCTCTCGGTGTCGTCGAAGAGTTCGGCGATGGCCTCGGGGAGAAATTCACCGGAGCGAACGGAAACGGCCAGGGCGACGTGCTCGTCGCGTGCGAGTTGCGCCAGTGTCGACGCGGAGGCTTCGTCGAGCAGGTGCGCGTCGTCGACGAGTATCAGTTGCCGCGCCGAGGGGTCGGGCTTGACGGGAATCAGGTGCGCGATCGCCGCCGGCGGCAAGCCGGGAGCGGCGAGGGTGCCGGCGGCGCGATGTACGACCCAGCCGCGGGTGCCGACCTCGTCACCGATCGCGGTGATGAGCCTGGTCTTCCCGATGCCACCAGTGCCCGCCACGACAAGTGTGGCCCCGTCCTCGAGCGCGCGGACGGCGTAGGCGAGCTCGGGTTGCCGGCCGACGAGCGGTGTCACGCGGAGTGCCCCTCCTGCTCCCATCTCGGATCCGGCCACCCACCAGTCTTACCGACCCGACAGATTGGCCGGGCCGGTTGGGTGGTCGGACTGCAGCGTCAGGTCCAGGCCTCGAGCGCGGCCAGGCTCCGGTCGAGGTGGTCGCGGCCGGCGCGGAGTGCAATGCGTTCCCACTCCCGGTCGTCGGGCGTGAAGCAACACCGGTAGTTCCAGACGGCGGCCAGATGCGCGGGGTTCGAGCGGTCACCGCGGCGGTGCACCCACTGCTCCTGGTACGTGGCCTGCAACTGTTCCAGGTCGGAGCTGGTACCGAACTCGAGCGTGGTCGAACAGCACGACGCATTGGAGAGCGCGGCGCGCACGCCGTGTGCAATCTGCCCGGCCTTCGGCCCGGTGGTCGCGTCGGGGTTGCCCGTCGTCGCTTCGACGCGGTCGAACGTCGCGCGCAGGAACACGTCTTGCGGCGAGACGGGCGGCTGATCCGACAGCATCGTGACCTCGCCCTTCGGGCCGTGCCCGGTGTGGAGATCGACGACGAGGACGCGCTCCACCGCCGCGAGCGCGGTCGGCAGGACCCGCTCGAGGATGCGGTTCGACTCCTCTGTGCGGGCACCGCCGTAGTGCAGGCCGTCGGCATGGCGATACTGCCCGGCGGTGATCCCGTCTCGGACCCAGGCCAGACCGCGCGCTTCGACGAGTGCCTGGGCCTTGGCGAGGAGTTGATCGACCGGAGGAATGTCGGGCGTGTCGGGGCAGGCCAGGTCGTGCACCTCGTCGTAGGCGTCGTTGTCGAAGGGGACCCCGTCGTCGCGCCGCCAGTTGCGGTTGAGGTCGACGTTCGACTCGTTCTGACGCCGCCACCACGCCATGCCCCACGGGTTGACCGCGTGCACGAGGAGGACCCCGACGTCGCGCGGGATCAGGTCGGGGCGCCGGCGTGCGATCAGATCGGTCTGGAGGACCGAACCGATGAATCCTTCGACGCCGTGCACACCGGACAACACGACGAGGGCCCGCCGGGGACGGTCCGATCCCAACCACGCCGTGTCGATCGTGAGCCGCTGGCCTTCGGGCCCGCGCGCCGCGATCGGATGGGAGCCAATCGTGACCCCCCGCTCGGTCGCGGCCCTTCCGAACCGGGCTCGGCACTCGTCGTAGGTCAGCGGCAAACGGTCGAGCACGTCGGCGACCGTAGCGGGGCGCGTCACCGTCAGCTACCTCGGTGTCACCGGAGGATCGGCGCCACCCTTCAGGAGATCGACATTGAACGTTAATGTCGTCGGAGAAGATTCGGATGCGCGTCCCCGGACGCATTGGACGCCTCTTGGAGTAACGCATGCGACTTCACGGCACGGGTGTCTGGTCGGCGAACATGCGTTACGGCGACCCCGGCCTGATCGCCGAGGCGGCCGTCGAGCTCGAAGAGCTCGGGTACAGCGCGATCTGGATTCCTGACGTCGGCGGTGACGTCCTCGGGTCGATCGAGCACCTGTTGCAAGCCACCCCCCGCATCACGGTGGCGACGGGGATCCTCAACGTGTGGATGCACGAACCGGCCGAGGTCGCGCAACGGCGGGCGTCGTGGAGCGACGCGTGGCAACGGCGCTTCTTGCTCGGGCTTGGGGTAAGTCACGCGCCGCTCATCGACATGGGCAATCCCGGTCGGTACACGAAGCCGTACTCGAAGATGGTCGACTACCTGGACGGGCTCGACGCCGCCGAAGTTCCGTGGCCGATCGCCGACCGTGTACTCGCCGCGCTCCGGCCCCGCATGCTCGGTCTGGCTCGCGATCGTGCGGCCGGTGCCCACCCGTATTTCGTGATACCTGAGCACGTGGCGCACGCACGCGAGATTCTCGGCCCCGGCGCGATGATCGCCGTCGAGCTCGCCGTGGTCCGCGACCCTGATCCGTCGACCGCTCGCGCGACGGCGCGCCGGCACACTGCGACCTACATGAACCTGCCCAACTACACGAACAACCTGCGCGACTTCGGCTACGACGACGACGACTTCGCCGCCGGGGGCAGCGACCGGCTCGTCGACGCGGTCGTGGCGTGCGGCGACACGGACGCAATCGTGCGGCGCGTGGGGGCGATGCGAGACGCGGG
>JANNHK010000277.1:0-6522 GCA_031404355.1 Actinomycetes bacterium
GACACCCGCGCCCGCGGTGAACGTGGTCACCACGATCTCGTCGAACGAGAGCGCGAACGCGAGCAGGGCGCCGGCGAGCAGCGCACTGCGCATCAACGGGAACGTGACGAAGCGCAGCGTCTGGAAGGAGTCGGCACCGAGGTCGGCAGACGCCTCCTCGACACTCGGTGCCATACGGCGCAGCCGCGCGATCGCGTTGTTGAACACCACGACCATGCAGAACGTCGCATGGGCCACGACGATCGTCCAGAGGGCAAGGGTGATTCCCGCCTCGACGAACGCGCTGTTGAGGGCGATGCCGGTCACGATGCCGGGCAGTGCGATCGGCAGGACGAGGAACAGGTTCACGGCGTCGCGCCCGAAGAACGCGAAGCGCTGCAGCGCGAACGCGGCGAGCGTGCCGAGGACGAGCGCGATCAAGGTTGCTCCCGTCGCGACCTTCACCGACGTCCACAGGGCTTCGCGTGGCCCCTCCGCATGGAGAGCGACGTCCCACCAGTGCAGCGTGTAGCCCGTCGGGGGCCAGCTGAACGACTCCGATTCGTTGAGCGAGAGCATGGCGATGATGACGAGTGGCGCGTAGAGGAACGCGTACATCAGTGTCGTGAACACTCGCAGCACGAACTTCGCGGTACGCGACAGGTACACGGCAGGCTCAGAGGCTGTCGAGCGCGCCGGTGCGGCGGATGGCGAGCAGGTACAGGGTCATGACGAAGACGGGAATCAGCGCGAGCGCGGCCGCGAACGGAAGGTCGGGCGACAGGAAGTTCCGGTAGATGACGTTGCCCAGCATCTGCGTCTTGCCGCCGACGATGCTCACCGCGATGTAGTCACCCATCGACAATGCGAACGTGAACACCGACCCCGCGACGACGGCCGGATAGATCATCGGCAGCACGACGCTGCGGAGCGTGCGGAAGGTCTTGCCGCCCATGTCGGCCGACGCCTCGAGTAGCGAGTCGGGGAGGCGTTCGAAGCCGGCGTAGATCGGGATGACCATGTACGGGAGCCACAGGTAGGCGAGCACGAGGATCGTCGCGCGGAGGTCGAACCCCGGCGACCAGCCGAAGGTCTCCTTGAGTACGCCCGCTTCCGGGTTCAAGATGATGCGCCACGCGTACGCCTTCACGAGGTAGCTGGCCCACAGCGGCAGCAACACCCCGGCCACGAGCATGCGGCGGAACCGCGGTGTCGCGACCTTGGCGAGGAAGAACGCGGCCGGGAGCGCGATGACGATGTCGATCACGGTCACGCTGATTCCGACGAACACCGTGCGCACCGTCACGGTGCGGTACACGTCGGACTCCCAGATGTCGCGGAAGTTGTCGAGCGAGATGTCCTTGACGATGTCGTTCGTGAACGGGTCGCGCGTATAGAGCGCGGTGATGAGCAGCGCCGCGAGCGACCCGATGTAGACGACGAGGAGCCATCCGAGCGGCGCGCCCAGCGTCACTCCGAGTTCCGCGCCCCGATGGCGATGAAGAAACCGCGACAGGGAGCGGCCGGGCCCACCGCGAGGCGGGCCCGGCTCTCTTCCTTCGGTGCGGTCGGGCTGGGTCAGCCCTTCACCTCGTCCCAGGCCCGCGTCCACTCCTGGTAGTCGGTGCACTCGACGTCGGTGCGACCGTCGAGACATTCCTTCGTCGGCGTCGTCCAGTAGTGAAGTCGGCCGTAGAAGGACTCGTCGTTCGCGCCGTACTGCTCGCAGTGCGCCCCAAGGTCGTCGCTCTCTTCGCATGCCTTCAGGTTGGCGGGCGCCTCACCGTAGGTCGTCGATTGCGTCGCCTGCACCGACGGCGACGTGATGTAGTTGATCCACAGGTACGCGCAGTTCGGGTGTGCCGCGTCGGCGTGGATCATCCAGCTGTCGGCCCAGGCGGTTGCGCCCTCGTCGGGGAGCACCGTCTCGACCGGGACCGGGGGATCCTGGGCCGTGAGCGTGTTCGCGATCACCTGCCACGTGGTGCCGAGCACGAGGCTGCCCGCGGTGAACGCCTCCTCCAGCTTGAGGTAGTCGCTCCAGTACTCGCCGATGATGCCGTTCTGCGTCTTCAACAACTCGACTGCCGCGTCGAGCTGGTCGGCGTCCAGCGAGTACGGATTCGTGATGCCGAGATCGGGCTCCGTCGCCATGAGGTACACGGCCGCGTCGGCGATGTAGATCGGCGAGTCGTACGCCTCGATCTTGCCTGCGTACGGAGACTCGGGGTCGAAGACGGCGGCCCACGACGTGGGCGCCGGGTCGACTTCCTCGGTGTTCCACTGGAGCAGGTTGGCGCCCCAGCCGTGCGGCACGCCGTACACGACGCCGTCGACGGAGTTGTTCTGCTGTTCTTTCAGGAACGGTGCGAGATCCGCGTAGGTGTCGATCAGGTCGGTGTTGATCGGCTGGGCATCCTCGCCGTACACGAGCCGCAGCGACGCGTCACCCGACGCCGACACGACGTCGTACTCGCCCGACTGGAACAGTTGCACCGCTTCGTCGGAGGTCCCGAAGTACTTGACCGTCGCGTCGCAGCCCGTGTCTTCCTCGTAGGCGGTGACCCAGTCGAGCCCGTCGGTCTGCGTGCCGTCCTCGGCGTAGTAGGGCCAGGCGAGGATGCTGACCGCGCCCTCACCCTCGCCGATCGCGGCGAGCGGCTCGCCGCCGAGGCTCTCGCCGCCGCCGTCGGTGGTTTCGGTGTCGTCGTCTCCACCACTCGCGTCGTCATCGTCGTCGCCACCGCACGCGGCTGCGCCGAAGACAAGTAATAGGGCCAGGCCTGAAGCCGCAAATGCATGTCGCTTTCTCATTCGGGTCCTCCCTCTCGGGGTATCTCCCCTGAAGAATGTTCGGGTACATCGGTCGCGGGTGCGGCCACGCCGAGCACGTGGTCGCGGTTCCACACGAGTTGTACGGCCCGGCCGCGCGTCGTCAGCGCGTCGGCCGAAGTGGTCGTCGTGTTCTGCGCGTCGACCGTCAGCGTCCCACCCGCCGCGAGGTCGACGCGGTAACGGGTGCCGGCTCCGAGGTAAACGACTTCGGCAATCGTTCCGGCCGCGCCCTGTTCTCCGGGACCGAGCGGCGCGTCGGGCGCCTCGATCCGGATCTTCTCGGGCCGGATCGTGAACGTCCCCTCGCGCCCGAGCGCGCCGCGGGCCACGTCGCCGGCGAGGAGATTCGACGTCCCGACGAACCCGGCGACGAACGCCGTCGTGGGACGTTCGTAGATATCGGCAGGCGCGCCGAGTTGCTCGACGCGGCCCTCGTTGAACACGGCAACCCGGTCGCTCATCGTGAGCGCCTCTTCCTGGTCGTGGGTCACGAACACGAAGGTGATGCCGACCACCCGTTGGTTGTGCTTCAGCTCGATATGCAACTCCTCGCGGAGCTTGCGGTCGAGCGCGCCGAGTGGCTCGTCGAGCAGAAGCACGCGGGGGCGGTTGACGAGCGCCCGCGCGAGCGCGATGCGTTGGCGCTGGCCGCCGGACAGCTGACTGGGCCGGCGGTCGCCGAAATTCTCGAGACGCACCATCGCGAGCGCGGCTTCCACGCGGGTGCGCCGCTCGGCTTTGGGCACCCGCTTGACGCGTAAGCCGTACGCGACGTTGCGGGAGACAGTCATGTGGGGGAAGAGCGCGTAGTCCTGGAACACGGTGTTGACGTCGCGGTCGAACGGCGGGTGCTTCGTGACGTCGCGGCCGTGCAGCGCGACGGTGCCCGCGGTCGGGAGCTCGAACCCCGCGATCATCCGCAGCATGGTCGTCTTGCCCGAGCCGGAGGGGCCGAGCATGGAGAGGAACTCGCCGTCGCGAATGTCGAGATCGACATCGTCCACGGCCACGACGGCGCCGAAGCACTTTGTGACGCCGCGCAGAGAGACCGCGACGTCGCCGACGATGCCGTTTGCTTCCCGTGCTGATGCGTCGACCGTCACTTGTGCCCCCTCGGGCCGAATCTACGCCGCAGTCCCGGACCGCGCACGCACCCTCAGCCGGGCGCTCGGCTACCGGCCGTCTCGCGCAGTTTGTGTTTCATGACCTTCCCCGTGGCGTTGCGGGGGAGCTCGGCGACGAACCAGACGTGGCGCGGGCGCTTGTAGTCCGCGAGGTGTTCGGAACAGAACGCCGCGAGCGCTTCCGTGTCGCATGTCGCGCCGGGCTTGAGGACTACGAAGGCACCGATGTCCTCGCCGAGCACCTGGTGCGGCACCCCGACCACGGCGGCCTCCTGCACCGCGTCGTGTTCGAGGATCACGGCCTCGACGTCGGTGGCGTACACGTTGTTGCCACCACGGATGATCATGTCCTTGATGCGGCCCGAGATGTACACGAAGCCTTCGTCGTCGAGGTACGCGAGGTCGCCGGTGCGCAGCCAGCCGTCCTCGGTCCACGTCGACGCGGTGGCACCGTCGTCGTTGTAGTACTCGCGGCGCTTGCCCGGGAGGCGCACGAGCAGTTCGCCGACCTCGTTCGCGGCGCGCGGCTCGTCGTCGTCGGGGTCGACGACCTTGATCTCCATGGGCGGCATCGGTTTGCCGACTGATCCCGGTTTGCGGTCGAGGTCTTCCTTCGGCATGACGATGTACGCAGGCCCGGCCTCGGTGAGTCCGTACGAGTTCGCGACCGACGCTTGGGGCATACGGTGCTGGAGTCGTTTCAGCGTCGCGGGCGCGAGCGGCGCGGAACCGATCGACACCGCGAACGGCGACGACAGGTCGGCACCTTCGAAGCGTTCGCTCGCGGTCACGAGTTCGGCCATTGCGGGGACCATGAAGATCATGGCGGGCTTGTCGTGCTCCACCACGTCGAACCAGTGGTCGACGTCGAACTTCGGCATGTAGAGACCGGCGAGTCCCATCTTCATCGGGTTGTAGATGAAGCTCATGCCCGCGAACGTGAAGAGCGGCGCGCCGTGCAGCCACCCGCGGCCCATCCAGTTGGGCACGGCGTTGGGCATCATCGCGACGTTGCGGTGTCGCACGAGCACACCCTTGGGCAGGCCCGTCGTGCCCGACGTGTACATGATGTCGGCCATGTCATCGGCGTCGAGCGGCACCTGGAAGTCGTCGTTCTCGTAGCCGTCGATCTCGGACCACCGCTCCATGGTTAGCGTCGCCGCGACCGGGATCGGAACCGTGAGGTTCGTGACGACCGCCGCCGGTTCCGCGTGCGAAAGGATCGTCGTGACTTCGTCGGCCACGAGCCGCGTGTTCACCGGCACCATGACCGCGCCCGCCTTGTGGATCCCCGCGTACGTCGTGATCCACCGCAGAGATTCGGTGCCCTCGAGGTAGGTCGCGACGCGGTCCTGCTTCTCGACGCCGTGGTCGACCAGCCAGCGTGCCATCTGATTCGACCGCTCGTCCCACTCGCGAAATGTGATCGTCGTGCCGGCGTCGAGGTCGCGGTACGCCAACTCGTCCGGCAACGTCGCGGCCATGAACCGCAACTGGTCGACAAGCATGGGCCCTTCGGGTTCGGCCTTGTTCATGCGGCTACACCCTCCGGTGCTCGATCTCCACAGCACGTCGGAGCGCGGTCCGCACCTCCGGCTTGCGCCTGGATCATCACATCCCGAAACCCATGGGCGGCACCTTGCTGCGGCGCCCGCCGAACAACTCGTCCTTGCGGTCGATGAGTTCCTGCGGCGTCCAGCGCCCTTCGCCGCGGTCGAGCATCCCGACCATCGGGAAGGTCTCCATGAGGTGCACGCGCGTGCCCCACACCACGAACACCTGGCCGGAGACGTCGGCTGCGGCGTCGCTCGCGAGGAAAACGACCATCGGCGCGATCTGCTCGGGATCCCATTCGGGTCCGCTCATGAAGTCGGCCGCGCCCGCGACACTCTCGGTCATCCGCGTCCGGGCGCGCGGGCAGATGACGTTCGCGGTGACGTTGTACTTCCGCATCTCGCGCGCGAGCACGATCGTCATGGAGACGATGCCCGCCTTCGCGGCCGAGTAGTTGACCTGACCGGCTTGGCCGTACAGGCCCGACTCGCTCGCGGTGTTGATGATGCGCCCCGAGACCGGTTCGCCCGACTTCCCGAGTTCGCGCCAATGGCGAACCGCGTGGTGGCACATGGCCATGTGCCCCTTGAGGTGCACGGTGATGACCGCGTCCCATTCGGCCTCGGTGATGTTGAAGCTCATCGCGTCGCGCAGCACCCCGGCGTTGTTCACGAGCACGTCGAGCCCGCCGAAGGTGTCGAGCGCGGTCTGCACGACGCCGCCCGCACCGTCCCAGTTCGCGACGTCGCTCGAGTCGGCGTGCGCCCGGCCGCCGGCGGCGGTGATCTCGTCGACCACCTCTTGCGAGACTGCGCCGTCGCTGTCGTTCACGACGACGGCCGCGCCCTCGGTCGCGAGGAGCAGCGCGTGCCCGCGGCCGATGCCGCGACCCGCGCCGGTCACGAGCGCCACTTTGCCGTCGAGAAGTCCCAAGGGGCCGGAGTATCACCTGACGCGCGCGTCAGGGTCAACCACCCGAAGGGGGGAGCACGATGGCTTCGCCGGGAAAGATCAGGCTCGGGTTGCCCGA
>JANNHK010000278.1:0-5816 GCA_031404355.1 Actinomycetes bacterium
CTCGCCCTCGACCTCGCGGGCGACGTACGCGAACTCGACATCAATCCTCTCCTCGTGCGTCCGCGCGGTGCGATCGCCCTCGACGCCCTGGGGGTGAAGAAATAGTGCGGACGCAGCGAAGATCCCCCGGCCGAAGGCCTCTCGACCGAGAGCGAAGGGAGCCATAGAAGTGGCAGCCGAAACTTCCGACGAACTACAGAAGCGCTTGGAGAACGGCGTCCTGTGGCTCACGATCAACCGTGCCGACAAGGGCAACGCGATTCCGTATTACGTGCGCGACGAACTGATCGAAGCCTTCCGCGACGCCCACGTCGACCTCGCGGTACGCGCGATCGTGTTGACCGCCGCGGGCGAGCGGCACTTCTGCACCGGCGCCGACCTCTCGGTGCCGCAGCCGATGCGCTCGAAGCCCGAGGGTGCACCCGACAGGGTGATCGGCACCGGCATCAACATGATGCGACGCGGCTTCCAAACGCTGATGCAGTCGATCCAGGATTGTGAGAAGCCCGTAATCGTCGCGCTCAACGGCACCGCAGCCGGCGGCGGGTCGATGCTCGTGCTCGCAGCCGACTTGGTGATCGCGGCCGACAACGCAAAGCTCATTCAGGTGTTCGTGCGCCGCGGCTTGGTTCCCGACGGCGGCGTCGCGTACCTGTTGCCGCGCATCGTCGGGATGCACAAGGCCAAGGAACTCATCTTCTTCGGTGAAGACTTGTCGGCGGCCGACGCGAAGGACCTCGGCATCGTGAACAAGGTCGTGCCCGCGGCGGAGCTACAGCAATCGGCGAAGGAATGGGCGGAACGGCTCGCGTCCGGACCCACAAAAGCGATCGGCTGGTCGAAGAAGCTGCTGCACGACGCGTCGGAGCTGTCGCGGCGCGATCTGCTCGAAGAAGAAGCGACGATGGTCGAACTCAACCAGTTCACGAGCGACGGCGGCGAAGGTGTCGCGTCGTTCCGCGAGCGCCGCGAGCCCCAGTGGAAGGGCTGGTGAGCACCAACCTCATCAAGGGCCGGACCGCGGTCGTCGGGATCGGACAGACGGCGCTCGGCAAGGGCATCGAAGACTCCGAGCTGTCGCTCGCGTGTCAGGCGGTATCGGCCGCGCTCGACGACGCGGGCATCGCGCCGGCGGAAGTCGACGGGCTCGCGTCGTTCACCATGGAGAACGACCGCGAGGTCGACCTGGCCCGCAACGTCGGCCTCGGCGACATCACGTTCCTCTCGCAGGTCGGCTACGGCGGTGGTGCCGGATGCGGGGTCACGGGCCACGCGGCCATGGCCGTTGCTACCGGTCAGTGCGAGGTGGCCGTGGCGTGGCGGGCGCGCAAGCGCGCGAGCAAGGGCAGCCGCCCGTGGGCCCAAACCGCGGGCCGCATCTCGAACAACTGGATGTGGACGCGGCCGTTCGGGATCATCCGCCCCGTCGACGAGATCGCGATCCTCACTCGCCGGTACATGCACGAGTACGGCGGAACGCGCAACCACTTGGCCAATGTCGCGATCGCGTTCCGTAAACACGCCAACCGCAACCCGGTCGCGACGATGGGCCACAAGACGCTGTCGCGCGAGGAGTACATGAACGCGCGGTGGATCTCGGAGCCGTTGTGCTTGTTCGACAACTGCCTGGAGACCGACGGTGCACTCGCGGTCGTGATCACCACCGCGGAGCGGGCGCGCAATGCCAAGCACCCGCCCGCGTACATCCATTCGTACGCGCAGGGCCTGCCGCCGCAGCACCAGCCGATGACCAACTACTTCACCGACGACCCGTTGCGGGGACCGGCGTGGACGGCGGCGAAACGATTGTGGGCGAACTCCGACGTCGGCCCCGCCGACGTGAAGGTCGCGCAGCTCTACGACGCGTTCAGCCCGCTCATCCCGCTGTCGCTCGAGGGCTATGGCTTCTGCGGGCGCGGTGAGGGCGGACCGTTCACCGACGACGGCAACATCGAGTGGCCCAACGGGCGCCTGCCGGTCAACACGTCGGGCGGCGGCATGTCGGAGGCCTACGTGCACGGCTTCAACCTCGTGCTCGAAGGCGTACGCCAGATCCGGGGCACCTCGACCAGCCAGGTCGAAGGTGCCGACGTGTCGCTCGTGACGAGCGGCGAAGGCGTCCCCACGTCGGCGATCCTGTTCACGAAGGAGGCGTGATGGAAACGGGTTGGTTACTGCCCGACCTCGAACAGGAAGTCAGCGCGGAGTTCTGGCACGGCTGCGGGCGCGGCGAACTACTGGTGCAGGCATGCGCGGGGTGCGGGAACTGGCGCATGCCGCCCCGGCCGATGTGCCCGGCGTGTCGTTCGACGGAGATCCGGTGGGACGTCACCAGCGGGCGGGGCCGGATCTGGTCCTACGTCGTACCGCATCCCCCGCTGCTCCCGGCATACGCGGAAATCGCGCCGTACAACGCGATCATCGTCGAACTCGAAGAAGATCCGATGATCCGGTTCGCGGGCAACCTCGTGACAAGTGCCGACGGGGCGATCAACGCGATCGACCCGGCGACGATTCAGATCGGCGAGCCGGTGCAGGTCGTCTTCACTCAGATCGAGGAAGTTTCCTTGCCGCGATGGGTGCGCGCGTAGTTCCTCGCCCGTCACGGTTCACGGGGCCGCGTCGAGAACCCGAGTTGCCACTCCTCTCGGGTTTCGTCGTCGATGCTGAGGCGCCACTGCCACCGGCGTCCCGGCGCGAGCGGTAGTGGCGGGAAGTTGAACGCGAGCGGGATATTGACCGGTGTCCCCGCGGCCTGGCCGGGCTGGCGCCCGGCTTCGAATTCACCCTCGACGCGCACGGTGCCGTCGCCCGGCAGCACCGTCTGCTGCCCGTCGTCGTCGACGAGTTCGAGCACGAACCGGTGCCGAACCTCGCACTGATCCCACGGGACCTCGATGAGTACTGCGACCGCCATCGCGCCGACGTCGGGCCCGGTGTACGACCAGCCGCCGCCGAGCACGTAGAGCTTGGCGAACGGCGGCGGCGTCGCCTGCGCCGCGTCCGCGAGAAGAAGCGTCACCCGCATCACCGAAGGACCGTAGCCAGGCTTCTGGTCGCGCGTATCTGCTCCTGGCGACAGATACGCGCGTCCGGAACCGCATATAGACGCGTCACGGCCCCGGTCGGGCGGGACCGGGGCCGGAGCAGCCGAACCGAACTTCCGGGGGGGAGAGTTCGGACGGGAATGTGGAAGTCGCCTAGGCGGCTTCGCGACCCCGGTCTTCGGGGCGCTCGGTGCGCTCGGTGCGCAGACGGTCGAGCATCCGCTCCCACCGCAGGCGCGCGACGAGCCACGCCACCGCGTCACCCGGAGGGGCGGACGCGAGACCGGATTGCTTGAAGTAGCTGGAGGGCTGCATGTGGTACCTCCGAAACTGGTACGTTTCGCCGATGAGCAGGAACTGAACGAGTTCTTGCTCTGGTGCGTTAACACTGTAAGTATCTACTCTCAGTGAGTTCGCTGTCAAGTCGGGGGTAATTCCCGGATGACTTCCCCAACCTGGCGGATCGACGAACTGGCCCAGCGGGCCGGAATTTCGGTCGACACCATCCGCTACTACGCCCGAGAAGGCCTGCTCAGCGCCCCCGAGCGCGCGGGCCGGCACAAGCTGTACGGCCCCGACCACCTGGACCGGCTCGAGCGCATCCGCGATCTCCAGGCCCGGCGGTTCTCGCTGGCTGCCATCAAGGCGCTGCTCGACTCCGACCGGCCCGGCCTCGAAGGCATCTTCGTAGGCGACGACGGCCGCCGGTACACGCTCGACGAGTTGGTGGAACGCTCGGGTGTGGACCGCGCGCTCGTCGACCAGCTCGGCGCGGTCGGGCTGCTTCCGGCGCCGGAGAGCGTCGGCAAGGAGGCGTACGACGAAGCCGACCTCGGCCTGTTGCGTTCGGTTGCCGAACTCCGAGAAATCGGCATGGAGCCGGCCGTACTCGTCGAACTCGGCAAGATTTACGTGCGCCACTTCCGGGCGCTCCAGCAAGACGTGCACTCCATGTTCGCGGGGAAGAGCCCGATCGCGCTCGACAACGACGAGTTGGTTGCGATGCAGAAGCGCCTGACCGCGAATGCGGCGCGCATGATTCCCGCGATCGACCGCGTCCTCAACTACGTGCACCAGCGCACGATCCAGGGGTTGACCCTCGACGCGGTGCGCACGGCCGAGGCAACGCACACCGGTATCGGTGGCGTCGCGCTCGACGACTGACGCCTGGCTCCGACTACGCGATGTTCCAGATGCGCGAAGCGTTGCCGCCGACGATGAGCGACTTCTCGTCTTCGGGAATGCTGCCCATCGACTCTTCGATCACCTTGCGCGAGTACGGCCAGTCGTTGCCATGGTGCGGATAGTCGCTCGACCACATGATGTTGCGCACGCCGGCCCGGTGCCGCAGCTCGATTCCGGTGCGGTCGGTGATGAACGAAGCCGCATTGTTGCGGTACCAGTAGAACGACGGTGGCTCGCTGATGGGAAGGTCGCCCCACACGCGGTTGCGCCACCAGCGATCGTCGAGGCACTCGATCAGGTGCGGGAGCCAGCCGACACCCGTCTCGATCCAGCAGACCTGGAGATCGGGGAAGCGGTCGAACACGCCGGTGAACAACATCGACGTGATGTTGCCCGCGGCCATCGAGAACACGTGGCTCATGCCGCCGATCGCCTTGGCGCGCGTCGCTTCGCTGCTCATGTTGTACAGCTGGTTGCCCGACGCGGCGGCCTTCTTGCGCCCGGACGCGCGCTGGCGCCGGCTGATGATGTTGATGTGCACCGAGACCGGAATGCCTTCGTCGACGGCCGCGGCCCAAAACGGGTCGTCGTCGCGCGACAGGCTTTCGTTGCCCGACGGCCAGTTCGAGATGAGCACGCCGCGCGCGCCGCGCGCTTTGGCTTTGCGCAGACCGTCGATCGCGGTGTCGATTCCGAGTGACGGGATCTGCGCGAGCCCGACGAGCCGCTCGGGCGCGGGCGCGCAGAACTCGTCGAACAAGAAGTTGTTGTACGCCTCAACACCCGCGAGCACGAAGTCGTCTTCGTCGTCGCCGAGGAAGTGCGACATCGTGCGCTGGGGCGGGAACAGGATCTCGGCGTACACGCCGTCGCGGTCCATGTCGCTGAGGCGCTCGTCACCGTTGTAGCAACCGGCGCGCGCTTCTTCGTAGGTGACGCCGTACCAGCGGAACTTGTCGAACGGCATGCCCGGTGTCGACACCAGTCCGATCGGGTCCGGGTCTCCACCTACCGCCGTGAGCCAGGCGTCGCCGCCCTCGGGATCCTTGACGAGCTTCGGGGCCTTCTCCTGCCACTTGGCCGGGAGCCAGGTCTCCCAGATGTTCGGGGGCTCGAGGATGTGGCAGTCGGCATCGACGATGCGGGCATTCGACATGGGGCGTTCTCTTTCGTGTTACGCCGACGATTTCGTGGTGGTATGCGCCACCGCGGAAGCGTGCGAGGAGGCCGAGCGCCGGATCAAGTTGATCCTGCGCCGGCTGAGCCTGGAACTGCACCCGGAGAAAACGAGGCGGTTGAACCTCTCGATGGGTCAAGAGGGATTCGACTTTCTCGGCTGCCACTTGCGGAAGCGGATGAGCGGTCGGATCTGGGAGAAGCAAGGTCGGAAGACCTACTTTCTCCAGCGCTGGCCGTCTGATCGCAGCATGAAGCGAGTCAAGCAGCGCGTAAGGGAACTGACCGGTCGGACTCGGCTTGGGGTGAAGGACGCACGAGAGATCGTGAAGTCCCTGAACCCTGTGCTGCGCGGCTGGGGCAATTACTTTCGCACCGGGAACGCGGCTCAGAAGTTCACGCAGCTGG
>JANNHK010000279.1:0-16363 GCA_031404355.1 Actinomycetes bacterium
ACGTCGTGGTTGTGCGGCCGGCACGGGCACAACATCGTCGAGACCATCCTCGGCCGTTCCGGACCCCTCGCGTTCGTCACCGACCAGCGCGCGCACGCGACCCACGCCGCCGACTTGGCGCAGAAGCTGCGGTGGTTCGTCGCCGAGCGCCCGACAGGTATATGGCACGTCACGAACCAAGGTGCGATGACTGCCTACGCACTCGCCCGCACCGTCCTCGAAATCGCGGGCGACGACCCTGACCGCGTCTCCCCCATCACGACCGCAGAGCTCAACCGACCCGCGCCGCGACCCGCGAACGCCGTCCTCGAGAACGCGCGCCTCGCACGAGAAGGAACGCTCCTCCCCGACTTCCGCGAGTCACTCCCCGCCCTCATCCACGAACTGGCGCCGTAACTGCGCCGTCAGGGCGCATATCCGGCGCCAGAACGGCTAGAGGCGGTCGACGATTGCTTTGGCGAAGGCGCTGGTCTTGACTTCGGTGGCGCCTTCCATCTGGCGGGCGAAGTCGTAGGTGACAATCTTCTCGGCGATGGTGGCTTCGAGGGCGCGGTTGATGTCGGCCGCGGCGGCGTGCCAGCCGAGGTGCTCGAACATCATCACGCCCGACAGCAGCACCGAACTCGGGTTCACCTTGTCCTGGCCCGCGTACTTGGGGGCGGTGCCGTGGGTGGCCTCGAAGATGCCGTGGCCGGTGACGTAGTTGATGTTGCCGCCGGGGGCGATGCCGATGCCGCCGACCTGCGCGGCCAGTGCGTCGGAAAGGTAGTCGCCGTTGAGGTTGGTCGTCGCGATGACGTCGAAGTCCTCGGGGCGGGTGAGCACCTGCTGCAGCGTGATGTCGGCGATGTTGTCCTTCACGAGCACCTTGTCGCCGGGTTTGCCGCCGCAGTCGTCCCAACCGACCGCGACGTCGGCGAACTCTTCCTTCACGAGGTCGTAGCCCCAGTTCATGAAGGCACCCTCGGTGAACTTCTGGATGTTGCCCTTGTGCACAATGGTGACCGACGGGCGCCCGTGTTCTACCGCGTACTGGATCGCGGCACGGATGAGGCGCTTCGATCCCGTTTCGGAGATCGGCTTGATGCCGACACCGGAGTCGGCGCGGATGTCCCAGCCAAAGTCCTTCTTGAGGATGCCGATGAGCTTCTTCGCCTCGGGTGTGCCTTCCTCCACCTCGAGGCCCGCGTAGATGTCTTCGGTGTTCTCACGGAAGATCACCATGTCGACCAGTTCGGGGTGCTTCACGGGCGACGGCACGCCTGGATACCAACGCACCGGGCGCAGGCACACGTAGAGGTCGAGGATCTGGCGCAGCGCGACGTTCAGCGAACGGATGCCGCCGCCGACCGGTGTCGTGAGCGGGCCCTTGATCCCGATCAGGTACTCGCGGAACGTGTCGACCGTTTCGTCGGGCAGCCACGAGCCGGTCGCGTTGAAGGCCTTCTCCCCCGCGAGCACTTCTTTCCACGCGATCTTCTTTCCGTGCTTCGCCGCCGCCGCGTCCATCACCGTTCGCGCCGCGGGCCAGATGTCGACGCCGGTACCGTCGCCTTCGACGTACGGGATGATCTGCTCGTCGGGGACCGACAGGGTGCCGTCGGCATTCGTAGTGATCTTCTCGGGCATGCCCGGGAAGTTACCGGACGTGTTACCCGACGCCGAGGTTGGGTGCGATGCCGAGGTCGACGCCGCCGTCGACGATGCCGCCGATCGGATCGAGCGCTTCGACAGGGTCGGTCCCGAGATCGTTCTCCTCGAGCGTCTTGTCGACGAGCTTCGACTGCACGACGATCTCGATCCGCCGGTTCTTGGCTTTGCCTTCGGGCGTGGCGTTGTCGGCAATCGGCCGGTACTCACCGAACCCCTGGAACGACAGTCGCTGCGGATCCATGCCGTGGTCGATCAGGAACCGCATGACTGCCGCGCCCCGGCCACCCGACAGTTCGAGGTTCGACGGGAACACCGGGGTCGAGATCGGGTCGGAGTCGGTGTGACCCTCGACGAACACCTTGTTGTCGACCGACTGCAGCGCATCGGCCACGATCGTCAGAATCGGTCTCGCGCCTTCGCGCAGTGACGCCTCACCCGGACCGAACAGCACCTGGTCGGTCACCACCGTGACGACGAGGCCTCGCTCTTCAAGGCGCACTTCGAGGTTCCCGACGAACCCGGAACTCTCGACCTGTTCCTCGATCGTCTCGCGTACGCCGTCGAGTGACGCTTGTTCGGCGCCCTGGTCGAGCGCCCTGGTCTCCATCTGCGTCATCAACTTCGCGAGCAACGCATTGCTGTTCGGCTGGCGGTCCGGTCCGATGGCACCCCCCGGCGCGGGTGCGACACCCGAGCCGTCCCCTGCGAGAGGGCCTTCGCCACCGGCTTCCTTGAACACGCCGGTCGACAACTCGCCGCCGCCGAGCGCCTCGCTGAAACCGATCGACAGCTCCTTGAACTTGTCGATATCGACGCTGGACATGGCGAAGAGCGCGATGAACATGGCCATGAGCAGCGTGAGCAAGTCGGCGTAGGGAATGACCCACGCCTCGTGGTTCACGTGCTCCTCGTGCTCCTCGGGGAGCCCGTCGTCACCTCCGTGTGACACGGTTCGGCTCTCCTGTTACCGTGCGGACGCAGCGGGAGTCCCGCCGGCCGAAGGCTTCTTCGACGAGCGCGAGGGAGCCATGATCATGCGGCTTGCGCGGACTCGCGCTCGCTCGGCGCGACGTGAGACATGAGCATCTCTTCGACGACGCGTGGGCTCACGCCGGCCTGCATCGCCATCACGCCTTCGACGATGAGCATCCTGTGCGAGACCTCGTCGGCCGAGATGCGCTTCAGCTTGGCGGCGAAGGGCAGGTACACCGCGTTGGCGAGAAACACTCCCCAGAACGTGGCGACGAACGCGGCCGAGATGCCGTGACCGATCGCGGCGGGGTCGTCGAGGTGCGACATCGTGGCCATGAGACCGAAAACCGCGCCGAGGATCCCGAACGTCGGCGCGTACACACCGGCATTGGTGAACCAGGTCTGACCGGCCTTGTGCCGTTCCTTCATCGACGAGATATCCGAGAGCATCGTCTTCTTGAGGACGTCGGGGTCGGTGCCGTCGACCGCGAGTTCGATGCCCTTCTTGAAGAACGGGTCTTCGATCCGCTTCGCCTCGTCCTCGAGGGCCAACAGACCCTCGCCGCGGGCGCGGGTCGTGAGCGTCACGATCTGCTTGATGGTGTCGGGTGCCGAGTGCGCCTCGCCGCCCTTCATTACCTTCCGGAAGTACTTTCCGACGTTCGCGGTCTCCACGAACGGATGGCTGATCATCACCGCGCCGATGCTGCCGATCCACACGATGAGGATGGCGGGGATGTTGATGAACAGCGCGACCGGGTCGGCACCCTTCAGGATGGCGCCGAGGAAGACGCCGACGAAGGCCATGATCATCCCGATCATCGTGCCCTTTTCCATCAACAACCCTCCTCGGCGACCGGCGAGGGAAGTGCCCCTTCCCGCCCTGGAGGTATCGACGCGGCAGTCACGCCGCTGAAGGCCCTATGTCACAGCCGTGACCAGGCTCTTAGCCCTCGTCGAGGGCAGCCCGAAGGGAGGCGGTAAAGGCCCGTGCCTCATCGGCGCCGCCACCGTCGAGCAGGCGGCGTACGAGCGCGCTCCCGACGATCACGCCGTCGGACGCGGCGGCACCCAGCGCGGCCTGTTCGGGGGTCGAGATCCCGACGCCGAGCAGCACCGGCCGGTCGGTCGCGGCCTTGAGCCGCCGGCCCATCTCCCGGGCCGGCTCGGCCAGGGTGCTCCGCTCTCCGGTGACACCAAGGAGTGAGACGCCGTACACGAAGCCTCGCGAGCGCTCGCAGATCGCGGCGAGTCTCTCGTCGGTGGTGGTCGGGGCGGCGAGCAGCACGGTCTCGACGCCGGCGGCATCGGCCGCGTCGCCCCAGCCGTCGAGCTCGTCGAGCGGCAGATCGGGGACGATCGCACCGTCGACACCCGACTCGCGCAGCGCGCTCGCGCACCGCTCGTGCCCCATCCGGGCGACGAGGTTGTAGTACGTCATGATCACGAGGGGCACGGGGACGTCGAGCCCGGCCAGGGCATCGATGACTCCAATCGGCGTGGCACCCAGGTCGAGGGCCCGCTGTGAAGCCTCCTGGATCGTGCGCCCGTCCATGATCGGGTCCGAGAACGGGATACCGATCTCGACTGCGTCGGCGCCGCCGTCGACCACCGCCCGCACCGCGTCGCACCATTGCTTCCCGAGCCCGCCCGTCACGTACGGGACCAGCAGCTTGCGCCCCTCGGCCCGCTTCGCCCGCAGGTGTTCTTCGAGCCTCATTCGAGTTCGCCCAGGATTTCGGCGACCTGGGCCGCGTCCTTGTCGCCGCGACCGGAGAGCGTGACAAGCACGGTCGTTCCGGTCGGGACCGAGTGGCCGGCTTCTCGCGCGAGCCAGCCCAGCGCGTGGGCGGGTTCGAGCGCAGGGACGATGCCCTCGGTAGACGAGAGCAGCTGGAATCCGGCGAGTGCCTCGTCGTCGACTGCGGAGTGGTACTCGGCGCGTCCGGTCGCGGCGAGTTCGGCGTGTTCGGGTCCGACCCCGGGGTAATCGAGCCCGGCGCTGATCGACGTGGCTTCGAGCACCTGGCCGTACTCGTCCTGCAGGAAGAGCGACCGCATCCCGTGCACGACACCCGGCACACCTCGGCTCACGGCCGCGCCGTGGTGGCCGGACTCGAGACCGAGTCCGCCCGCTTCGACGCCGACGAGACGCGCTTTGGTGTCGAGGAACCCGGCAAAGGTACCGATGGCGTTCGAACCACCGCCGACGCACGCGACGACGAGATCGGGGTCGGCGCCGTCGAGAATCGCACGACACTGCTCGCGTGCTTCGTCGCCGACGATGCGTTGGAACTCACGCACCATCCACGGGAACGGATGCGGACCCATCGCGGAGCCGAGGCAATAGTGGGTCTCGGTCACTGACGCGACCCACTCGCGCATGGCTTCGTTCACCGCGTCCTTGAGCGTCGCACTCCCCGACTGCACGGACACGACCTCGGCGCCGAGCAGCTTCATCCGCCACACGTTGAGCGCCTGGCGCTCGACGTCGACCGCGCCCATGAACACCGTGCAATCGAGCCCGAAGAGCGCGGCCGCGGTCGCGGTTGCCACACCGTGTTGGCCGGCGCCCGTCTCGGCGATGACGCGCTTTTTCCCCATCCGGAGCGCGAGAAGCGCCTGGCCGAGGACATTGTTGATCTTGTGCGAACCGGTGTGCGTCAAGTCTTCGCGCTTCAGCAGGACGCGCAGGCCCAACCGTTCCGAGAGCCGCTTGCATTCGGTGACCGGTGTCGGGCGGCCCGCGTAGCTCGCAAGCAATCCCGCGTATTCCGTGCGGAACGCGTCGTCGTGCCACGCCGTACGGAACTCCACTTCGAGTTGCTCGAGCGCGGGAATGAGCGTCTCGGGGACATACCGGCCCCCGAACTCGCCGAAGCGCCCGCGTGCCGTGGGCTCCGGACCCGGAGGCGCAAACTGCACAGGTTCGCCCCGAGCGGGAACTGCCATGGACCTCTCCCGGATGACCGGCACTGGATCGGGAGAGTCTACGAGTGTCGGCCTATTGGTCGAGCTGCCAATCCCAGGGACGCGTCACACCTCCGACTTCGTCGAGATCGATCACCGCGCCGCGCGGTTCGCCCTCGTCGAGCCGATCCTCGAGATCGCCCTCGGCGGCACGCGCCGCTTCGATGAACCGGCGCAGCTTGCGCGGGTCCTTGTGTCCGGGCGACGCCTCCACGCCGGTCGACAGGTCGACGCCCCAGGGCCGCAGCCGGCGGATCGCCTCGCCCACGTTCTCGGGCGTCAGCCCGCCGGCGAGGATCCAGCGCACGCCGCGGGGTATGCCTTCGACGAGCTGCCAGTCGAAGACCTTCCCCGAACCGGGGTTGGGCGAGTCGATGTGGATCGCGTCGGCCGGCGAGTTCGCGGCGGATGCGAGGGCGGGGTCTCCGGCGGCGAACGCCTGGATCACGAACTGCACGCGCTCGCGGATCCAGCGCACCTCGGAGAGCGGTTCGCGGCCGTGGAGCTGCACCGCGTGCAACCCCGTGCGGTTGACGATTTCGACGACCCGTTCGGGCCGCTCGTCGCGGAACACGCCGACGGTGAGCGCCTCGATGGGGAGCCGCTTGACGATGCTGCGCACGTCGTCGGCGTTCACCTGCCGGCGGCTCGGCGCGAACATGAAGCCGAGCGCGTCGGCGCCGAGCGCGACCGAGAGGAGCGCATCCTCGTCGTTCGTGATGCCGCAGATCTTGATGAACACGGGCCGCTACTTCCGCTTCCCGACGCGGCATGCGGCGAACTCGCGCACAAGCGCCGCCGGATCGTCGGCGCGCACGAGCGCTTCGCCGACGAGCACGGCGTCGAAACCGGCCGCGGCCATGCGCGCCGCGTCGGCCGGCGTCCGCACCGCACTCTCCGCGACGGCGACCACGTCGGGCGCCAACAAGGTGGCGAGCGACTCGCCGACACCGAGATCTTCGGCGAACGTCGCGAGGTTGCGGCTGTTGATCCCCACCACCGTTGCCCCGGCGGCCAGCGCCCGCTCCGCCTCGGCCGCGTCGTGGGCCTCGACGAGGACTCCCAGGCCGAGATCGGTCGCGAGGCCGTGGAGATCGGCGAGGAGGGAGTCGTCGGGAATCGCGGCCACGATCAGGAGGATCGCGTCGGCGCCGATGGCGCGGGTCTCGTAGACCTGGACTTCGTCGATCGTAAAGTCCTTGCGCAAGATCGGCAGGTCGGTGGCGGCTCGTGCCACGTCGAGGTCGGCGACCGCGCCCCCGAAGTACTCGATGTCGGTCAGCACCGACAACGCCGCCGCACCGCCGCTCTCGTACGCCTTCGCCGTGGGAGCGGGATCGAGATCGGGCGCGAGATCGCCCTTCGACGGCGATCGGCGTTTGAACTCGGCAATGACAGCGAGCCGGCCGTCGGCTCGGCGCAACGCCGCGCGGAAGCCACGTGCCGGTGGCGCGTCGAGCGCGGTCCGCCGCAACAGGTCACGTGTCTGCGGCCGGCGCAACACCGTGACCTCGTCGCGCTTGGCCGCGAGGATCTCGTCCAAAATACTCATGCTGGGGACGTGAGTCTACGCTCCGCCCCCGTGACGACGAGCTTTCCCGACGGCTTCCTCTGGGGCAGCGCGACCGCCGCCCACCAGATCGAAGGAGGCAACTGGAACACCGACTGGTGGGCGTTCGAACATGCCCCCGGAACCGGATGCGTCGAGCCGTCGGGGGATGCGTGCGACAGCTGGCACCGCTACCCGGAGGACATCTCGCTCGTGCGCGATTTTGGTCTGGCCGCGTACCGGTTCTCGATCGAATGGGCGCGCATCGAACCCGAAGATGGCGAGTTCTCACGCGCTGCGATCGAGCACTACCGCCGCGTCTGCGCGACGTGCCTGGACAACGGCATTCAACCCGTCGTCACGTTCCACCACTTCACCACGCCCCGGTGGATGGCCGATCAGGGCGGGTGGGCGGCACCGGTCGTCGTCGACCGTTTCGCGCGCTACTGCGAACGGGCCGCGGTCGGGTTGGGCGACGTCATCGCGA
The DNA here is from genome assembly GCA_031404355.1 of Actinomycetes bacterium. GTDB lineage: Bacteria > Actinomycetota > Acidimicrobiia > IMCC26256 > PALSA-610 > JANNHK01. The sequence continues at coordinate 7,632 of JANNHK010000279.1, forward strand.
TGGCGTGCACGGTGAACGAGCCGAACATCGTGTCGCTCATGGGCGCGCTCGTCGGTGCGTTCCCGCCTGGGCACAACGACATGGCCGAGTACGCGGCGATGAACGAGAACCTGATCGCGGCGCATCGCGCGGCCGTCGACGCGATCAAGGCCGGCCCGGGATCGTTCCCGGTTGGTCAGACCATCGCGATGGGCGACTGGTGGGCACCGGACGGGGCCGAGGAAACATTGGCTCGCACCCGGCACATGCACGAAGGCCAGTTCCTCGAAGCGTCGCGTGGCGACGACTTCGTCGGCGTCCAGGCGTACTCCCGCACCCGGCTCGATGCCACGGGGATGCCGCTCGGACCCGAACCCGGGGTACCCGTGGTCTCGTCGATGGGGTACGAGTACTGGCCCCGCGCCGCCGAGGTCGCCATCCGCCGCGCGGCCGAGATTGCGGGCGTGCCCATCTACATGACCGAGAACGGCATCGGAACCGACGACGATGACGAGCGCATCGCGTATGTCACCGAAGCGCTGCGGGGTGTGGCCCGATGCATCGACGACGACATCGACGTACGCGGCTACTTCTACTGGTCGTTGCTCGACAACTTCGAGTGGGCGCTCGGCTATGTACCGCGTTACGGCCTGGTCGCGGTTGACCGGGAAACGTTCGACCGAACTCCGAAGCCCAGCGCGCGCTGGTTTGGAACGGTCGCGGCAACCAACGCCGTGCCCTGAACCGTCAACCCGCCCGGCGGGGCTCCCACGACTGCGAGTGCAGGTCGACGCGGGCCACGGTCGGGCCGAGGGTCTCGACTTCGAAGCCGTCGAGGGCGCGCACATCGTCGACGCTCGCCACGACGTAGAGGTTCTCGATGCCGTGGGCCGCGCTCACTCGCGACGCGAGCATCGCCAGCGCGAGGAAGACGCGTTCTCGCAGCGCGGGGTCGACGACGACGACGTCGGACAACTCCGCGCTGCGCGGTCCGAGGGACAGGTCCGGGTAGGCGTCGACCGGCTCGTGCTCGACGAGGAAACCGACGACCGGCGACCACAGCGTCACGCGGGCCGTGCCGACGACCTCGTCGCCCGCACGTACTGCGAGGCGGACGGAGGCCCCTTCGTAGCTGTCAGGACCGCCGGCCGTCAGCTCGGCGCATCGGGACCGGAGTTCGCGGTCGGCCGGGTGTACGACGACTGCGGTGAGGTCGTAGTCCACGAGGTGGGGCTGGCGCGCCATCGCCGCCATCCGCAGCACCAGTTCCTGGCGGGGCGTGGCCGCGGGTCGCCGGTCGCAGCGAAGTAGGCGCTCTCTGTCGAGGGCTCTCACCCGTAGAGCTTACGGAGAGTGGTTGTCGGGGTCAAGAAAATCGGCTATATCCCGGCAGTTCGGGCGACAAATACCACATAGGGTGCTCGACTGGGGGGTCGCCATCACACTCCCCTGACCTTTCCCTCACACGTTCACCAACAACCGAGTGCGACGATGAGGACACATGGAACGCGGGACGATCCTCGTCGTCGACGACGAGCCGAATATCGCCGATCTGGTCGAGATGTACCTCCGGCGCGAGGGCTTCCGGGTCCTCAAGTCGGGGACCGGCGAAGACGCGGTACGCGCCGTCGCCGATCAGCGGCCCCGGTTGGTCGTGCTCGATGTCGGACTGCCCGACATCGACGGGCTCGAAGTCTGCCGGCGGCTGCGCGCCAACTCGACGATCCCCGTCATCTTCCTCACTGCGCGCGACACCGAGGTCGACCGAGTCCTCGGGCTCGAGCTCGGCGGCGACGACTACGTCACCAAGCCTTTCTCCCCCGCCGAGCTGGTAGCCCGAGTCAAGGCGGTGTTGCGCCGCGGCGACGGTGCCAGTGCAGTCGCCGAACTCGTCGAAGTCGGGTCGGTCGCCATCGACGCGGCCCGGCGCGAGATCAGGGTCGCGGGTACGCCCGTCGACTTCACGACGAAGGAGTTCGACCTGTTGCGCTTCCTCGCTGAGCGTCCCGGCCTCGCGCTCAGCCGACAACAGATTCTCGACGGGGTCTGGGGCTACGACTGGTTCGGCGACGCGCGCACGGTCGACGTCCACATCGCTCAGGTGCGCAAGAAGGTCGGCGCCGGCGTGCGAATCGACACCGTGCGTGGCGTCGGGTACCGGCTCGACTCCCGATGACCCTATGGCCCTATGGCCCTATGACCGCGACCAGTTGAGTCGAGGCACGTGAACGGGGGCCTCTCTCTGCAGACGCGGCTCATGCTCGCGTTCTTCGCGGTCGCGATCGGCGTGCTCGCGCTCTCCGGCGCCGCCACGTACGCGCTCGTCAGCCGATCGATCGAGAAGGCGGCTCTCGACGACATGCGCGAGCGATCGGAACCGCTCGCGACCTCGTCCGAGGACTTCCGCGTGCGGATCGACGATCCGACGACACCAAACCGCAACGAGTTGGAGCAGAGCACGCAACGCGTGCGCCAGACGATGAACCTGACCGACCTCAGCTTCGTTGTCCTCGGCCCCGACGGTCGCTTCGTCGACCCCCGCCAGCCCCTGCTCGCCCAGCTGTTCCGTCTCCCCGATGGGCTCGTGCTCGAAGACATCGACCCGCAACGGCTCCTGGCCGGTGAGGAAGTCAGCGGCCGCCGCGGCGACCTCGTATTCCTCGCCCAGGCCGTCGGCGACGACCGCCTCGGCAAGGTCGTGATTGTCGCGACCGACGAGATCGACAACGAAGTCCTGCGCCGGGCCGTCCCGCTCATGTTCGTCGCGTCCGGTCTGGTGCTCTTGCTCGTCGGCCTCCTGTCGGTGTGGCTCGCCCGCCGGCTCACGCGTCCGATCGGCGCGATCGAGACCGCAGCACGCGGCATCGCGAACGGCGACTTGAGTGCCCGCGCCCACGTCCCGCGCGGAACCGACGAGGAACTCGCGGCGTTGGCCGGCACCCTCAACACGATGGCCGCGCAGCTCGAACAAGCTCGGGGTTCCGAGCGGGCGTTCCTGCTGTCCGTGTCGCACGACCTGCGTACGCCGCTTACGTCGATTCGTGGATATGCCGACGCGCTGAGCGACGGCACAATCGACGTCGACGATCCCGCCGCGCGCAACCGGGCCGCCGAAGTGATCTCGTCGGAAGCCCGCCGGCTCGAACGGCTCGTCCGCGACTTGCTCGACCTGTCTCGGTTGGACACGCGCCAGTTCTCGCTGAAGCCGATTCCGAGCGATGTCACGGCGGTCGTGCGCAACTCGGCCGAAGCATTCACGCCGGCGGCGCGTGATCTCGACATCGACCTTGCCGTGATCGCCGACCAACCGATCGCGGGTGACATCGACCCGGAGCGGCTCGGCCAGATCGTGGCCAACCTCGTGGAGAACGCAATGAAGTACGCGCGCTCGTCCGTCGCCGTCAGCACCGGCGCCGAAGCCGACGGACGCTTCGCGATTGTCGTCACGGACGACGGCCCCGGCATACCGGCCGAGGAACTCCCCCGCGTGTTCGAACGTCTGTACACGGTTCGCAACTCCCCGGGCCGGTCGGTCGGCACCGGCCTCGGCCTCGCGATCGTGCACGAGCTCGCGGTACGGATGGGCGGCACCGCCCGCGTCGAAGCGTCCGCCAACGGTGGCGCCCGCTTCGTGGTGTCGCTGCCCGCGTCTGGGTCGGCTTAGGCGCTACGCCTGCCATCGCCCGTGCGACCTCGGAGGTCGGGCCGGCTCCGCTGGCGCCTCCCGGCGTAGGGGTTACAACACCTCGAGCTGCGCGCGCGCTCGGCCGCCGTCCCAGACGACGTCGACCTCGGCCGGCGGTTCGATCTCGCGCCGGACCATCGCCAGGGCGACCGTTCCCGCGGTCGACGTGATTTCGCCGACGGTCTTCCCGTCGAGTTCGAGCTGCGCACCTCGCGGCGCGGCTGCGTCGAGCCGGGCTCGCCTCAGGTACCGGTTGACGTGGCCGCGGGTGTCGATGCGGCACACGAGTTCCTGTCCGACGAAGCAACCCTTCGTGAACGACACTGCCGTCTGTTCGAGGAACGCTTCCTGCGGAATCGTCCTCTCGTCGACGTCGTGGCCCTGGCGGACTACGCCGGCTTCGATACGGGCCCGTTCGTACTCGTCGCCGGAGACGACGTCGTCGCCGAGCGCGTCGAGTGCCGCCGCGACGGTAGGAGCGGGGCCGATCACATCGAATCCGGGCTGGCCGGGCCAGTCCGCGCGCACGACCCGGGCATCGCGCCACGCCGTATGCGAGAACGGTTCGCGCGGAACATCGACGGCGAGGGGCGCGTGCGTCGCGCCGCGAACCGCGCCTGCGGCGAAGCCGTCGGAACGATCGGCGACTTCGGCTTTCACGCGGATTCGGAACCGGTTCAGGCCCTCGGCCAGCGCCGGCGCCACGGACCGTTCGCAGTCGAGCCACCATGTGTGCTCGTTGACGCGCAGCACGCGGAGGTCGGCCACCAATTTGCCCTGGGGCGCCAGGAGCAGTGCGTGCGCGCCGTCGCCGTCGTGCAGCGGGTCGAGGTCCTGCGAGAGCAGGCTCTGGAGGAACGATCCCGCGTCTTCGCCGGTGACGGTCACGAGGCCGCGATCAAGATGCGCCAGCATGGTTGTCTCCTACGGCTGTTTCGGGAGTGCCCGGGCGGCGGCCGCTGCCGTAAGCAACGCTTGCGCCTTGTTCTGACATTCCAGGTCTTCGTCGGCCGGGACCGAATCGGCGACGATGCCCGCTCCGGCTTGGAGTGTTGCCTGCCCGTCGCGCCACACCATGGTGCGGATCGCGATGGCTGTGTCGAGGTTGCCCGAGAAGTCGAAATACCCGACCACACCCGCGTACGGTCCGCGTTTGGTCGGCTCGAGCGCGTCGATGATCTCCATCGCCCGCACCTTCGGTGCACCGCTGACGGTTCCCGCCGGGAACGTCGCCCGTAGGACGTCGACGGGCCCCTTGCCTTCGGCCAGGTCGCCGGCGACCTGACTGGTGAGGTGCATCACGTGCGAGTACCGCTCGAGCGTCATCAGCTCTTCGACGCGTTCCGTGCCGTAGCGCACCACGCGCCCGACGTCGTTGCGGGCGAGGTCGACGAGCATGACGTGTTCCGCGCGTTCCTTCGGATGCTCGACGAGTTCGGCCGCGAGTCGCTTGTCGTGCTCCTCGTTGCGGCCCCGCCGACGCGTTCCCGCGATCGGACGGCTGATGACGCGTCCGTCGAGGAGCTGCACCATCGGTTCCGGTGACGACCCGACGATGGTCGCCTCCGCGTGGCGGAGGAAATACATGTACGGCGACGGGTTCACCAGCCGAAGCACCCGGTACATCGCGAACGGATCGACCGGATCGACGAGATCGAACCGTTGGGCCAACACCACTTGGAAAATGTCACCGTCGAGAATATGTTCCTTCGCCGCATCGACTGCGGCCGCCCACGAATCAGGAGTGAAGTTACGCCGAACGTCGGGCAGTTCCGTCAACTCGTCGGGCGGTGGTTCGGCCGGCGCGTACGCCAAGGGCCGGGCCAACTCGCCGACTGCGGCCGCGAGCCGATCGCGCGCCTGCTCGTACGCGTCGAGGAGTGCCCGCTCGTCGGCACCGGGAGCCGGGTAGACGTTCTCGATCAGGTACAGGCGCTGGCGAAAGTGGTCGAACGCGGCGACGAGTCCGGTCAGCGACAACACCGCGTCCGCGTGCCCGACGTCGTCGTGGGGCACATTCGGCAGGTGCTCGATCTCGCGCACCGTGTCGTAGCCGATCCACCCGACGAGACCGCCGTGGAACGGAGGCAACTCGTTCGTCACGGGCGCCCGGTAGTGCGCGAGCAGTGCTTCGAGCGCAGCAAGTGTCCCCTGGTCTGACGGAATACCGGGCGGACACTCGCCGCCGATCCATTCGAGTTGCCCGCCGCGCGCCACGATCGTGAACACCGGGTCGCGGCCGAGGAACGAAAAGCGGCCCCAGCGTTCGGCGTGCTCTACCGACTCGAGAAGGAAGCCGTCACCGTCGCCGACGAGCTTCATGAACACGGAGAGAGGCGTTTCGAGGTCGGCGAGAACCTCGCGCCACACCGGCACGACGGTGTAGTCGCGCGCCAGTTCGACGAATTCGGCCGCGGTCGGCCGCAATGGCGCGGCGCTCACCGCGGGCCAGGCCGCGCGCCGCTGCCGAACGCGCGGAAGAAGCAGCTGCGTGCACCGGTGTGACACGCGCCGCGTCCCTCCTGTTCGACCTCGACGAGCACCGCGTCCATGTCGCAGTCGTAGTACGCCGCCCGTACGTACTGCCGGTCGCCTGAGGTTTCGCCCTTGCACCAATACTCCTGGCGGCTTCGACTCCAGAACCACGTACGACCCGTTTCGAGGGTGCGCTCTAGGGCGTCGCGGTTCATCCAGGCGAACATCAGCACCTGGCCGGTTCCGGCCTCTTGGACGATCGCTCCGACCAGCCCGTCGGCGTCGTACGCGACGGCGTCGAGCTCGTCCGGCGAGTACGGAATGGGAGTGACGGTCGGCGCCATGACGCTGGCATCGTAGCGGCCCATGCGAGACTCCCCCTTCGTGTTCCCGCCCTCTCCACCAGAACCGCGACGGCGTCCCGTCGTGCTGTCGTTGCACGGTGACGACCGCACCGACGAGTGGCATTGGATGCGTGAGCGCGACGACCCGCAGGTCCTCGAGCACCTCGAAGCCGAGAACGCATACGCGGACGCGGTACTCGAACCGACGAACGCGCGCCGCGATCGCATCTTCGAAGAGATCGCGTCACACATTCAGGAGACCGACGAGTCGGCACCGGTTCCGGACGGCCCGTGGGAGTACTACTCGCGTACGGTCGAGGGATTGGAGTACGCGATCCACTGCCGGCGACCGCGAGGTGGTGGTCCGGCGACGGTGCTGCTCGACCAGAACGTCGAAGCGCGAGACGACGACTATTTCGCACTCGGCGGTTTCGCCGTCTCACCCGATGACGCGATCCTCGCCTACGCGGTCGACAACAACGGCGACGAGCTCCACACACTGCGGTTCCGCACCACGGCGACGGGCGTCGACTTCGCCGACGTCGTTGCCGACGTAACGTACGGACTCGCGTGGGCCGACGACGCCCGTACCTGCTTCTACGTACGGCCTGACGATGCGATGCGCGCCTACCAGGTGTGGCGGCACGAACTCGGCACACCGGCTGCACACGATGTCCTCGTGTTCGAAGAGGACGACGAACGATTCAACATCGACATCGACCGGACCCGCAGCGGCCGATACATCGTGATCGACACGACTTCGAAGACGACGTCGGAGACGTGGTGGGTACCGACCGCGTCCCCGACCGATCCGCCGCGCGTGGTCTTGTCCCGCGCACCCGGCCACGAATACTCCGTCGAGCATCACGTCGACGCCGCCCACGATCGGTTCCTGATCGTCACCAACGCCGACGATGCGACCAACTTCAAACTCATTGCTACGCCAGTCGGCGACACCCGCCGAGAAGCCTGGGTCGAACTCATCCCCCACCGGCCCGACGTACGCCTCGAAGGCGTCGACGCGTTCCGCGACCATCTCGTGGTCACCGAGCGCAGCGACGCACTCGACCGTGTGTGCACCATGTCGGTTGCCACCGGAACGCGGCGCGAGTTCGCGTTCCCGGACCCGGTGTACACGTCGTGGGTCGGTGCGAACGAGGAGTACGACGCGACGACGGTCCGGATCGGGTACACCTCGTTGGTTGCCCCGAGCACCGACTTCGACGTCGACCTTGCGCCGCCCGAACTCGGCATGCGCACCGTCAAGACCCAGCCGGTTCCCGGCTACGACGCAACGAACTATGTGTCGGCGCGCGTCTGGGTCGCGGCCGCTGACGGCAGGAACGTCCCCGTGTCGATCGTCCACCGCCGGGACACACCGATCGACGGGACCGCACCGGGTCTCCTGTACGGGTATGGCGCATACGAGTACTCGATCGATCCGATGTTCCGCCCGTCGCGGCTGTCGCTGCTCGACCGGGGGTTCGTGTTTGCGATCGCGCACGTGCGGGGCGGTGGCGAACTCGGACGCGCGTGGTACGAAGCAGGTCGCCTTGAACACAAGCGCAACACCTTCACCGATTTCGTCGCCGTGGCCGAGCACCTGCAGCGCGCCGGGTACGTTGCGCCCGACCGACTCGTGGCGCGCGGTGGGAGCGCGGGCGGGCTCCTGATCGGTGCGGTCGCGAACGACCGGCCCGACCTGTTCGCCGGGCTGATCGCCGAGGTCCCATTCGTTGATGTCGTCACGACGATGCTCGACCCCAGCCTGCCGCTCACGATCACCGAGTGGGAAGAGTGGGGAGACCCCCGCGAGCCGGAGGCGTACGCGCGCATGAGGTCGTACTCGCCGTACGACAACGTGCGGGACCTCCCGTACCCCGCCATGTTGGTGACGACCGGGCTGAACGATCCCCGCGTACAATTCTGGGAACCGGCGAAGTGGGTCGCGAAGCTGCGGGCCCACACCACGACCGACCTCCCGATCGTCCTGCGCACCGAACTGGGGGCCGGTCACGGTGGCCCGTCGGGCCGCTACCGCGCCTGGATGGAAGAGGCCCTGGTGCTGGCGTTCGCCTGCCATGCCGCGGGCGTGAAGGACTAGGCGTACCGGGTGAGATGCCGATCAAGGAACCCATGACGGAACCCGACGCAGCCGCCTCCCGGCGCGTCGCGACCGCATGGACAATCGGTGCGCTCGCGCTGACACTCTGCATCGTCACCGTGCCGTTTCTCGCAGTGTTGCGGGG
>JANNHK010000280.1:0-10464 GCA_031404355.1 Actinomycetes bacterium
CGGCACCCTCGTCGCGACCGGCACCCTCGTCTACCGCATCGTGGTGTAACCCCACCCATGCGTCGATAGCCCACGTCTCCAGTGTGGGCTATCGACGCATGGGTTCGGGGAGGTCTTGGGCGTGGGCTACGGCAAGGTGCTGGACGGCGCGGGTGAGGGCGACGAACAGGAGGCGGATGCCGTGGGGCTGGGGTGCGGCGATCTCGGCGGGTTCGACGACGATCACCGCGTCGAACTCCAAGCCCTTGGCGAGGCCGGCAGCCACGACGACCAGCGGCCGGGCCGGTGACACTTCGCCCGGTTCGGCGAGCGCGCCACCCGCGGCGGCGATCGCGGCGGTGAGTTCGTCGACGCGCGCGTCGGCGCAGATGACTGCGACGGTTGCGAATGCGTCGGCGAGCGTGAGTGCGTGCTGGGTGACGGTGTCGACCAAGTCGTCCGCAGTCAGTCGGTGGAGGTCGGGCGGGTCGCCGAGATCGCGTACCGACTGGGCCGGCGCGACATTCGGCGCCGCGTACGGGAGGAGCCGGTTGGCGAGGTCGAGGATCGCGCCCGGCAGCCGGTAGCCGATCGTCAGCTCCGCCGGTTGCGCGCCCGGCGGGTTCCCCAAGTGTTCGAGCGTCTCTTCCCACGTTCCCGGCGACGCGGGACCGGTGGCTTGCGCGAGGTCGCCGAGCACCGTCATGGAATGCCGGCGGGCGCGCCGGGCGAGCATCCGCAACTGCATCGGCGAGAGGTCCTGCGCCTCGTCGACGACCACGTGACCATACGCACGCGGCGCGCCCTTCACCAGCGCTTCGGCCTCGTCGAGCAGCGGCAGGTCGTGCGCGGTCCAGTGATCGCCGGCCGCGCGCTTGCGGATCATCGCGGCCTGTTCGTCGGCGGTGAGGATGTCGGCCGCGACCCGCGCCAGCGCGGCGGGCTGGGTGAGCAACGAGCGCACGAGCGTGACCGGGTTCACGGGCCGCCAGCACCCGTCGACTGCCTTGCGGTTCGCCGCGTCGGCCATCACCTCGGCACCGAGCTCGCGCTCGTCGATGCCCAGGAGGTCGCCGCGCGTGTACCGCGCGTACGTCTCGCGCAGCAGAGCCTCGCGAAAGCGGGTGCGCTGACCGCCCAACGGAAGTGAGCGGGCGCGGATCTCGTCGACCATGGCGCGCAGCTCGGTCTCGCTGAATGCGATCGTGCGGGCCCGGCACCGCAGTGCGATCCCGTCGGCAGGGATGCGTATCGCTTCGAGCGCGGCGGCCGCGACGACCGCGGCCATGCGCGCGTCGCCCTTGACCGCAGCCGCGGCGTCGGTGTCGAACGCGACGACACGGAACCGCAGGCTCAGGAGCTGCTCGACCGTCGTCTGTGTCGCCGTCGTCTCGCCGAGCGACGGGAGCACCTGGCTGATGTAGCGCAGGAACACGGGGTTCGGCCCGACGACGAGCACGCCCTCGCGCGCGAGCTGGGTCCGGTGCTCGTAGAGGAGGAACGCGGCCCGGTGCAGCCCGACGGCGGTCTTGCCGGTACCGGGACCGCCCTGCACCACGAGGCAGCTCTCGAGCGGGGCCCGAATGATCGCGTCCTGCTCCCCCTGGATCGTGGCGACGATGTCGCGCATCTGGCCGGTACGGGCCCGGCCAAGCTCGGCGAGCAGCGGGTCGGGCACCCCACCGGATCCAGCGAGTGAATCGGGGTCGGCGAAGTCCTCGTCGAAAACATCGGAGAGATCGCGGCCCGAGAACACGAACCGGCGGCGCAACGCCAGGCCCAGCGGGTCGGCAAGGGTCGCCCGGTAGAACGGCGTCGCGACCCCGGCCCGCCAGTCGACGACGACGGGGCCGCCCTTGCCGTCCTCGACGTGGCGCCGCCCGATGTACCAGCGGTCGCCCCGCTCCTCGTCGATCCGGCCGAAACACAAGGCGCTGCCGTCCTCGTCGAGCGAGGCCAGGCGGCGTTGCAACTGCCAGCGCACGGCTTCGGCGTCGGCCTCGTTGGCCGCGAGCACGTGCTCGGCCTCGATTCGAGACTCGGTCCGCGCCCGCATCGCGGCCAGGCACTCCTGCGCAAACAGCAGGCGCGCGCGCTCCTGCTCGACGTCAGGGTGGGGCATGACGAGTCGCTCCTTGGCCTCGCGCCCGAGGCTCCGGGTCGGTCACGGTAGTGGCTCTGTTGCACGCGGTGTGAACAATTTCTAGGGTTCCCGGATGCCGACCGCTGCAGTGACCGACGGGCGCACCGCCCGCTCGCAGCGGACCCGCACCGCCGTGGTCGATGCCCTCCTCGCATTGCTGGGCGACGGCAACCCCCGCCCGACCGCCCGGGAGATCGCCGAAAAGGCCGGGGTGTCCCTCCGTTCGGTCTACGTCCACTTCGACGACCTCGACGACCTCTTCGTGGCCGCGGCCGAACGCCAGCTCCACGTCGTGCTCGGAATGGTGGTCGAGGTCCCGTCCACCGGCCCCCTCGCCGACCGGGCGTCGACCCTCATGCGCGTGCGTGGCCGCATCTACGAGAAGGTCGGACCGGTGCGACGCGCGGCAGAACGCCAGGAGCCGTTCTCCCCCACGCTCGCCCGCACGATGCGCGCCGTGCGCCGCGCCACCCGCGAAGAACTCGCGCGCGTCTTTGCAACGGAGCTCGGGGCGGCCGACACCACGTTGCCGGCCGACACCAAGTCGTATGAGCACCGTCTTACGATGCTCGATGCCATGACCGCCAGCTCGACCTGGGACCACCTGCGCGCCGGCGGCATGGACGTCGCGCAGGCGCGCCGCGCCATCACCGACGTCGTCGTCGGCTTCCTGGAGCGGCAGTGAAACGACTCGCCGAATTGCCGTGGCGGGCGCTCGAACCGTGCATCGTGCTCGTCCTGTTGGTCGGGTTCTCGTACCTGAAGTGGGACCCGTCGCTCGGCATCATGGTGCAGGGCGCGCTGCTCGGCAGCCTCAGCGCGCTCACCGCCGTCGGCATGGCGCTGATCTACCGCGCGAATCGCATCGTCAACTTCGCGCAGGGCGACTTGGGCGTGGTCCCCGCCCAGATCACGATCCTCATCATGGCCGCCGATCGGAAGGGCGACATCCCCGACATCTTCACGAGCCTTCCCTATGTCGGGGCTGTGTGCGTCGGACTCGCCATCGCGATGCTGCTCGGGTTCATCGTCGAACGAACCATCATCAACCGGTTCAAGAAGGCGCCCCGGCTCATCCTGACCGTGGCGACGATCGGCGTCGGGCAGCTCCTCACCGCGCTCGCGATCTACATGCTGCCGTGGTTCGGCTTCAAGTTCATCGGCGGCCTGCCCTCACTCGATCCGCCGTTCGACTATTCGCGCGAGATCGGCGGATTGATCTTCGACGAGAGCGACTTCATCGTCTTCCTCGTCGTCCCGGTGTTGCTCACCGGGCTCGCCCTCTTCTTGCGCTACAGCCGGTACGGCATCGCGATCCGGGCATCCGCCGAACGGTCAGACCGCGCCGCGACGCTGGGTGTACCGGTGCCGCGGGTGCAGACCGTCGTGTGGGTCATCGCGTCGGTGTTCGCGTTCGTCGCCGTGTTCCTCACCGCGGGCGTCGGCGGCTTCACATTCGGCGCCGCGCTGGGCGTCCCGACGCTCGTGCTGGCACTGGCTGCCGCCGTCATCGGACGCATGGAACGCCTGGCGACGATCACGGCCGCCGCAATCGGCTTGGGCGTCCTCGGACAGTCGGTGCAGTTCAGCACCGGCGTCGAGTCGCAGAAGTACATGTGGATCTTCTTCGTGGTCGTCATCGCGCTCCTCGCGCAGCGGCGCAGCCGGACCAGCCGGGTCGAAGACCAATCGGTGACGAGTTGGCAGTTCGCCAAGGAGATGCGCCCGATCCCCACGGAGATGCGCCGTCTCACCGAGGTGCGGGTCGCCGTGTGGGTGACGATCGCCCTGTGCGCGGGCTTCGTCCTCGCGCTGCCCGCAGTGCTGTCGAACCACGACCTGTCGATCGCCGTGAACACGGGCGTCATCGCGATCATCGGCGTGTCGCTCGTCGTACTGACGGGTTGGGCCGGGCACGTCAGCCTCGGTCAGATGGCCTTCGCCGCGATCGGCGGCGCGGTGGGTGCATGGGTGACACAGAGCGTCGGCCTCGATCTCGGCATCGCCCTGCTCGTCGGCGGGATCGCGGGCGCGGTCACGTCGGTGATCATCGGCATTCCCGCCGCGCGCGCGGGCGGCCTCAGCCTGGCCGTCATCACGCTCACGTTCTCGACCGCCGTGATCTTCTGGGTGCTCAACCCCACCTACTTCTCGTGGGTCCCGACCGAACGGCTCGAACATCCGACCCTGTTCGGCTCGATCGCGATCGACACGGAGTCGCGCTACTACTGGGTCATGCTCGGCATTCTCGCGATGTCCATGGCGATGGCATACGGCCTGCGCCGCAGCCGGACAGGACGCGTCCTGATCGGCCTGCGCGACAACCGCCGCGCGACCGAGGCGTACGGCATCAACACGATCCGCACCACGCTCGTCGCGTTCGCGTTCTCGGGCTTCTTGGCCGCGATGGCGGGCGTCCTCTACGTCCAACACGCCCGCGGTCTGAGCAACGACGCCGTCAACAACCCGTTCGATGCCGCGTCGAGTCTCCGCGTGTTCACGGTGGTCGTGATCGGCGGGCTCGCGTCGATTCCCGGCGTCATCCTGGGCGCGCTCTACGTCTTCACGATCCAGTACTACATGCCGTTGCCCCAACTCCGTTTCCTCGCGACCGGGTTCGGACTCCTGATCGTGCTGCTGATCACGCCCGCCGGTCTCGGCGCGGCGGTCACCGAGGGCCGCGACGCCGCACTGCGGTGGTTGGCGCGGAAGAAGAACCTGCTCGTACCCAGCCTGCTCGCCGACCGCAGGGTCGACGAGATCGACGCCACTCCCGAAATGGCCGCGGCCGTTGCGGACGCGGTCGAAGCGCCCGAGCTCGAACAGATCGCGGGGTTGGCCAATGAGTGAGCGTCAAGGCCCGACCCTCTGGGGGATGGTCAAGGACTCAAGCCGCGACGCGCGCAAGATGTACCGGCCGCGCCCCGCGAGCGAATTCGCGTCCGACGTCTGCGGCGGCGAACCCTGGTTTCCGCTCGGAATCCTCTTCGCGTTGAACGCGGTCGATGAACTCGACCGCTCCGTCTTCAACATCGTCGCACCCGAGATCCAGGAATACTTCGGCATGAGCCTCGGCGGTTTCGCCGCGGTCACGGTGCTGACGCTCCTCGGCGGTCTCCTCATCGAGATCCCGCTCGCCTATTACTCCGACCGCCTCCCGCGCGTGATTCTCGCGGTGGCCGGGGCCGCCGTTTGGGCGGTGTTCGGCCTGATGACCGGCTTTGTCACGACGCTCTTCTTCTTGATCGTCGCGCGGTTCGGGGCCAGCTTCGGACGAGCGGTCGTGACTCCGACGCACAGCTCACTGCTCTCCGACTACTACCCGACGCATGTTCGCAGCGAGGTGTTCGGCTTCCATCGCATCGCGAACGCGACCGGCGAATTCGTCGGTCTCGTCGTGGGCGGAATCATCGCCGACATCTACGGTTGGCGCTGGCCGTTCATCATCTTCTTCTTCCCCACTGTCGTCTTCGTGATCATCGGGCGACGGCTCAAGGAACCCGGCCGCGGGCACTGGGAACGCAAGGCCGCCGGCGCCAGCGAGGACGCCATACATACCGACGAGGCCCCACCCTCGTGGGCGGAGTCGGTCCGCATCCTCTGGCAGGTACGCACCCTGCGCCGCATCTGGTTCTCGCTGCCGTTCCTCGCGGGATCGATTATCGGCTTCGGCTTCCTCACGTCGTTCTATTACGACGAGATCTTCGGGCTCTCCGAAGGCCAGCGGGGAATCGTCTCGGCCGTCGGGTTACCGGCGTCGGTCGCCGCGATCGCGATTGGCATTCCGCTCGCCGGACGCTTGATGTTGCGCGACCCGGGCTTCGGACTGCGCCTTCTCTCAGTCGTCGCCGTCGGCATCGCGGGCGCGTGGGTCATGTTTGCGTTGGCGCCGGCGCTGTGGGTGGCAGTCGTTGCGAACATCCTGATCTCGTCGATGGCGGCGTTCCTCTATCCCGGCATCTTCGCCTCGCTCTCGCTCGCGATCCCACCCAAGGTGCGCGCGCTTGGCTTCTCGATGGCGTCGCTGTTCATCCTGCCGGGCCTGCTCATGATCATCGTTGTCGGCGCGCTCGCCGACGAGTACGGCATCCGCACCGGCCTGCTGGTCATGGTCCCGATCTTCCTCATCGGCGCCGCGATCCTGTCGTCGGCATCCATGTTCGTGAAGGCCGACATCAACCGCGTGTGGACCTCCACCGCGGCCCAGGCCGAGGTCAAGCACCAACGGTCGCAGGGCCTCGTGAAGTTGCTCCTCGTGCGCAACCTCGACGTCAGCTACGACAACGTCCAGGTGCTGTTCGGCGTCAACCTCGAAGTCGACGAGGGAGAGATCGTCGCCCTGCTCGGTACGAACGGCGCGGGCAAGTCGACCCTGTTGAACGCGATCGCCGGTCTCGTACCGGCCGACGGCGGTGCCATCGTCTTCGACGGGCGCGACGCCACCTACGCGCCGCCGTACGAGATCACCGCGCGCGGCATCATCGTCGTGCCCGGCGGCAAGGGCGTGTTCCCGTCGCTGACCGTCGCGGAGAACCTGCGGCTCGCGGGGTGGCTCAACAAGGACAAGCGCGTCCGCAACGATGCGGTCGAGTCGGTGCTCGAGCGCTTCCCCGTGTTGCGCAACCGGATGGCGGAACCCGCGGCCAACCTCAGCGGCGGGCAGCAGCAGATGCTGACACTCGGCATGGCGTTGCTCACGAAGCCGCGCCTGCTGATGATCGACGAACTCTCGCTCGGCCTCGCGCCCAGCATCGTCGCCGAACTCCTCGAGGCCGTGAAGGCCCTCAAGGAACAGGGCACGACGATCATCCTCGTCGAACAGTCGGTCAACGTCGCGCTCACCGTCGCCGAGACCGCGTACTTCATGGAGAAGGGCGAGATCCGGTTCAACGGCCCCACGAGCGAACTGCTCAACCGGCCCGACGTGCTGCGCTCGGTCTTCCTCGAAGGCGCAACATCGGCCGACGGCGGTATCGCGACGCGGGTGCAGGAGGCGGCGGTCGGTGACAAGCCGTCGGGCAACGGCCACCGCAGGGACCACGACGACGAGCCTCGGCTGGTTGTCGAAGGTGTCGCGAAGCGATTCGGTGGCATCAGCGCGCTCATCGACGTGTCGTTCGACGTGCAGCCGGGCGAGATCGTCGGGTTCCTCGGGCCGAACGGCGCCGGCAAGACCACCCTGTTCGACGTCATCTCGGGGTTTCTGCCCGCCGATCGCGGGATCGTGACCCTCGACGGGCACGACATCACGAACCTCGGCCCGGACGGACGGGCCCGGCGCGGACTCGGTCGTTCGTTCCAGGACGGTCGGCTGTTCCCGGCCT
The DNA here is from genome assembly GCA_031404355.1 of Actinomycetes bacterium. Taxonomy (GTDB): domain Bacteria; phylum Actinomycetota; class Acidimicrobiia; order IMCC26256; family PALSA-610; genus JANNHK01. Next base: position 7,447 of record JANNHK010000280.1, read on the forward strand.
TGTCGGTGAAGGAAACGATCGCGGTGGCGTGCGAAGGCTCCGTCGAGGTGAAGGACCCGATCGCGGCCGCGCTGTACCTCCCGTGGGTCGTCGACTCCGAGGACAAAGTCAAGGCGCGGGTCGAGGAACTCATCGAGCTGCTCGGGCTCGGCGCGTTCCGTGACAAGTACATCCACGAGCTCTCGACCGGTTCACGCCGCGTCGTCGACCTTGCCTGCGTCCTCGCGCACAAGCCCAGCGTGTTGCTCCTCGACGAGCCGTCGTCCGGTATCGCGCAGAAGGAGGCCGAAGCGCTCGGCCCGCTGCTCGACCAGATCCGAACACTCACGGGGGCGAGCCTGCTCGTGATCGAACACGACGTACCCTTGCTCACGTCGATCTCCGACCGGATGATCGCACTCGACTTGGGCGAGATCGTCACCATTGGTGCTCCCATCGACGTCGTGCGCGACCCGAGGGTCGTCTCGGCCTACATGGGAGAGTCGGAAGCAGTTGTTGCTCGCAGCGGACCCCGCGGCGAGTAAGGGCACTACATCCTGGGGGGAATACAGATGGCGAGTGAAACCGGAGACGGAGGCGGAGGCGGCAAGACGCTCCGTCGCTACGGGCCGATCGCGCTCATTCTCGTGATCGTGATCATCATCGGCGCGGTCATCGCACTTGGTGGTGGCGACGACGACGACGACGTCCAGGGGACCGGTACCAGCGACTCGACCGCAGCAAGCGGCGACGACGACGGGACCGAGATCAACCCCGATATCGCGCTGACGTACCAGGCGGCCGAAGCGGCCGGCACCGTCGACTCCGTCGAGTGGGGCGACACCTGCGACACGGACACGGGCCGCTTGATGATGCCCGTACACAACGCCTACCCGTGCGTCGCTCCCTACGACGCAGCTGCCGGGAACGGTGGCGCGACGTCGCCCGGCGTCACCGAAGACGAGATTCTGATTGTGCTGTACAAGGGCCTCCCCGACCCGCTGCAAAACCTGCTGGTCGAGGACGCGGGCGCCGACACCGACCCCGACGCGGTCAACCAGACTTCTCAGGACTACATCGCCATGTTCGAGGAGCTGGGCGAGACGTACGGGCGTCACCTCAACGTCGTCGTGATCGAGGGGTCCGGCGCCGCGACCGACGCAACGGCCGCTGCGGCCGACGCCCAGAAGGTCATCGACATGAAGCCGTTCGCCGCGATCGGCGGACCGGGCCAGACCGACGTGTACTGGGAAGCGCTGGTCGAGGCGAAGATCCTGTGCGTGGGCGCCTGCTCGGTTGCCGCGCCGGGCCCCGACGTCGAGCGCGTGTCGCCCTATCTCTGGCCCACGGGGCCGTCGCCCGACCAGGCCGACGACCACCTGGTCGAACTCATGGGCAAGCAGCTCGTCGGCCAGCCGGCCGAGTTCGCGGGCGACCCCGCGCTCCAGACCGAAACCCGCGTCTTCGGTTGGGTGCAGGCCGAGCGCGTCGTCGACGAGTTCAAGGAACGCAACGACAACTTCGAAGAGACGTTCGCCGACGAGTACGGCGGCGAGATCGCGAAGCGCTCCACGTACATCTTCGATGCGGCGAAAGGTCCCGAAATCGCTACCAACGTCATCGCCCAGATGAAAGAAGCGGGCGTCACCACCATCGTCCTCAGCACCGACCCGCTCGTGCCGAAGAACATCACCGAGGAGGCGACGAAGCAGAACTACTTCCCCGAGTGGATCATCGGTCCGTCGGTGCTCGCCGACACGACCATCTTCGGCCGCACCTTCGACCAGCAGCAGTGGTCGCACGCGTTCGGCCTCGGCCTCACACTGGCCCGCCAGGACAACGAGCTGGGCGACTCGTGGGAAGGCTACGAGTGGTTCTACGGCACCCCACCGCCGGTGAACTCGCAGGCCGTGCTCTACCCCGGCCCGTACCGGTTGCTGCTCGGCATCCACCTCGCGGGACCGAACCTCACCCCCGAGACGTTCCGCGACGGCATGTTCGGCTACCCGCCCGAAGAGCAGGGCAAGACCTACGCGCACGACTCGTGGGGCACCGGCTTGTGGCCGGAGACCGACTACAACTCCGCCGACGACACCACCGCGATCTATTGGGATCCGGACGCGACCGGCGAGGACGAAGCTGGCAACGAGGGCACCGGACAGTTGCTGTACGTCAAGGGCGGCGAGCGCTACCTGCCCGGTAACTGGCCGGACTCGCTCCCCTGGTTCGACGACCCCGACGCGATCGGCGTCTACACCGAGTTGCCCGCAGGCGACGAGGTACCCGACTACCCGCCCTGGCCCGGGTCACCGGCCTCGGGGTAGCTCACGCACGACAACTGGCGTGCCTGAGGCAGACGCCGTCTGCCTCAGGTACGCCGGTTCGTACATCGGCTAGCGCACCTGCTGCCACGCGACGTCGTCGACGGGCGACGTCCACACTGCGGGCCCGTTGGGGTCGCTGCCAACTGCAATCAGCTCTTCGCCGAGCACGACGATGCCGGTCACCTGGGCCTGATCACCGCCGTCGATCGGGGCGAACGATTTGGTCCAGATGCGCGCGTCGGTCGAAGTCCACGTCGCGACCTCGGCTTCGCCGCCGATATCCGAGGCGATGAACCCGGAGTCGGTCGCCGCGAGCAGTTGCGCCCTGGGCAGCCGGACATCGGGAACGCGGCTCCACTTCGCGCCGTCGGGGCTGGTCCACGCGCCTTGGCCGTCGATCGCAACGACCTCGTTGCCGGCAACGACGACGTCTGCAAACGAGTCGTGCTCGAAGTCCACGTACTCCCATTCGGAGAGATCGTCTGACACCCACGCTCGCGCGTGGCCCGCATGCGTCCGCGTGTTCGTCGGAATATCGACGCTTCCGACGGCGACAAACCGCCCGTTGAGTTCGACCAGGCCGTTGACATACCCGAGTTCGAACGCGTCCGTCGCGGCGTCGACGCGTGTCCATGCTTCGCCATCGACCGACTCGAAGAACACGCCCGGGTAGGCCCACGCGACGAGACCCCGACTCGTGTTCGCCAGGCCGGTG